>JAQNCT010000005.1 GCA_029077825.1 Acidocella sp. | reverse complement strand
CCGTGTTTACTTAACTGGGGGCGACACATTGCCGGACGAAAAGCCAGCCGCACCACTTGACCTCTCCATCTTCGACAATCTGGAGCCGCCACCTGCGCAAGCCCCAGCATCACAACCCCCAGCGGTTGGCCCCAGCCATCAACTCACTGACCCGCGCCTGGCCGCCGAACCGCCACCTGAGCGCCTGGTCGAGGTCGCCAATCTCACCCCTGATGACCTGGCAGCTGCCAACGCCTCCGCCGCCCGGCTGAACTTCAGCGATTCCACCAGCCTGCTCGCCCATGGTGACGGCGTGCTGGCGGGCATTGCCCAGGCGTCGCGCCAGTTGCTCGCGGGCGTGCGCTTAGGAGACGCAGGTGAGGTTGGCCGCATCGCCGCCGCGGTGATTGATGGTGTTAAAATCCTGCGCATCTCTGATTTGCAAACTGAATCCGCCGCCGGCAAACTTACCCCCCGGGGCGGCGTGTTCGGCAAGCTCATGGGGCTGGCGACTGAGGCCCACACCGCCTTCAAGGCGTTTGCCGAAAACCGCAAAAAATTCCTTGATTTGATGGACGCCGAACAAGCCAAAGCCCGCAAAACCAAAGCTGACCTGACCATCGCCATCCAGCTGCTTGACCAGCAAGCCCTTGCCATCCGCCAATCCCTGCACGGGCTGAAAATCGAAATCGCCGCCGGCCAAATCGCGCTTGACCGTGGGCTTGATGAGCTTGAGCAGCGCCGCCAGCACGCCATTGCCACCGCGGCGCCGGATGATGCCGCTGATGTTATGGTATTGCGCGCAACACTCGCCAACTTCCGTGGCAAAATCGCTGAAATGCGAGAATCCCTGGTCGGCTCGGCGCTGCTCATCCCGATCATCGCGCAAAACAAACAAGCCGCTGAAACCCGGCTGATGAAAATCTCCAACGGCATGTTGATGGTTATCCCGCGCCTGATGGCGGTAGCCTCCCAAGCAGTGGTGCAGGTCGACATCGCCCGCGCCGCCGCTGAAAGTGAAAAGCTCGACGAAGCCGCCCGCCAGATTACCCTGCTGGCCTCCAAAGGCGCGCATGATGCCGCCACCTCGGCTGCCCGCAGCTTAGGCGGTGACCAGCGCAACATCGACGTGCTGGCGCAAGTGGCTGATGAAACCATCAAAACCATGCATGAGGTGATGGATATTGAACGCGAAATCGCTGCCGGTGACCGTGACCGCGAAGCAAAACTCGCCGTCATACGCGATAAGCTCGTCATTGGCATGCAAGGTGTGAACGCCCGCGCGGTACAGCCAACAGGGATACAGCAATGAGCGTTGATTTTGATGTGCAAGCCGCCTGGCTGCGCCGCTTCACCGCTGATGCTGAAAGCAATTTGCGGGCCTTTGCCCTGCGCCTGAAGGAAGCCATGCCAGAGCTTGTCACCATCTCAGAATCCAAAGGGTTCTTCAGCAAATCCGCCAAAATCACTGGCGTTACCATCAGCCTTGGTGAGCATAAATACAGCCTCACGCTTGAGAATGCCCGCCTCACCGCCACCATCGCCATGGTGGTGCGCGGAATCACCCTGAACACCAAAACCCTTGACCCCGCCGAATGGTTTGTAAAATTAGGGGAGGAAACCCAAAAAGCCACCGCCCACGCGCAAACCCTCAGCCAATCCTTGCAAAGCTTCATGGCAAGCTGATGGGCCTGTTTGACTTTCTCAAAGGCCCCAGCCCGGAGCAGCAACAATCCCAACAGGAAAGTGCCCGCCGGCAGGCTGATATTCTAATGAATGTGCGCGCCAACCGCCCACCTTCCAGCACCATGGCCCGCCTGCAACAAGCCCGCGCCGGCACCCTGCCATGGATCGCCACCCTCACCCCCGCCGAGTTGATGGTGGTGCGCAGCCATGGCCTGCGCCCGATCTCCACCATCTCAGCCACCTGCTGGCTGCATTATGGCTGGTCATGGACATTGGGCCATGCCCAAGGCTGGGACCTCGCACTCGCACGCCTGAAAGCGGAAGCCAAAGCCGCCGGCGCCAATGCGGTGCTTGATGTGAAAATGCGCACCATTCCATTGGCCGTTGAAAACAGCATGGATTTTACCCTGATCGGCACCGCCGTTTCTGTTGAGGGCCTGCCCCCCAGCGCTGACCCCGTGGTGGCCACCGTGCCCGCGCTGGAATTTGTTAAACTGCTGGAAGCTGATGTGGTGCCCACCGGCATTGCCATCGGCGCACACTATGAATGGATGAACGACTGGCGGGGCCTCACCAACCAAATGTGGCAGGGCAACACTGAATCCTGGGCGCTCAGCCGCCTGTGGGAGAGTGTGCGCCAGCAGGCCCACGCCAATTTGCGCCAACACGCCCAGCCACAAGGTAACGGCGTGTTAGCGCATCTGAACTTCAGCCAGATGTTCGAGCGCGAAGCCAATGAGACCAAGGAATATCTCGCCCGTCATATCGTTGTCGCCACCGTGGTTGATGCCAGGCGTGGCACGCCTTTCCAGCACGACATCAAAATGCTGGTCGATATCCACGACGGTAAAACCCCACTCACCGGCACCGCCCGGCACCATCAATCCTATGCCAGCAATGATTCTGAGGGAGCCATTTAATCATGCCATCTGAAATCCCCACCCACGCCAAGGAACGCCTCAAGGGCCTGCGTAGCTCATTGCATTCAACCGGCGTGTTCACCTCAGATTTTTCGGTGAATGAGTTTTTATTGGTGCGCAAAGCCGGGTTTGAACCGATTGGCCTGTGCGTTGGCACCTGCGTTTATCATGTCGGCATTCAATACGGCTCCTGGAGCAAAAGCCAGGAGCTCGATGTGCTCTCCAAAGCCATGTACCACGCCCGTGAACTTGCCATGTCACGCATGCGCGCCGAGGCCGCCGCCATGGGTGCTGATGGCATTGTTGGTGTCAAACTCACCATCAAACGCCTCGAATGGGATGAGCATCTGCTGGAATTCATCGCCATCGGCACCGGTGTTGTGCATGGCGAAGGCCACAAAGGTTTCCGCGCGCATGATGGCGGCCCCTTCACGTCCGATCTTTCCGGCCAGGATTTTTGGTCCCTGTTGCATGCCGGCTACCGCCCGGTTGAAATGGTGATGGGCAGTTGCGTGTATCATGTCGCGCATCGCGGCATGATGTCCGGCTTCGGCACGGTGGGCCGCAATGTGGAAATGGAAAACTTCACCGCCGCCATGTATGAGGCGCGTGAAATTGCGATTGAGCGCATGCAGTTTGAAGCCGCCGCCGCCAAGGCCGAAGGCGTGGTCGGCGTCGATATCCGTGAAGGCAGCCATGGCTGGCAAACCCATGTGATCGAATTCTTCGCCATCGGCACAGCGGTTTTACCGCTCGATGAGGAAATCGCACCCGAAAAAATCGCCGACCCCATCATGGTGCTCTCCGTCAACGACTAACCTCACCACCCCCACTTTTTCCCTGTCATTCCCGCCTGCTTTCCCGTCATTCCCGCTTTCTTTTTCGTCATTCCCGCGAAAGCGGGAACCTCCCCCACCATCCCAGCTCTCCCTTCTTGTCATTCCCTGCTTTCCCGTCATTCCCGCGAAAGCGGGAATCTTCTCCCCCCTGCTCATCACCACCTGCCTCAAAATTGTTTTTTGAAAAAACACTGAAAGGCGAAAAACCTTAACTGCCGATCCCGCCGGTCATGCTCACCTCAACCGCATTGCCATTGCCCAGCCCCACGCGCTGATGCCCGGTGCCGGTGGCAGGCAGGGTGGCACAAAACTCATCGCTCGCCTGCTGGTAACTTTGCGAATTGTCACCGCCGGTGCGCGATGTCACCCGCACGCTTAACTGGCCATCGCCGCAGCCTTCAAACGCCACCACCACATCCAGCGCACTCGGCACGCCATTGGCTCCGGCCTTTTGTTTCACCTCCAGCGGGTTGCCAGGCGTAACACTCCTTTGCGCTAGTTGATGCACCTCGCCATTCGTCAGCAGGTCAATCTGCACCACCGCCTCAAAATGTCCCACCGTCTGCGCCTGTGCCGTTGCATCGCCATAAGCCAGAGCCGCCAGAGCCAAAACCATCCGCTTTGCAATATTTCGTCGCATCAGTTTCACCACCCGGTTTTGCCGCAGCATCTACCAACAAACCACCAATATTGCCAGGTTTTTCGCCGCACTTTGGAAAATTTGTCGAACACTAACATAGAGTTATAAAACCTTTTCGGCAGAAATGTTACACGTGTACCCTTAACCCGCCTTCGCCCAGCCGGTCTCACTTTGCTTCCAATAGGTCATGGCATGGCCGGCCTCCTTGGCCAATTTCCATCGCCCGCGCGCTGCCATTACCGCAGCCTCGTCATTGCCATCAAACAAATCAAACACCCGGGCGAAGCCGTTCACATCGGTGCTCACACCATCAAGCAAAAACAAAAACCGCGCCGCCGCCGGATTGTCCATGGCGGCGGTAATAAACACCGGCTGCCATTCAGGGTGCGGGGTTTTTGCGGTGCCATGCGCCAGCCATTCCACCCGCCACAGCGCGTCATCCAGCGCTTTCACCCGGTCCGCCGCGCCGCACAGCACCAGCGCCTTCTCCCCCGCCGCCAGCGTGCGGACGAGCAACGCCGGGAGCGCCGCCAACTCATCAGTCCGGGTTAAATGGTAAAACCCGATCTCCACCATCACATGGTCAATCACTCAATCGAAATTTTCGGACCCGCCACGGCAGCACCTTGCAGCATTTGCGCCACCTGCCCCGCCACCGCCATGAACGCCGCCGCCGCCTCACCGCCTGGGTCTGAAGCCGTCACCGGCGCCCCCTCATCGCCGGTCTCGCGGATCGCCAGCAGCAGCGGCACCTCGCCCAGGAACGCAACACCCATCCGCGCCGCTTCCGCCTGCGCCCCGCCATGGCCAAAAATATCGGTCCGGTGGTTACAATTCGGGCATGAAAAATACGACATATTTTCCACAATTCCCAGCACCGGCACCCGCACCTGCTCAAACATTTTGGCACCCCGCCTGGCGTCCAACAGCGCAATATCCTGCGGGGTGGAAACAATCACCGCGCCGAACAAAGCGGCTTTTTGCGCCAGTGTTAATTGCACATCGCCAGTGCCCGGCGGCATGTCAATCACCAATACATCCAAATTGCCCCATTCCACCTGGGTCAGCATCTGGGTAAGTGCGCCAATCACCATCGGGCCGCGCCACACCATCGCGGTTTCTTCTTCCACCAAAAACCCAATTGACATGCAGACCACGCCCCACGCATGCAAAGGCTGCATTTTGCCGTCACGCACCTCGGGTTTTTTGGTAATGCCCAGCATCCGCGGCAATGAAGGCCCGTAAATATCGGCATCCAGCAGCCCCACCCGCAAACCGCCGCGTGCCAGCGCCACCGCCAAATTCACCGCCACGGTGGATTTCCCCACCCCGCCCTTGCCGGAAGCCACCGCAATCACCCGCTTCACCCCAGGCAAAATATCCGCAACCTGCGCTGCGGGTGGCGCTGCAGGCGGCGGCGGGGCCGCCTCGCGATGCGCGGTAAACACCACCGCCGCATTCTGCACGCCCTTCATGGCGCTCAGCTCCGCCTCGATCCTGGCCCGCAGAGGCTCCAATGCGGCCGCCTCCTCGCGCTTGATCGCCAGGGTCACCTGCACCAGCCCGTCATGCGCGTGCACGCCGTCCAGCATTTTACCTAAATTATATTTCGCCAAAGCGGCGCGGATGGTTTGTTCATTCATACCCCTGATGTAACGCCCCTGCCCGCACTATCCAATAGCCACCCTTGCCAAATAGCCACCCTTGCAAAGTAGCCACCCTTGCAAAGTAGCTTGGGCGACCGCACAATTTATCCATGACCCTCCTCCGCCCGCTGCTCCTCGCCGTCATCTGCCTGTCCGCAACACTCGGCACGGCGCACGCTAGCCCGCCGATGCCACCCAACCTGGCTGACCTTGCCGGCAAACTGCTGCCCACCGTGGTCAGCGTCGCCAGCACCGCGCCGGTCGCTGATAATCCCAACCAGCCGGCTGACCCCAATGACCCCAACTCAGCGCCGAACGCCACACCCAACGCCTCGCCCAACCAGGGCAAAGCCACCGGCGGACTGCACCCCAATAGTGCCGCCGACCCCACCTCGGGCTCGGTGCTGCCGCCACCCAAGGCCGAAGAAGCGCTCGGTTCCGGCTTCGTGATCGACCCCGCCGGCTTCATCCTCACCAACGACCATGTGATTGACGGCGCCACCAGCGTCACCGTCACCTTCCAGGACGGCACCATCCTGCCCGCCGCGGTCGTCGGCACCGACAAGGACGGCGATCTCGCGGTGCTGAAGGTCGATGCCGGACATAAGCTCCCGGCTGTCAGCTTCGGGGATTCCACCAAATTGCGGGTGGGTGACTGGGTTCTCGCCATCGGCAACCCCTTTGGCCTGGCAGGCTCCACTTCGGCTGGCATTGTCTCGGCCCTGCACCGCAACATCAGCGAGGGTAAATTCGACGATTTCATCCAGACTGACGCCACCATCAACCGCGGCAATTCCGGCGGCCCGCTGTTCAACGCCGCCGGTCAGGTGATCGGCGTCAACTCCGCCATCTACTCGCCCTCAGGCGGCTCCATCGGCATCGGCTTCGCCATTCCCTCTGCCATGGTGCAGCCCATCGCTGCCTCACTGGAAGCCAACGGCGCGGTACAGCGCGGCTGGCTCGGCGTCAGCACTGAAAATGTCACCCCGGAAATCCAGAAACTCCTCGCCCTCCCCGGTACCGACGGCGCGCTGATCGCCAGCATCGCTGCCAACAGCCCGGCCAGCGGCAAGCTACAACCCGGCGATGTGCTCACCTCGCTCAACAACGCCCCAATTACCGACACCCGCTCGCTGTTGATCCGCACCGCCGAAATCCCGGCGGACCAGATCGCCCATGCGCAATTCTACCGAGGCGGCAGCCTGCAAACCGCTGACCTCATCATCACCGTGCCACCGCCGCAGCCAGCGCCCGGCACCATCACCCCCGCCGCCGCTGCCAATATCACCCTCACCACAATTGGGGTCTCCATCGCCGCCACCTCATCACAGGACGGCGCCCATATCCTCTCGGTCACCGCCGGCGGCCCCGCCGCTCACGCCGGAATTGTGGCCGCTGATGTGGTGGAAGCTGTCGGCGCCATTACCGTCAACTCCGCGGCTGACCTAAAGGAGGCTCTGGCCAAATTAGCCGCATCGCACCAGCAGACCGCCAGCTTGCTGATTGACGGCGATGACGCCACCGGCACCGACCCCGGCCCGCGATGGATCGCGGTGGTGGCGCAATAATATTTAAGGGGCTTTGCAGCCTCACGAACCGCGCGTGCTAGCTACGCGTCAGCTCGTACAATGCCACCGCGCCGGCGGCGGAAACATTAAGGCTTTCCATCCCGCCCGGCATCGCCAAGGCAGCGATTTCGTCGCAGGTTTCGCGGGTCAGGCGGCGCATGCCCTCACCCTCATTGCCCAGCACCAAAGCCACCCGGCGGCCCGCAAACGCCTGGCCGTTGAGCTGGGTGGGGGAAGTGCCATCAAGGCCGACAACCCAGACATTGGCTGATTTCAGCACAATCAATGCACGGGAGATGTTAACAATCCGCAGCAGTGGGATGAGTTCAAGCGCGCCGGAGGCCACTTTGGCCAAGGCGCCGGTTTCCTCGGGGGCGTTGCGCTCCTGGGCGATCACCATGGCGGCGCCGAACGCTTGAGCGGTACGCATGAGGGCGCCAATGTTGCGGGGGTCAGAGATTTGGTCCAGCACCAAAATCGGGCCAGGGCGGGCCAGGGCATCAAGCAAAGCCGGCGTGGCAAGCTGGTCGGTCAGCAGGGCCACCCCCTGGTGCACGATACCGCTGCCGGGCCTGGCACCGAGGAGCTGGTCAATTTTATCGCGCGGCGCGATTTCGGGCTGCACGGCCCAGGGCAGCGGGCGCTCAGCGGCCAATGTGGCCTGCGCTTCCTCAGTAATGACCAAACGGCGCAGCCGGCGCGCAGGGTTGCCCAGGGCGGCGGCCACCGCATGCAGGCCATATAGCCATACCGCGCCGTTCGGCACGGCGGGCGGGCGCTGGCCCCGACTGCCATGCTCGCGATTTTGCGGAGCGCGGTCATGCGGGTTGCGCTCGCGCTGCGGGCGCTCCTGATTTGAGCGCTCACCTTGCGCTTGCGGGCGGGCACCGCCGGGCAGGGTTAATTTCGGGCCGTCAAATTTCGGGCGTTCGCCGCTGCGCTCACTTGAACGCTCGCCGAACGGCTTGGGCACGCCGCCGCGCGGCTTATCACCACCGCGCTCGTTTGGGCGGGCGGGCTTGTTGCCGGGCTTGCTATGGGGCGGGCGGTTCGGCGGACGATTTTGGCTCATGGGCGGCATCACTATCCCCAGCCCCCCGTAAAGACAACGCCGCCCGGCAGCTTTGCGTTGACAAGACGGGGTGAATCGCGGAAATGACCCCTCATCGGAAGGGTGCCCGAGTGGCTAAAGGGGGCGGACTGTAAATCCGCTGGCGTACGCCTACGTTGGTTCGAATCCAACCCCTTCCACCAATTTACGCCGCTCAGCACGTGGTCTTTCTGCTTTTAGCCTTGTTTTGCAATTTGCTTTGGGGGATGGTGGGGCGGCCAGATGCAAATTGCGCAACACATGCGGGTGTAGCTCAACGGTAGAGTCCTAGCCTTCCAAGCTAGTTGTGCGGGTTCGATTCCCGCCACCCGCTCCAAATTAACCAACCCATGGCTGCTTCCACTTGACAGCGCGGGCCGCAACGTGTGGAACGCGCATCTGTGCTGGTTTGGATGTTTATGTGCAATAGGGGCGTAGCTCAATTGGCTAGAGCGCCGGTCTCCAAAACCGGAGGTTGAGAGTTCGAGACCCTCCGCCCCTGCCATCCCCCAGTGCATCGGAAAATTTTTGTCTTGTCAGCGGCGATAACGGAGTTTTTTTAGCGTGGCGGTAAACGTATTGAAGTTCATGCGCGAGGTGCAGGCGGAAGCCAAAAAAACCACCTGGCCATCGCGCAAGGAAACCCTGCAAACCACCGGGCTGGTGCTGGTGATGGTGCTGATTACGGCGTTGTTCTTCCTGACCGTCGATCAGATCATCGGGGCCGGAATGCGCGCCCTGTTCAACGCCGGCAATTAAGGAACTTCAAATGGCCAAGCGTTGGTACGTTTTGCACGTCTATTCGGGCTTCGAGAAAAAAATCGCCACTCAAATTATGGAACAGGCCGAGCTGAAGGGCTTGGCCGACCATATCGACGAAGTGGTGGTGCCAACTGAGGAGGTGGTGGAAATCCGCCGGGCCCAGAAGGTGAACACCGAGCGCAAATTTTTCCCAGGGTACGTTCTGATCAAAATGGAACTGACCGATGACACCTGGCATCTGGTGAAGGATGTTCCCAAGGTGACCGGCTTCCTGGGCAGCAAGACCCGCCCAACACCGATCCCCGATGCCGAAGCCGAGCGGATTATGAAGCAGGCGCAGGATGGCACCGAGCATCGCCGCCCCGCTGTTATCTTTGAAATCGGCGAACAAATCCGGGTTGCCGATGGGCCGTTCACCAGCTTCAACGGCGTGGTTGAGGAAGTTGACGAGGACAAGGGCCGCGTGAAGGTCTCAGTCTCGATCTTCGGCCGTTCCACCCCGGTTGACCTCGAATACAGCCAGGTCGAGAAGCTCTGAGCGGCGGCGGCGGCTGGTTGGCGGGCCGCGCATAGCATCTTGTATAGGGCAGCCCTCAGGCCACATCTGGGTCTTGGCTGGACTGGGGTAACTGGTGAGTAAGCAGGGAATTTTTGGGTCCACCCGGCGATTTTTAGGGATTGCCGCCGGGGCCGTGGTGCTGGTGTTATTGCTGGTCTGGCTGGTGCAATATCTGCGGGTCGGACAATATGTCACTGCCACCGACGACGCTTACATTGAGGCCAATTCCGCTGTGCTGGCGCCGAAAATCAGCGGCTATGTCAGCGCGGTGTTGGTGAAGGATAATCAGCCGGTCACTAAAGGCCAGTTGCTCGCCACACTTGACGACAAAGACTATCAGGCAGCCCTGGCCAGTGCCGCGGCAGATGTTACCGCCGCCGCGGCCGCCTTGCAGGCTGATCAGGCCCAGCTTGGCTTACAGCAGGCTAAAATTGCGGCGGCAAAAGCGATGGCGGCGGCGGATCAGGCACGGTTGAATTTTGCCTCCGAAAACCAAAACCGCTACGCCCGCGCCAATGCCGCCGGGGCATCCGCTGCGCAATCGCTCTCCCAGGCCGCCGCCGACACCGCCACCGCCACCGCCACCCTGGCCGCTGATCAGGCCAATGTGCTTGCGGCCCAGCGGCAGGTGGATGTGCTGAACGCCAAAATAGCCGGTGCCGCCGCCGGGCTGGCGCAAGCCAAAGCGCATCAGGCCCAGGCCAGCCTTGATCTGGGGCATACCGAAATCACCGCACCCTTTGATGGCGTGATCGCCAATAAAACGGTCGCCGAGGGTGATTATTTACAACCCGGCACGCAGATCATGGCGGTGGTGCCGCTGGCTCAAATATATGTTCAGGCCAATTACAAGGAAACCCAGATCACCCGCATCAAGCCCGGCCAGCCGGTCAGCATCGGGGTGGATGGCTATCCGGATTTGCACGTCACCGGCATGGTAGAGAGCATCGCCCCCTCCAGCGGCCAGCAATTCGCGCTGCTGCCGCCTGACAATGCCACCGGCAATTTTACCAAAATCGTGCAACGGCTGCCGGTGAAAATTGACATCAACCTGACCCCGGCGCTGATCGGCAAATTGCGGCCCGGCATGTCAGTCGAGGTTGACATCAACACCCGCGCCGCCAGCCAAAACTAACCTGCCGTGAGCGATCAACAAACAATCCCGCTGCGCAACAAGCTGGCGGTCGGCGGCTCGCTGCTCGGTGCCTTCATGGCAGTGCTTAACATTCAGGTGGTGAATACCTCGCTGCCGAATATTCAAGGCGGCATTGGCACCGGGCTGGATGACGGCGGCTGGATCTCCACCGCCTATTTGATCGGTGAGATTGTGGTCATCCCGATGTCAGGCTGGCTCTCTGAGGTGCTGTCATTTCGGCGTTATTTGATCGGCAGCACGATTGTATTTTTAATTTTTTCCGCAGCCTGCGGCCTGGCCACCAATTTTCATGAGATGGTGATATTGCGGGCCATTCAGGGCTTTGCCGGCGGCGTGCTGATCCCGCTCTCGCTCACCGCGGTAATTACCTTGCTACCCGAACGCGCCCGGCCAATGGGCTTCTCGATGTTTGCGCTTACCGCCACCATGGCGCCTGCCATCGGCCCCAGCATCGGCGGGCTGATCACTGACTTATACGGCTGGCGCTACATATTTTTCCTGAACTTAATCCCAGGCGCGGTGATGCTGCCGGCCTTGTTCGCCGGGCTGGATGCCACACCGATGCGGCTTGATAAAATCCGCCAGGGCGATTGGGTGGGCATTGCCAGCGTGGCGGTGGGCCTGGCCTGCCTGCAAGTGGTGCTCGAGGAGGGCAATAAAGATGATTGGTTCGGCTCACCGCTTATCACCCGGCTGTCAATTATTTCAGTGCTGGCCCTAGGGACGTTTATTTACAATGAGCTGCACCATAAAACCCCGCTGGTAAATTTGCGGCTGTTTCATTCACGCAATTTCTCGTTTGCCACCATCGCCAACATCATGCTGGGGTTTGTATTATACGGGGCGGTTTACCTGATCCCGATATATTTATCACAAGCGCATGGCTATAGTGCCCGCCAGGCCGGGGCGGTTATGGCCTGGATTGGCTTGCCGCAGTTAATTATCATTCCCTTCATGCCGTGGTTTATGAAGCGGTTTGACCTGCGCTTGCTGCTTGGGTTTGGCTTTGCGTTATTTTCGATCAGTTGTTTTATGAATTTATCGCTGGGGCCTGATGATAGTGGCCCGCAACTGCTAGTGCCAAACCTGATCCGCGCGGTTGGGCAGGCGTTTGTATTCCCCCCCATTTCGGCCATTGCCACCGCCGGCATCGCCCGCAAAGACACAGGCTCAGCGTCATCATTATTTAACATGATGCGCAATTTAGGTGGCGCTGTGGGCATTGCGGTGGTGGAAACATTTGTTACCAACCGCGAGAAATTTCATTCCGCTATCATCACGCCGCAAATTAGCCTGCTGGCGCCTGCCACCCAGGCCCGCTTGAGCGGATTGCAGCATTATTTTGAAATGCACGGTACCGCCAGCAGCACCGCCGCAAGCGCGCAAGCAGTGCAGGCCATTGGCCATATCATCCAGGCACAATCATATTATTTCGCCTATGGCGATGCGTTTGGCCTGCTTGGTTTTGGTATGCTGGCCGCCATTGCCGCCACCATGTGCTTACGCAAAGCCGCAAATGCCAACGTCGTCGCCACTGAACCCGCGCATTAGTGCAGGCTTGTTGTCCTGCTAAATCTTATAACTTATCATTTAGCTTATCCTCACCAAAAGTTTTTTTAATTAGGCATTTGCGGAACCAGAATCTTTTCGGTAAACAGCAAATCACGCCACGTTATTTCGGTGACCGAGCGTTTGTGAAGAATAAAATTTTAATTGGAGGATACCTATGAAACTCGCAAATCCGGCACCGCTCGGACTGTTTGGCTTCGCGCTGACAACGTTTTTATTGAGCATGATCAATTCTGGCAACATGGCACCAACCGGCCTTGGCATTGTTTTGGCCATGGCGTTTGCCTTCGGCGGCACCGCGCAATTTTTCGCCGGGCTGATGGAAATGGTTAAAGGCAACACCTTTGGCTTTGTGGCATTTTGTTCCTACGGCGCGTTCTGGTGGAGCTTTGCAGCGTTCGTGAAATTCTTTGCAACGGGCGTCACCGGTGAGGCTGTTGGCTGGTACCTGTTCGCCTGGGGCTTGTTCACCACTGTGATGTGGGTTGGCACCTTTGCGCTCAACCGCGCCTTGTTCCTGGTGTTCACAGCGCTGGTTCCAACTTTCTTTTTGTTGGCTGGCAAAGACCTGTTGGGCATCCCGACCCTTGGCATGCTGGGCGGCTATGGTGGTTTGATCACCGCAGCACTTGCCTTCTATCTGGGCGCTGCTGAAGTGATCAATGAGGCACATGGCAAAACCGTGCTCCCCGTTGGCGCACGCTAATCTAACTTAATATGATTATGGGACGGGGGCGGTGTTTCACCGCCCCCGTTTTGCGTTTTATAATGCGGTAAAATAACTGCCAAAAAAATAATTGCCCAAATAATTGGAGGACACCAAAATGGTTGATTACGCCGCAGTCTATGGCCAATGGCAGCAGGCCCCTGAAGCCTATTGGGCTGAATGCGCCAAACTGATCGATTGGGATGTTCCCCCCACCAAAATTTTTGAACCCGCCAGCGGCCCCTACGGCGCGTGGTTTCCTGGCGCCATGCTAAACACCTCCTTTAATTGCCTGGACCGCCATGTGAAGGCTGGCCACGGCGCGCGGGTAGCGCTGATCTGGGACAGCCCGATGGAAGGCCGGCTTGAACATATTACTTACAGCCAGGCCCTCGCCCGGGTTGAAAAAATTGCCGGCGCATTGGCAGCCCTTGGCGTTACCAAAGGTGACCGGGTGGTGGGCTATATGCCGATGGTGCCAGAGGCCGCCTTCACCATGCTGGCCTGTGCGCGGCTTGGGGCTATTCATTCCATGGTGTTTGGCGGCTTTGCCGCCCCCGAACTTGCCGCCCGCATCAATGATGCCAAACCCAAAGTGATTGTTGCGGCCTCCTGCGGGTTAGAGCCCGGGCGGGTGGTGGCCTATAAACCGATTTTGGATATGGCGATCGGGCTGTCCACCCATAAGCCCAGCGCCTGCCTGATATTTCAGCGCAACGCCGCGCGGGCAACCATGGTGGCCGGGCTGGACCATGATTTCATTGAGGCTGAGGCAGCCGCCGCACCCCATGCCCCGGTGAGCGTATTGGCCACTGACCCGCTGTATATTTTATACACCTCCGGCACCACCGGCCGCCCCAAGGGTGTGGTGCGTGACAATGGCGGCCATGCGGTGGCCCTGAACGCCACGGTTGAGATGGTGTTTGGCGTGAAACCCGGTGAGGTGCTGTGGGCCGCGGCTGATGTTGGCTGGGCGGTTGGGCATTCCTATATCGTGTATGCGCCGTTGCTGGCTGGTGTTACCGCCGTGATGTATGAAGGCAAGCCCGTGGGCACGCCAGATGCCGGGGCGTTCTGGCGGGTGGCGGCACAGCATAAAGTGAAAACCCTGTTCACTGCCCCCACCGCATTGCGCGCCATTAAGCAGCAGGACCCGGAAGGCAAATTGATTGCCAATTATGATATTTCCGGCTGCCAGGCGCTGTTTCTGGCCGGGGAGCGGTGCGACCCGCCAACCGCCATCTGGATTCAGGAATTATTGCAAAAACCCGTAATTGATAATTGGTGGCAAACTGAAACCGGCTGGCCGATCACGGCGCGGTTTTTGGGGTTGGGCCTCACCGCGTTCAAACCCGGCTCGGGGGGGCGCCCCTGCCCGGGCTATGATGTGCATGCACTTGATGACGCGGGTGAATTGCTGGCCCCTGGCACCATTGGCAACCTGTCGATCAAACTACCATTGCCGCCTGGCTGTGGACCAACCCTGTGGGAAAATGAACAAGGCTACCGTAACGCCTACCTCAACAGCTTTCCTGGCTGGTACCGCACCGGTGATGCCGGGATGGTGGATGAGGACGGCGATGTATGGGTGATGGGCCGCACCGATGATGTCATCAACGTCGCTGGGCACCGGCTGTCCACCGGCACCATGGAAGAGGTGCTGGCGGGGCATATTGATGTTGCGGAATGCGCCGTGATTGCCAAGGCTGATGCGCTGAAGGGTGAAATTCCGTTCGGGCTGGTGGTGCTAAAGGCCGGCTGCAACCGCGACCCGTTGGATGTGCAGCGTGAACTCGTCGCCCTGGTGCGTGAAAAAATTGGCCCCGTGGCCGCCTTTAAGGACGCGCTGGTGGTGCCGCGTTTGCCCAAAACCCGCTCTGGTAAAATTCTGCGCGCCACCATGCGCAAAATCGCCAATGGTGAGGTGGTGGCCGTGCCCGCCACCATCGAGGACCCGGCGGTGCTGGAGCAAATTACCGCGGCGTTTGCGGGCCGCTAAGCGCGTAGCCAGCCACACGGGTGAGGGGGGGTTAAGCCTGACTAACTACAGTTACGCGCCACCGCTGCGCGCGGCTGCCATCAGCGCCTGCATATGCCTGATGGTTTGCGGCAGGCCCACCAGCAGCGCTTCACCCATCAGATAATGCCCGATGTTCAGCTCACGAATTTCCGGCAAGGCGGCAACCGGGGTCACGTTCTCATAGGTCAGTCCGTGCCCGGCATGGCATTCCAGCCCCAGCTTGTTTGAAAACGCCGCAGCATTGGCAAGGCGGGCCAGCTCCCCGGCTTTATGGTTGGCATAAGCGCCGGTGTGCAGCTCCACCACCGCGGCCCCGGCCTCCAGGGCGGCTTCGAGCTGGTCAAGGTCAGGGTCAATGAACAACGAAACCACAATGCCAGAATCATTCAACCGCGCGATCAATGGTTTGAGTTGCGCATGAAATTTTACCACATCCAGCCCGCCCTCGGTGGTAATTTCCAGTCGGCGTTCTGGCACAATGCACACACCGTGCGGCCTCAGCCGGCAGGCGATGGTTGTCATCTCCTCAGTGGCGGCCATCTCTAAATTAATCGGCGCTGGGATTTCCGCACAAATTTTAATGGCATCCGCATCCCGAATATGGCGGCGGTCTTCGCGTAAGTGAATGGTGATGCCATCCGCCCCCGCCGCCACGCACGCCTGCGCAATGGTAAACGGGTCAGGGTGGGTGCCGCCGCGCGCGTTGCGCAAGGTGGCCACATGGTCGATGTTTACGCCGAGCCTGATATAATTTGTCATGACTTAGATATGTAGGGCGCGGCCCTCAACCGCCAGGGCCGCTTCCTTCACTGATTCACTCAAAGTGGGGTGAGCATGGCAGATCCGCGCCACATCCTCAGCTGAGGCGCCAAACTCAATGGCGGTGGTCAGCTCGGCGATCAGCGTGCCGGCATCCGGCCCGAGGATATGCGCGCCTAACAAAAGGTCAGTTTTGGCATCGGCCAGAATTTTCACAAACCCATCCATGGCCCCCATGGCGCGCGCCCGGCCATTGGCGGTGAAGGGGAATTTACCTACCTTGTAAGCCACGCCCTCGGCCTTCAGCTCCTCCTCGGTTTTGCCCACCGAGGCAACTTCCGGCCAGGTGTAAACCACGCTGGGGATGGCGTTATAATTCACATGCCCGGCCTGGCCGGCCAGACGCTCCGCAATGGCAACGCCCTCATCCTCAGCTTTATGGGCCAGCATCGGGCCGGTGATGACATCGCCGATGGCGTAAATGCCCGGCACGTTGGTGGCGAAATGCGCATCCGTTTTTACCCGGCCGCGTTCATCAACCGCCACCCCGGCGGCTTCCAGGTTCAGCCCCGCCGTGTAGGCGTAACGGCCGATGGCGAGCAGCACCACGTCAGCCGCGATGGTTTCCGCTGGCCCGCCCTTGGCCGGCTCCACGCTCAGGCTCACGCCCGTTTCAGTGAGAATCGCACCCGTCACCTTGGCGCTCAACTTGAACACAAACCCCTGTTTGGCCAGAATTTTCTGGAACGCGGAGGAAACTTCCGCATCCATGGTGGGGGTAATGCGGTCGAGGAATTCCACCACCGTCACCTCAGCCCCTAAGCGCCGCCAGACGGAGCCTAGCTCCAGCCCGATCACCCCGCCGCCGATCACCACCAAATGCTTGGGCACCGCGTTCAGCTCCAGCGCACCGGTGGAGGTGACAATGCGCGTCTCATCCACCGCAACGCCCTTCAAAGGCACGGAATCACTGCCGGTGGCGATGATGAAGTTCTTTGCCGTGTAGGCGCTGCCCGCTACCTCAATGGCGGTGGGGCTGGTGAATTTTGCCTCACCCTTAATCCAGGTGACTTTGTTCTTTTTGAACAGAAACTCCACACCCTTGGTATTGGCGCCCACCACCTCACCCTTGCGGGCCTGCATCCGGGCTAAATCCAGCGCGATCGACCCCACATTGATGCCGTGCTCAGCGGCTGAATGGCTGATTTCGTGGAAGTTTTCCGAGGATTGCAGCAGCGCCTTGGAGGGGATGCAGCCGATGTTCAGGCAGGTGCCGCCCAGGGTGGCGCGTTTTTCAACACAGGCGGTTTTAAGCCCCAACTGCGCCGCCCGTATGGCCGCCACATAGCCGCCAGGGCCGGAGCCGATGATGATCACGTCAAAATTCTGGTCAGCCATGGCGCGGGTTCCCCTGTGGGCAGCAGTTTGTTGCGGATGGGGTCATACAACCGGGCGGGGCAGGGGGCAATTATCCCGGCGCGGGGCAGGTAGGTGGCAATGGGTGGGGGGGGGCAGGGAGCGCACGCCACCATCTGCGGCGTGCACAAGGAATCATTTTTCTATGTCGACGCCTAGCTAGTTTTGCCCGGAGATATGCATCGTATATACAAATGCAATAAACACAATTCGATACAAACACTAAACAACGTCACGGGCTGGGGTTCGACTCACAGTGAATTCAATAGTAAAAAATTAAAATGAAACATTCCTCGCTGAGTCGAATTTCTTCTCCCCGGATTATCTCAACAATATTTCTATTTATTCCAGCCTCCGCCCTGCTCCAAGACTTTGTCGGCGCTTTAGCTGCGAAATATGGGTGGATACAAAGTGCAGTGACAATAGTTGAACCAACGATGGCTTACCTAGCGCTCATGACTCACACATTTTGGTTTTGGCCGCTGTCATATATTCTTATGGGTGTCGTGGGAACGCTCTGGGCTGTCTATTTTTTTCCTCAAAAGACCAAATGGGACAAAGAAGATGTTATTTTGGATCTATCTTTGTCTGCAAGCGGGGTAGCTACAGGCAAAAAATATCACAATATCCAACAATGGCACATGCTGCCAATAGGCGTTATTGCGATGGTCGATGCGCAAGGGAAAGAGCTGTTAAGGACCCAATCTTGCTGTGTTCTTTTTTTGATTTATATCAACCCTGTGGCAGTCCGCCAATTTCATGTGGAGTTAGAGGGTCGCGCTCCTCCTCACTTTGAGGTAAAAGACAACAATCCGTATGGATGCGTAATTGTCCTAACCGAAGATGTTTCTGGCTGTCTACTTAAAGTTCGTATTGAAGTCTGACACACGTCTATCCAGTCCCTTCACAACAGCACATACACACTTCACCGCACCCGCCACCATGCAAAACAATATAGCATGGCCATTGTTTTAAACGCGGCGTTCCCAATTTCTGCGCTGTTTCTTAACGGCTATGTTAGCGCGCGATGCGATATACTTCGCCGGGCCGCCACCGAAAGCCTGAATAAATTTTTTTGCTCAGGTCGCAATAACGATGAGCGGGGGGAAGCAGGGAGCAAGAAGGGTCTCGCCTGCGCGAGACTGACGGGAGAAAGAAGAGACTGACGGGTGGGGCGCGAGACTGACGGGTGAGGGCGAGGAGGAGGCGCTAGCCCCCTTGCCGCACTTGGTGCCATGCGGGACAACACGGCATGGCGATTGTTTTAACCTCGGTATTTCCGATATTTGCGCTCATTCTCACCGGCTATATTTGTGCACGGCGCAATATTCTGGGCGTGGCCGCTACCGAAAGCCTGAATAATTTTGTTGTCTGGCTGGCGCTCCCGGCTTTGTTGTTTCAGGGCATGGCGGGCATTACCGCCGCCGCCTTTGGACAACCTGGGTTTTTGCTGGCCTTCACCGGCGGCATGATGCTTACCTTTGGGCTCTCATTCATGCTGGGTACGCGCGCACACCACCGGCTGGCGGACCGCAGTATCGAGGGGCTGGATGCCGCTTACGCCAACACCGGCTTCATGGGCATTCCGCTGTGCCTGGCGGCGTTGGGCCAGGCATCGCTAGTGCCCGCCATCATTGCCACCATCCTCACCGCCTGCGTGCTGTTCGCCGTTGCCATTATTTTAATTGAAACAGACCTCGCCCACACCCCGCAATTTGCCGCTTCACTTGGCAAGGTGGCGCGTTCATTGGCGCGCAACCCGCTGCTGGTGGCACCCGTGCTGGGGGTGGCGGTGGCGGTGCTGCATGCAAAAACCGGGTTCACCCTGCCAGCGCCGGTGCTGCGCTATACCAGCCTGCTGGGGGGTGCGGCTTCACCCTGCGCGCTGGTTACCATCGGGCTGTTTCTGGCGCAATCAGAGCCTGCCAACAACAACGCACTCATCGCCCGGCTGGTGGGGCTAAAATTGCTGGTGCAGCCAGCTATTACCTACATCATTGCGTTTAAATTATTCAGCATGCCGACGGTATGGTCACACACCGCGCTTATTCTCAGTGCGCTGCCCATTGGCACAGGGCCGTTCATGCTGGCCAAGCTGTATAACCGCGAGGCTGCCATCACCTCACGCGCCATATTGGTCTCTACCGTATTATCGCTCATCACCGTCTCGGCTTTGGTGGCGTGGCTGGAATAACCAAACCAGCATTGACGCGGCGGCGCGCCCCGCGCAAAGCAACTAAGACCTTTAGGAAATGCCTGCATGTGCGACGTTTGCACCACAGTCTCGCGGCGCTTCTTTTGTGGCGGTGCCCTGACGCTGCCGCTCAGCCGCATTGCCCGGGGCCAAGCCCCCACTGCCGGGCTGCTGGAGCCGCAACTGCGCCTTACCAACACCAACAGCCCGCCCAACAGCCGCACCGTAGCACTGACGTTTGATGCCTGCCCCGGCCATTTTGACCACCGGATAGCTGATACGCTGGTGCGCTATAACATTCCGGCCACCATTTTTGTCACCGGGTTATGGCTGCGCGGCAACCCGCAGGGTTTGGCGTACCTGTTGGCCCGGCCTGATATTTTCACGCTGGAAAACCACGGTGCCCAGCATCTGCCCCCCATTTTGGGCGGGGGTAAAATATTTGGCCTGACCAGCGCTGGCACGCCAGCTGCCATCCGCGCTGAGGTGCAAAACGGCGCCGCCGCCATTACCGCCGCCACCGGCCGCGCCCCAGGCTGGTACCGTGGGGCTGCTGCCATTTACAGCCCGCAAGCCATACCGTTGATTGAGGCTTTGGGGTTTGGCATCGGCGGCTATTCACTCAGCGCCGATGCGGGCGCTTCATTACCACACAATGTGGTGGCCCAGCGCATGGAAAATGCCCGCGATGGTGATGTGATCATCGGCCATATCAACCAGCCCAAACGTGATTCCGGCGCTGGCATTGCCGCCGGGTTGGTGGCCTTGCACAATAGCGGTACGCGCTTTGTACGGCTGAACGAACTCACCCGCACATGAGCCTGTTACCAACTGGCCTGACGCTGCGCCTGAGCGAAACACCGGACGCCGCGTTTCGGGATTATTTAATTAACGGCATCACCGCCCACCATGCGGATTTTCTACCCCCCGTCAGCAGCTTACCACTGGCCATTATGTTGCAAAATGAACACGGCGCGTGGCAAGGCGGGCTAGTGGGGCGCAGCTGGCAAAACTGGTTGTTCATTGAATTGCTGTTTGTGCCCCAAGCGCTTCGCGGCCAGGGGCTTGGCCATGCGCTGCTCACCCGCGCCGAAATTGAGGCGAAAAACCGTGGCTGCACCGGCCTGTGGCTAGATACGCTGAACCCCGCCGCCCTCGCGTTTTACCTGCGCCATGGCTTTGAGAGTTTTGGAGAGTTGGCCAATTACCCCAACCAGTCACGGCGGGTATTTTTACGTAAAAGCATCATATAAAATGGCGCACCCGAAGGGAGTCGAACCCCTAACCCCCAGATTCGTAGTCTGGTGCTCTATCCAATTGAGCTACGGGTGCAGCACGCCGCGTGATGTAGCTGAAGCATCATCATACGGCAATATGCCAGCCTCACATAGCCGCCATCAGGCGGTTTTGGCCAATTCCGCCAATACGGCATCACCCATCTCGGCGGTGCTCAGCTGGGCGCGGCCCTTGGCTGCAATGTCAGCGGTGCGGCCAGCGGTGGCCAACACCCGCTCAACCGCTGCCTCTATGGCGGTGGCATCTTCTTCCATGTCAAACGAATAGCGCAGCAACAATGCCAGGCTGAGAATTTGCGCCAGCGGGTTGGCCAGCCCCTTGCCTGCAATGTCCGGCGCTGACCCATGGATCGGCTCATAGAAGGCATGGCGCCGGCCAGCGCTGTCCATAGCACCCAACGTGGCGGATGGCAGCATGCCGAGCGAGCCGGTGAGCATGGCGGCAAGGTCTGATAAAATATCGCCAAACAAATTGCCGGTCACAATCACATCAAACTGTTTGGGGTTGCGGGCCAGCTGCATGGCGCAATTATCAGCGTACATATGGCTCAGCGTTACATCCGGGTATTCAGCATCACGCAAGCTCTGCATGGTTTGGCGCCAGAGCAAGCCGCTTTCCATCACGTTGGCTTTTTCCACACTGCACACAATGTTGTTGCGCTTGCGTGCCAATTCAAACGCCACCCGGCCCACACGCTCAATTTCAGGTGTGGTGTAAACCTCGGTGTTCACGCCGCGCTTGCTGCCATCGGGCAGCGTTTCAATGCCGCGCGGTTCGCCAAAATACACCCCGCCGATGCATTCGCGCACAATCATAATATCCAACCCGCGCACCAGCTCAGGCTTTAATGAGCTGGCATCCACCAGCGCCTCAAACACTTTGGCCGGGCGTAAATTGGCAAACACGCCAAGCTCTTTGCGCAACCGCAACAACGCGGCTTCCGGGCGGATGTCAAAGCTCAAATTATCATATTGCGGGCCGCCGACAGCGCCAAACAACACCGCATCAACCGCCAGTGCCTTTTGCATGGTGGCCTCAGTGATTGGCACGCCGTGCACATCCACCGCCGCACCGCCGACCAAATCCTCCGTAATCTCAAAGCTGGCGCGCTTGGTTTGTTGCAGCCAGCCCAGCACCCGCTTGGCTTGCGCCATTACCTCCGGGCCAATGCCATCACCTGGCAGCATCAAAATGGTTTTATTTGCCAGCATCACCGTTACACTCCTGCAATCACCGGCTTCCAGGCCGGCTCGTTGGTCTCATAAGTATCAATCGCGGCCACGTGCGCCAGGGTCAGGCCAATGTCATCCAGCCCGTTGAGCAAACAATGTTTACGAAACGCATCAACCTCGAAATGAATTTCCTGGCCATCTGGGCGCACCACCATTTGGCGTGCTAAATCCACACTCAACCGCGCATTGGTGCCAAGTTCAGCATCAGCCAATAATTGCTCACAAACATCAGCCGGCAACACCACCGGCAAAATACCGTTTTTGAAGCAATTGCCATGGAAAATATCGGCAAAGCTGGGCGCAATTACGCAGCGAATCCCAAAATCCAGCAACGCCCAGGGCGCGTGCTCGCGTGATGAGCCACAGCCAAAATTCTCCCCCGCCACCAAAATTTCAGCATGGCGGTATTTCGGCTGGTTCAACACAAATTCAGGTTTTTCGGCACCATCTTCAGCGTAGCGCATATTGGCGAACAGGTTTTTGCCCAAACCCGTGCGCTTGATGGTTTTTAAAAACCGCGCCGGGATGATTTTGTCAGTATCAATATTAGCGATGTTCAGCGGCGCTGCCACGCCGGTTAAAACCGTAAATTTATCCATTATACCAGCTCCCGCACATCCGTGAGCATTCCAGTTACCGCTGCCGCCGCCGCCATGGCTGGAGAGAGTAAATGCGTGCGCCCGCCGGGGCCTTGCCTGCCTTCAAAATTGCGGTTGGAGGTGCTGGCACAGCGCTGGCCAGGGGTAAGTTTGTCAGGGTTCATGCCCAGGCACATGGAACACCCAGGCTCGCGCCATTCAAACCCGGCGTTGGTAAATATAACATCCAGCCCTTCCGCCTCAGCCTGGCGCTTTACCAACCCAGAGCCTGGCACCACCAAAGCCCGCACGCCATGGGCCACGTGCTTGCCCACCGCCACGGCTGCGGCGGCGCGCAAATCCTCAATGCGTGAATTGGTGCAAGAGCCAATAAACACCACATCAATTTTGGTGCCTGCCAGTTTTTGCCCAGGCGTCAGGCCCATATAATCCAGCATGCGCTGCATTTGGTCACGCTTGGCGGCATCAGGCGCGGCGGCTGGGTTTGGCACAACACCGGTAATGGGCATCACGGCCTCGGGGTTGGTGCCCCAGCTTACCTGTGGAATAATTTTGGCAGCATCCAGCACCACTGTTTTATCATAATGCGCGCCAGCATCAGTGGGCAGCGTGCGCCAATAAGCCACAGCCTTGGCAAAATCATCAGCTTTGGGCGCGTACGGGCGGCCTTTGATATAATCAAACGTCACATCATCAGGTGCAATCAAACCAGCCCGCGCCCCGGCTTCAATGCTCATGTTGCACACTGTCATGCGGCCTGCCATGTCAAGCGCGCTAATTGCCTCACCGGCGTATTCTATCACATGGCCATTGCCGCCGGCGGTGCCAATTTCACCAATCACCGCCAGAATAATATCCTTGGCGGTAGCACCTGCGGGCAACACACCATCCACCCGCACCAGCATGTTCAGCGCTGGTTTTTGCAATAAAGTCTGGGTTGCCAGCACATGCTCAACCTCTGAGGTACCAATGCCAAACGCCAGTGCGCCCATCGCGCCATGCGTGCTGGTATGGGAATCCCCGCACACAATGGTCATCCCCGGCAGGCTGATGCCCTGCTCGGGGCCCATCACATGCACAATGCCCTGGCGCTCATCGAGCACTGGAATATAAGGCACCCCAAAATCCGCGACGTTTTTCTCCAACGTGGCAATTTGCAGCAGGCTTTCAGGCTCATTAATGCCGCTGCGCCGCCCCTCAGTGGGGATATTATGGTCCACCACCGCGATTGTGGCATCCACCCGGCGCACTTTGCGCCCTGCCAGACGCAAACCCTCAAACGCTTGCGGGCTGGTTACCTCATGCACCAGATGCCGGTCGATATACAGCACACAGGTACCATCAGGCAGGCGCTCCACCACATGGGCATCCCAAAGTTTGTCAAACAAAGTTCGTGCTGCTGGCATGGCTGTCTCCTGTGGTGGGCGTTGGTTCACAATAAAAAACGCTCAGGGTGTTATAACACCGCTGAGCGCTTTTTTTATCATGCTAACGGGTGCGGGGGGCTAACCCCCCTATTATTGAGCTTATTCGGCAGCCGGGGCTTCAACCTCACGGGCTTTTTCAGCAATCCGGGCTGACTTACCGCGGCGGCCACGTAAGTAATACAGCTTGGCGCGGCGCACATCACCACGACGCATCACATGAATTTCTGAGATGGTGGGCGCATAAAGCTGGAAAATACGCTCCACACCCTCACCGTAGGAGATTTTGCGCACCGTGAATGAGGAATTGATTCCCCGGTTGGAACGCGCAATGCACACACCTTCAAAGGCCTGGATCCGCGAGCGCTCGCCTTCCTTCACCTTAACT
This sequence comes from Acidocella sp., assembly GCA_029077825.1. Classification (GTDB taxonomy): domain Bacteria; phylum Pseudomonadota; class Alphaproteobacteria; order Acetobacterales; family Acetobacteraceae; genus Acidocella. Next base: position 57,595 of record JAQNCT010000005.1, on the reverse strand, counting down.
GACACGCGCAGCGTATCACCCGGGGCGAAGGGCGGAATGGGTTTGCCTTCGGTGAGCTTGGCGATTTGCTCGGCATTGATGGTTTGAATAATGTTCATGGTCAGAAATCCTTTTCGGCGAGGTGTTTAGGGTGCCTGCGCACCAGATGCAACATATTGGTTATAAAGGTCGGGTCTGCGGTTTTTGGTGATGTCAGCGGCTTGGGCGTGGCGCCAGGCTGCAATGGCCTGGTGGTTGCCCGACGTAAGGGTTTCCGGCACGGCCCGGCCTGCCCACACAGCCGGGCGGGTGTAGTGCGGGTATTCGAGCAAAGCGGTGGCAAAGCTTTCCTCTTCGGCGCTGGCGGCCGCACCCATCACGCCCGGCAGCAGCCGCACGGCGGCGTCCAGCAAAGCCAGGGCGGCGATTTCACCACCGGAGAGCACATAATCCCCAATGCTGATCTCCTCGGCGGAGCGCGCCTCAATTACCCGTTGGTCAATTCCCTCAAAGCGGCCACACAGCAAAATCACACCCGGCCCGGCAGCCAGTGCTGCCACCCGCTTTTGGGTCAACGGCACGCCGCGCGGGGTTAGTACAACCAAAGGGCGTTTGGCGCCGTCATGCGCATCAGCGACAGAGGCAATCGCCGCATCCAGCACATCCGGGCGCATCACCATACCAGCGCCGCCGCCAAAGGGGGTATCATCAACACTGCGGTGCCGCCCCAGGCCAAAGTCTCGAATGTCAGTGGCTTTCAGTGACCATATGCCAGCCGCCAGGGCTTTACCCGCCAGACTTTCACAAAGCGGCCCCGGAAACATGGCAGGGAAAATAGTCAAAACATCCGCCCGCCAGCTAGCCCCGTCATGCGCGCATTTTATCTCGTCATGCTCGCCCATCACCGCGTCATGCTCGCGCAGGCGAGCATCTTCCCGCAGCGTACTCACGGCGCGCCATCCGGCAGTGCCACCACTTCAACCGGCGGCACCACCATAATATGCCCGGCGGCGATGTTCACCTCCGGCACCACGGCTTTGGTAAAGGGCACCAGCAACGCACCCGGCGTTATTTCCAGGCTGGTGCCGCCACCATAATCATGCACCGCCGCCACGGTGCCCAACCTGGCCCCATCCGGCCCCAACGCCTGCATGCCAATTAAATCCGCCAGATAAAATTCCTCCTCGCCGGTTACCGGCAAGGCCGAGCGCGGGGCAAATAATTCCACATTGGTCAGGCGTTCCGCTTCGGTACGGTCAGTGATTTTGCGGCTGGTTGAACCGGTTATTTCGCTCAACTGGGCAACACTCTCCATCACCCATTCCAGCGCGAATTTGCGGCCTGCTTTGTCGGTCAATGGCGCGTAATCAGCCAATGCCTGCGGGTCCTCAGTGTAGGCATTCACCCGCACCAAGCCCCGCACGCCATGTGGCTTGCCGATCACGCCCATCAATACCAACCGCTCCGTCACTTATGGCTAACCTGCACTTAAATGACCTTACGCCGCAGCTTTCGCGCGTTCAGCCGCACGTTCCTGCGCCTTCTTCTTCGGCGCGGACTGAATGGGCTGGGGCGCGTACACCGGCATTTTAATCAAGCCGGCCTTGCCCAGAAAACGCGCCACCCGGTCAGTCGCCTGCGCGCCATTGGCAATCCAATGGGTTAAACGCTCGGTTACCAGGGTCACGCGCTCAGCATGGTCAGCCGGCAGCATTGGGTTATAGGTGCCCACGCGCTCAATAAACTTACCATCGCGCGGGCTGTTCGCATCAGCGATCACGATATGATAGAACGGACGCTTTTTAGCACCAGCGCGCGCCAAACGAATTTTTACAGCCATTTTATTGTCTCCAGTTAAAATATGAAAGTTTACGCATTACCGGCGGCCCCTAAACATTGGCGCACCGCCCTTTTGGTTCATGGCGGCCTGCATCTGCTGCATCATCGCAGCCTGGCCGCCCATTTTATTCATCCGCTTCATCATGGTGGACATATCATCAAACTGCTTGAGCAATTTATTCACATCCTGAACGGAGGTTCCCGAACCCGCCGCGATCCGCTTTTTGCGGCTGGCCTTCAGCAAATCCGGGTTTTTGCGCTCGGCCTTGGTCATTGAGCCAATAATCGCTGCCTGGCGCTTGAACATTGTGGTATCGAGGTTGGCATCCTCAATTTGTTTTTTAATTTTGCCAACGCCCGGCAGCATGCCCAAAATACCTGACATTGAGCCCATTTTGGCAATTTGTTTCAGCTGGTTGGCGTAATCTTCCAGGTCAAACTTGCCTTTGGCCATCCGCTTGGCCAGCTTTTCAGCCTCCGCCTGGTCAATATTTTCAGCGGCGCGCTCTACCAGCCCCACAATATCGCCCATGCCCAGAATGCGCCCGGCCACCCGCTCAGGGTCAAAATTATCGAGCGCGTCCAGCTTCTCACCAAGCCCCACCAGCTTGATCGGCGCGCCGGTCACCGCCCGCATGGAAAGGGCGGCACCGCCGCGGCTATCACCATCCAGCCGGGTCATCACAATGCCAGAAATACCCAAAGCCTCATTAAACGCGGTGGCGGTGGCCACGGCGTCCTGCCCGGTCATGGCATCAACCACCAGCAGGGTCTCAACCGGGTTCACCGCCCGGCGAATGGCTTTAACCTCCTCCATCAACGCCATGTCGATCGACAAGCGCCCGGCGGTATCCAGAATCACAACGTCATAAACTTCGCGGCGCGCGGTATCCATGGCACGCTGGGCAATTTGCAGCGGGGTTTGGCCCGCAATAATCGGCAAGGACACCACCTCAGCGCGTTGTGCCAATTGTTCCAGCTGCAACTGCGCGGCGGGGCGCTGGGTATCCAGGCTGGCCAGCAGCACTTTTTTGCGCTCACGGGTTTTTAGCCGCAACGCCAATTTGCCCGAGGTGGTGGTTTTGCCTGAACCCTGCAGCCCGACCATCAAAATCGGAATCGGCGCGGGGGCCAGTAAATTGATCGGCACGGCCACACCACCCAGGGCAGCGACCAGCGCGTCATTCACAATTTTAACCACCATCTGCCCTGGTGAAACTGAGCGCAGGACCTCAGCGCCCACGGCCTTCACCCGCACATCGTTGATAAAATCCTTCACCACCGGCAATGCCACGTCAGCATCCAGTAACGCCACGCGAATGTCACGCAGCGCCTCGGTCACATCAGCTTCGCTCAAGCTCCCGCGACGGCGGAGCCGCTCGAAAACCTCAGAAAATTTGCCCGACAGTGAGTCGAACATCAATGCACCCCCGGCAAAAAGCCAAAAAAACGCAAAACGCGCCGTGGTGCGAACCCTCGCAGCACGACGTCATCTTAAGCCCGCAGTCTTTGGGCCAACCGCGCCGCGCCGTCAAGCCGGAACGGCTAAAAACGACACAGACTTGTCATGCCGTTGTGGCTGCAACCGTCATGCGCCGCAGCGCACTCTGCCCTCGCTGCAATCAGCAGTCACATCAAGCTACAGGAAAACACCATGGCTCACACCACCCAAGATCACCACGCCCACGCCGCCATGCATCATGAGCGGGCGGCCCATCATCATCATGAAGCCGCCAAGTTTGCGGAAAAACATGAACATGTAGTCTCCGCCCACCATGCCCATCTGGCGCATGCGCACCGGCTGCATGCCACCCACCACGCCGACGAAGCCGCCAAGCAGGCCGCCGACACTCATAACCACGCGTAATAGCAATAACGCCGGGGTGGTAACGCCCCGGCACCGGCTTTACGGCTGCAATCTTCCATACCCAGGCGCTGAACCGCCAAAAATAATTTATGGCACGCAAAGGTGCGCTTGCTGCACCTGTCATATTCCGTTACATTACATAAATGTCCCCTCATTATTTACCGCATCACCCAAAAACGGACCTCCATTTTGATGCATACCGCACTGGTTGCTGACACTCATCTATCAGCTGCGCCCTGCTCTTGGTCCGAAAAGCCGGCTGTTTGGCGGCTACTGGGGCGGCATTTGGCCGAGCAGGATGCCCGCCCGGCATTCCGGCTGGTGTGGAGACTGCTCCGTTCGCCGCAGCGCAGTCTGCGCTGGCTGGCAGCACTGGAGGATATTCGCATCCGGGCGGGCGCGCAGCGCGTGCCTTACGCCATGCTACGTAAAAATTGCCAACCGTATCTGCATCACGGCCTCAGCCACCGGCAAAAAATTCACCTGTTTACAACCCATTACGGGCTGATTTTCGCCGCTTTCGGGCGACAATTTGTGCGGCAACTCCTGCATGAGGAGCCGGTTATTCTGGCCCGCCTGGAGGGCAAAGCCGGGGCGGTTTACGAAGTGCAACTGGGAATCAATATTCTCAACCGCAATGAGGGCGAGTTAATCCTTGAGCTGGTGCGGACGGCCGATTCACGCCGGGTGCTCAGCTTGAGCCTGGTAGCTGGAGCGTTGCATGTGGCTGAGCTGCCAGATTTATGGATCGGCGGCTCGCAAGGGGCCAGCAACGGTGACGGCAAGGAAGTTACCGTGCGGGCCACACGAGACCTTTGGGGCTTACGGCCCAAGGATTTGCTGATCCACGTCAGCTACGCTTTGCGGGATTTAATCGGTGTGGCTGATATCAAGGGCATCACCAACGAGGCCCATATACGCCACGCCCGTCCCTTAAAAAAAATCTGGCACGCCGATTATAGTCAATTCTGGGAAGAATTAGGCGGTGTACCCATCGAGGGTGGCTTCTACCAACTCCCCAAAACGCGGACCCGGCGCTCAATTGAGGAGGTGCCGCCCGCTAAGCGCAGCGCCTGGCGGGCGCGCTATTCCCTGGTTGATGCCGTGACAACGGAGGTTGCTCTTCGCCTTGCGCATATCCAGGACGACAACGCGGTTAAGTTAACACCCCAGATGCTAACAACCCCGGAGATTAACCCTGATCACTCAGCCGCCCGAACTTCGATATCATCATAGCCGTTGAACTTATATACCAGCACTGACACCAGCCAGCTCAGCATGAAAATGCCGATAATCACATAACCCAGCATGCCGAAGTTATGATTCAAGCTGCTAACCGCCCCCCAGAACGGCCCCGAGAAATCCATCTCTCCTTGCACCAGCCCCAAAGTTTCCAGCCCGCCCACAATCACTGCCACCAGCACGGAAACTGACGTGATGGTGATGTTATAATAAAGTTTGCGCAGCGGCTTGGCGAAGGCCCAGCCATAGGCGCCCAGCATTAAAATACTATCGGTGGTATCAATCAGCGCCATGCCGGCGGTGAACAAGGCCGGAAACACCATAATCGACCAGATCGGCAAACCATGTGAGGCTTCGGCGGCTGAGATACCAAGCAGCCCCACTTCAGTGGCGGTATCAAACCCCAGCCCGAATAAAAACCCCACCAGATACATCTGCCAGCTATGGTCCACCAGCTTGAACAGCCCGCGGAAGATGCGCCCGAAAAACCCCCGCTTGGCCAGCAATAGGTTTAAATCCTCATCCTCATACAACCCCCCGGCTTTTACATGCCGGAAGGTTTTAAAAATGCCAGCCAGCACCATAAAATTCATCAAGGCAATCGCAAAGAGAAACAAAGCTGAGACCAAAGTCCCAACAATACTGCCGAAATTTTGCAAATCACCAAAATGGTTTTTAAGCGCTACCGCCCCCAGCGCCATGGCGGCGGAAAGTGCAAACACCACGCTTGAATGCCCCAGCGAGAAATACAACCCAATGCCCACCGGCCGCTTGCCCTGGCCCATTAATTTGCGGGTCACGTTATCAATGGCGGCAATATGGTCAGCATCAACCGAATGGCGCAGGCCAAAACTATAAGCTAAAAAGCTGGTGCCCAGCAGCACCGGATAATGCCGGAAGGTGACCACCGCCACGCCCCATAGGCCGACGTTAGCGGTTATCAAAAACACATACATCAGGGTAATCTTGCCGCGCAGGCTCTGGCAGCTATCGCTCAAAACATGCCGCAAACACGCTAACATACGGCTGATTCCCTCCGGGTTTAGTATGATCTTCATTATAATCTATCATACGACACGTCAAGTAATGAACTTTTTGTCCGTCAAGCGAACATTGCACCACGTCCGACAACCCGCCAGAATACAGCAAGGCCAACCGCAGGAGCAAAACCATGGAACGCATCACCATCACCATCGACGATGAGCTACTCGCCTCGGTTGATGCCCTGGTGACCAAACGCGGCTATCCCAGCCGCTCAGAAGCCATCCGCGAACTGGTGCGCGAAGCCGCCAAAAACGACTACGCCACCGCCGGCCGCGCTCCTTGTGTTGCCACACTAACCTACGTGTACGACCACGCCACCCGTGAACTTGCGCAGCGCCTGGTGAACGCCCAGCACGACCACCATGACCTTGGCATCGCCACCACCCATGTGCATTTTGACCATGCAAGCTGCCTGGAAGTTTCTATCCTGCGCGGCCCGATTGATGCGGTCAAAAAAATGGCGGACGAACTCACCGCCCAACGCGGGGTGCGTCACGCCAATCTGCACATCGTGCCGCTGAAGCTAACCGCGCACAGCCACCATCACGAACCCGACGCGCCACCACACACGCATGAAGGGCTTTAGAGCAAGGTAGCACCAGCCCATAATGATGAGCCGCCTACGCAGGGCCTCGGTTTTATTTGGTGCTGCAGGTTTTAATACCAAACGGCATATAGGCCGGGCACCAGCCGATCAGCCCGGTCATCAATGGCACCACGCCAATATAACCCCACACCGGCAGCGCATGCAGCCCGGTCGCGATAATCAGCACCAGGCCCGCAGTCACCCGCAAAACCCGGTCCAATCCACCCACATTTTTCATCATTTGTAAGTTCCTTTCCATATCGTGCTTCCACGTTACGGAACACTTGCCACGATGTCTGTGATCTAGTCACACATCGCAATGGTATTTTTGTGCCAGCGCCACCAGCGCCCTGGGGTTTAGCAGTTGCATCTGCCCGCGCCCCAACCTTACCCAGCCTTGGCGCTCAAATTCCTTCAACTGCCGGCTCACCACTTCGCGTGCGGTGCCAAGCTCGACCGCCATATCATAATGCGTCATCACCAGCAGCCCATCCGCAGTGGCGCGCTCACCCAGCATCGCGGCCAGCCTTTGGTCGATTTTGCCAAACGCCACCTCCTCAATCCGCAGCAGCAAATCGGCAATCCGAGTACCATAGGCCTGGAACACGAACTGGCGGAACCCGGCGGACTGCGCAAGCAAGCTCATGAATCCCGGCAGCGGCAGAGCTTGTGCTATAATGTCGCTCTCGGCCACGCCGTCGGCGTCATAATCGGTTCCGGTCATCAAACAGGCGGTGGTGACAATGCAAGTCTCGCCCGGCCCTACCCGGTAGAGCACAATCTCGCGCCCGCTCTCGCCGGTTTTGCACACCCGGATCTGGCCGGAGCGCACAATCAAAAACACCTGGCACGGGCTGCCCTCGCCAAACACCCGCATGCCGGCTGGTGCCTTCATCTCGTAGCTGAGCGATCCCAATATCGCCTTACCCGGCGCATCCAGCCCCGCCAGCGCCGGAACCTGTACCATCCAATCCTGGCTCAGCTGAACGCCGCCCACCTCAGCGTCGCCCGGCGTTACGCGCGCGCGAGGCCAACCCCAGCATCATTTGCCGGCAATAAGCGGTATCTGGCACATGGGTTGTTTTGCACGCGGCCTCAGCGGTCAGCGCTGCCGCAATCGCCTGGTTCAGCGTTGCCAAAGTCCAAAGCCCAAGCGCCTTGGTGACAAATGGCACCCGCTTGAAAAACACCGGGGGGCGCGCCCCGGCCACCGCCTCTGAAATAGAGCCTCCGGTAGAGATTTGGGCTGCCAGCAACCGCAGGCGCATTAGCTCACCCAGCAATATGCGCACCACCGCCACCGGTGAGTCCCCGGCTTCAAACGCCAGCGCCAGCGCCCGGTCCGTGCCCGCCGTATCGCCGGTGAGTGTGGCATCAATGGCCTCTTGCATGGAGGTTTCACCCCCGGCGGCCAAGGCGGCCTGTACATCAGCCAGGCTAAGCTGGCGCAGCCCGCCTGCATATAAATACAGCAATTCCACCGCCTGGCGGATGGCACCTTCCTCCCCGGCCAGATTGGCCCCTGCCCAGGCGGCGGCCTCGCTATCAATTGTCACCCCCAGTGCGCGCAGTCGCTCGCTCAATGCCCGTGGCAAGCGCGCCGCATCTACCGCGTAGCAGGCAATGCAGGCCATCTGGGGTGATTTTTCGGCCAGTGCCCGCAATTTTGATTTTGCGGTCAGCTCACCACCTTCCAGAATCACCAACGCATCAGAGGCGGTTTTCAGCAGCGCCTCGACCGGTTTTACCGCGCCCTCGCCAGCATCACGCAACCGCACCACCCGCCGCCCACCCAATAATGAAACCGCGGTTGCCTCCTCCAGCAGCCGGGCCTCGTCATAAAGCTCGGCGTAATTAAAGGTCTCATCAGCGCCAGCCAGTGCTGCCTTCACCAGCGCCAGCGCCCGCTCGGCCACCAGCCCGCCATCAGGGCCGTAAATTAAAACAACATTGACTGACCCGGGGTTTTTTAAAAACGCCTCAACCCGGCCCGCATCAATCTTCATCCGGGCGCGGGTGGGGCAGGGTGGGTTTTGAAATACACCGCCACCTGCTGCGCAATCTGGGCGGCAATCTGGTCAGCCAATTGCTGGTTAACGGTGCTGGCCTCCAGTGACTGGGCAAAATACTGCTGGTTGATCACGTTCAGCGCATCCGACGTCACCGCCTGACCGCTGGCCAGTGTCTGGGCGGGCGCGCCGATCGGGTTGAGAGTCCATTGCGCGGTGGCATTATAGCGCACCCGTGAGACTGAACTATCAGCCTGCACGCCCACCTGATCCGGCGTGATCACATAATTCACATTCAGCACATAAAGCTGCTGGGTCGGGCTGCCCTGGCGCTGCATCTGCGCCTCCAGCGCCTCATGCAACAACTGGCCTGGGCGTTCGGGAATATTGGCAATTTTTACCTGCTCAAGCTGCCCTTGCACGGCGGCACCTTGGTCACCGCCATACAGCGGCGTGAACCCGCAACCGGCCAACAGCAGCAACCCCGCCCCCAATACCCCCAAACGGGGTAAAAATTTACGGTTTGACGACAAAGTTAACGATCCTGCCCGCCACATAAATTTCCTTCACGATGGTCTGGCCCTTTAATGCGCCAGCCACCGCCGCTTTGGCAATCGCCACGGCAGCGGCGGCCTCGGTGCCGGTGGCAATGGTAATGGTGCCCTTCAGCTTGCCATTTACCTGCACCGCCACGGTAAGCTCATCCTTTACCAGCCATTCGGGTTCGGCTTGCGGCCAGGGCTGCATGGTCACCAACTCACTGCCGGGGTTCAGCAGCGCGTTCATGGCTTCTGCCACATGCGGGATCATGGGCGCCACCAGCCGGGCCAATGTGGTTATGGCTTCCAGGCGGGCCCATAGCAGCGCGGCGTCGGTCGGGCTGTCACCTACCAGTGCGCCAGAAAGCTCATAGGCCCGCGCTACCGCCACGTTAAAGGCAAATGTCTCCAGCGCCTCCGTGATGGCCACAATGCTGCGGTGGGTGAGTTGGCGCAGCTTTTTCGCCTCACCTTCAAACGCTGCTGGCTTTGGTCCGCGTGGTTCCGATGATATGGTTTCCGCCAGCCGGTAAATGCGCTGCACGAACCTGAACGCGCCCTGTGCGCCGGTCTCGGTCCATTCAACATCGCGCTCGGGCGGATTGTCAGAGAGCACAAACCAGCGCGCCGCATCGGCCCCAAACCGGTCAATAATCACCCCAGGGTCCACGGTGTTGCGCTTGGATTTTGACATTTTCTCAATCCGCCCCACGCTCACCGCCCGGCCATCAGCACTTGTGGCGCTGCCATCCAGATGCTTGGTTACCTCCTCGGGGTAGAGCCAATTCCCATCCGCATCCTTATAAGATTCATGCGTCACCATGCCTTGGGTGAACAAGCCGGCAAATGGCTCTGAAACCGCCAGATGCCCGGTGGCGCGCATCGCCCGGGTGAAAAACCTCGCATACAGCAAATGCAAAATCGCGTGCTCAATGCCGCCCACATATTGGTCCACCGGCAGCCAATGGTTTACCGCCGCCAAATCAGTTGGGTGCGCAGCCTTTGGCGCGGTAAAGCGCGCGAAATACCATGAGCTGTCAATGAAGGTATCAAACGTATCGGATTCGCGCAGTGCCTTGCCTGCGCACTTCGGGCAGGCCACATGCTTCCAGGTTGGATGATGCTCCAGCGGGTTGCCCGGTTTATCAAAGCTCACATCGGTGGGCAGTACCAACGGCAATTTGGTTTCCGCCACCGGGCCGCAAACCTCACAATGGATCACCGGGATTGGGCAGCCCCAATAGCGCTGGCGGGAAATGCCCCAATCACGCAGCCGCCAATTCACCACGGATTTGCCAGCCCCCAGCGCTTCCAGCTTGGCAATCGCTGCCGCCTTCGCGGCTTTGGTGGTCATGCCATCCAAAAACCCTGAATTGACGATGTAGCCATCACCATCGAGCGCCTTGTTGCCGATCTCAGGTATATCCCCGGCTTGCGGCGCTACCACCACTGGCACCGGCAGCTGGTATTTGCGGGCAAAATCCAAATCGCGCTGGTCGCCACACGGGCAGCCAAAAATCGCGCCGGTGCCGTAATCCATCAACACAAAATTGGCGATCCACACCGGAAATGTTTCACCATTAAACGGGTTCACCACCCGCAACCCGGTATCAAACCCGCGCTTCTCTGCAGTTTCGATTGCCGCTTCCGAGGTTCCCTGGCTGGCGCATTCCGCCACAAACGCTGCCGCTGCGCCATTTTGCGCCGCTACCTGTTTGGCCACCGGGTGCTCTGGCGCAATCGCCAAAAAGCTCATGCCAAACAATGTATCTGGCCGGGTGGTGTAAACCGTAATGCCCTCATCCGCGCCTGCCAGCGGGAATGTCACCTCAGCGCCCTCGGAGCGGCCAATCCAGTTTTCCTGCATCAGCTTCACCCGTTCGGGCCAGCGCGGCAGCTCATTCAGGCCAGCCAACAGCTCTGGCGCAAAGTCGGTGATTTTCAAAAACCATTGCGAGAGGATTTTACGCTCAACCAACGCGCCTGAAAGCCAGCCCCGCCCGTCGATGACTTGTTCATTAGCCAGCACGGTGTTGTCCACCGGGTCCCAGTTTACCGCACTTTGTTTGCGCTCCACCAATCCTGCAGCCCAAAAATCCAGGAATAATTGCTGCTGCTGGCCGTAATATTCAGGGTCACAGGTAGCAAATTCACGTGCCCAATCAAGTGACAACCCCATCCGCTTCAGCTCAGCGCGCATGGTGGCAATGTTCTCATACGTCCAGCTGGCGGGGTCGGTTTTACGTTGGCGGGCGGCATTTTCAGCCGGCAGGCCAAAGGCATCCCACCCCATCGGGTGCAGCACATTAAACCCGCGCGCCCGCTTATAACGTGCCACCACATCACCCAGCGTGTAATTGCGCACATGCCCCATATGAATTTTACCCGACGGGTACGGGAACATCTCCAGCACGTAATATTTTGGCTTATCCCCGGCTGGCACATCCTGCGCGGTAAAGCAGCCGGCGGCCTCCCAGGCGGCCTGCCAGGCTGGCTCAGCGCTGGCAAAATCATAGCGCGGGGCGGTGGTTTCGGCGGGGTTATTGGGCAATTCGGTCACAAAAACACTTTCTACATACGTGTGCCCTGTTTAACCGCCCCGCTTCACGCCTGGCAATGCAGCCTTAGCCCGCCACCATAACTTCGCTAAAGCCGTAATCCGCCAGCGCCGCCTTCATCATGTCTAAATCCGGCAGTTTGGCGGTGAAAAAGGCACGCTCCGGGCCATTCGCCACCAGCTCCTGGCGCGCCACCACCGCCTCGGTCTGGCGCGCCACTGGCCCGGCGGGGTCAAACCACATCACGCCGGGGTACAGAACCTTCAGCTCATTTAATAAAAACGTATAATGGGTACAGCCCAGCGCCACCGCATCAATGGTTGGCCCGGCTGTGAACATGGGCGCCACGGCAGCTTCCAGCGCTGCTAAATCCACTGCCTCGCCGCGGAATTTTGCCTCCGCCATGTCCGCTAGCAGCGGCGTGCCCAGGCTGTGCACCTGGCAATCATCGGCGAATTTGTCCAATAAATCCTGCAAATAGGGCCGCCTGATGGTGGCAGGTGTTGCCAGCAAGCCAAGCTGGCGGCTCTGGCTGGCGGCTGCCGCTGGTTTAATGGGGGGCACGCACCCCACAAACGGCACCCGGTGGGTCTGGCGCAAGGTGGCCAGCGCAATGGTGCTGGCGGTATTGCAGGCCAACACAACGGCACTGGGGTTAAACATTTTAATCGCCTCACCCAGCAGCTTTACCACCCGGGCCAGCAGCACCTCGTCAGATTTTTCGCCGTACGGGTAAAACCCATTATCGGCCAGATACGCCAGCGGCAGGTGCGCCGCATGCCGCCGAATTTGGCGCACCACGCCCAAGCCGCCAATGCCGGAATCAAATACCAAAATCATGCAACACCAAACCTAAATGCCAAACTTAACTATCAGTACTCATCAACCGCAAATTCAGCTTCCCGGTGCACATGCACAGACATCAACACCCCAAACCCCAGCATCACCGCTGTCAGAGCCGACCCGCCATAAGAAATCAAGGGCAGCGGCACGCCACCCACCGGGATCAGCCCCATCACCATTGATAAATTCACGAAACAATAAAGGAAAAAATTCGTGGCGATCCCAAGCGCCACCAGCCGGCCAAACTGATTTTCCGACCGCACCGCCGTATAAAGTGCGATCACCACAATCATGAACAGCAGCGCCAGTGTTGCAATGCTGCCGATAAAGCCAAACTCCTCGGCAATGATGGTAAACACAAAGTCAGTCTGTTTTTCGGGCAGAAAATTCAACTGGTTCTGAGTTCCGTGCAAAAACCCCTGGCCGGAAAACCCGCCTGACCCGAGCGCGATTTTCGATTGGATGATATTATACCCGGCCCCCAGCGGGTCACTACCTGGATTCAAAAACGTAATAATCCGGGCTTTCTGATAATCATGCAGATGATGATACAAAACCGGTGCCGCAACCCCGATCACCACAATCACAATCGCAAATTTCCACCAGCGCACCCCAGCACCCAGCATCACGGTGGCACCTATCGCCGCGGTGATCACGGCGGTGCCCAGGTTAGGCTCCTTCAAAATCAACCCCACCGGCAGCGCAATCACGGCCAGCGCTGGCAGCAGGAAAAACAAATTGCCGATGCGCTCATGGCTGGCTTTATGGAAATACGCTGCCAGCGCCAGGATTAAAAATAATTTCATCAATTCACTGGGCTGAATTTCCACCCCACCGACGCTCATCCAGCGCTTGGCCCCCAGCCCGGTGTGGCCAAACTTCATCACCACCACCAGCAATAATATACCCAGCGCATAACTCGGCCACGCCGCCTTGGCGATACTGCGGATATCCACCATCGCAATCACAAACATCATCACCAGTGCCACGCAAAACCTAATCAACTGGCTGTTAGCATAGGGCGTGGTGGAACCGCCCGCCGCCGAATACAGCGCCAGGTAACCAACCCCGGCCAGCGCGCACAGGCAAACCACAAACAGCCAGTTGATTCGCAAAAACTTACGCACCAACCCAAATGAGCGGTCCTTGAACGGGCGGTGTAATGAAATTGTGGAGCCGCTCATGTCTGCTTCAAACCGATCATGAAGGCGCCCCCACGCTGGAGACACGCGTGGTCAAGGGTATGTCGCGCCCGGCGGGGTCATTGGTCAGGGCGTAGGTCATCAACTGCTTGGCAATCGGGGCGGCCACCTGCGCGCCGAATAAACCATGCTCCACAATCACCGCCACCGCATAACGCGGCGCGTTATAAGGCGCGAACCCCACAAACAACCCGTTCGGGCGGTCCGCCCAGGCCATCGTGGCATCATTAAAATTTTTCTGCTTTTCGGCGGCGGTATTATTATGCACCTGCGCCGTACCGGTTTTGCCGGCCATTTGCATATTCGCCAATTCCAGCCGCGAACCGTAGGCCGTGCCGCTCGGCGTATTCACCACCTCAAACAACGCTTGGCGCACCACCGCCAAATGCCGGTCATCCACATCAAGGGCGGGCCAGTCCCCAATGTCCGAGCCATCCTGTAAATTACCATCAATCCGGCGCGCCATATGGGGGCCAACTTCAACGCCGGTTGCCACCCGTGCGATCATGGTGGCCAGCGCCATCGGGGTTACCTGGGTGTAGCCCTGGCCGATGCCCTGCACCACGGTATTGCCCGGCGCCCAATGCACGCCCCGCGCCGCCGCCCAATCAATGGTTGGCACCAGCCCCGGCGCGGCATGCGGAATATCCAGTTGTAAATTCACACCAATCCCTAGTGTGTGCGCCATCTCGGCAATCCGGTCCACGCCCACACCCAGCGCCACCTGATAAAAAAACACGTCGCAACTCACCTGCAATGCGGTGGTCATGGTGATGCTGCCATGCGCGATGTGGTTGTCACACCAGAACACATGGTCTCCTAACTGGAACGAGCCATTACAGGTGAGAATTTTCTCCGGCGTCAGCGAACCATATTTCAGCGCCGCCAGCGCCACTGTTGGCTTGAAGGTGGAGCCAGGCGCGAACAACCCGGCGATGGCTTTGTTTTGCAGCGGGTGCATTGGGTCCGCCATCCATGACTTCCACACATCCGCCGGGATGCCTTTATCGAATAACCCAGGGTCAAACCCCGGATTGCTCGCCATCGCCAAAATCTCGCCCGTCAGCGCATCCAGCACCACCGCCGCCCCAGCCTGGCTGCCGAGTGCCTGCACCGCCAGATTCTGCATTCCAACATCCAACGACAGCGCCACCGTCTGTCCTGGAATGCCGTTATCATGCGCTACCTGACGCACCACCTCGCCATGCACATTGGTCTCGGTCTGCACATAGCCAGGTGAGCCACGCAGCACATCATCATTGGCCGCTTCAGCCCCTGAACGCCCCACCCGCATGCCAGGCAACGCCAGCACATTATTGGCCTTGGCCTCCGGAACATCCGGCCGCGCCACATACCCGACCGGATGCGCGAACCCGGCACCAAACGGATACACCCGGCTGGTGCCCACCTCTACAATCACCCCCGGCAGGTTCGGTGTGTTCACCTCCAACGCCGCCATCTCAGGCCATTCCAGATAATCCTTCAGCAACACCGGAATGTAGCCGGGCCGGCCAGAGATATCAGCGGTGATCCGCGCCCGCTCATCATCATCAAGCGGTACCAGCTTGGCGAAATTATCCAACACCGAGGCCGGGTCCGGCGCCTGCGCTGCCATAAACAACGCCCGCCAATGCTGCTGATTGCCCGCCAGCACAATGCCGAAACGGTCCGTGATCACCCCGCGCTCCGGGGCCGTCAGGCGTTCCGAGATACTATTATGCTCTGCCAGCAGTTGATATTTGCTGTGCTCATCGACCTGCAATTTATACAGCCGGGCGCCGATCGCGCCGAAAATCGCCGTCTGGGCCGTACCGATCAGCAAGGCCCGCCTGGTAAACCCCGTCTGGTTTTTGGAATCACGCTTCATCACAGCCTAACCCTCACGCCAGCTCCACGGCCGCGGCCCCGCGGTGCGCCTTAATGAACATCCATGCCAGCAGCGGGTAAACCCCTAGAGCTACAAAAATCTGCACCGCCAGTGGCAACAGCGGCAAGGCCTGCAAATCCAGCAGCGATTGCAACGCCCAGGCCAGCAGCGATACCATCGCGGCAAAGCCGCTGAAAACCAGCCAATTCTGCAGAAAACTTAACCCGATCAAGCGCCGCCGGGCCAGCAATGTTGCGCCCTGCAGCAGCAGCAGCAGTACCGCCCACATCCCCAACGGTGACATGCCGAGCAAATCCAGCAGCAGCCCGGCCAGCGCCACCACCGGGGCTGGCAATGAACTTGGCCGGTACAGCGACCAAAAATACACGCAGGCCATGATATAAGCTGGACGCAACGCCGCCAGCCCCGGCAAGCCCAGCGGCACACCAATGATCAGCAGCCCAAACACCGTAAGCGCCGCCGGCCACGCATAGCGCGACGCCATATCCAGCCGCCGCCAGACATTCATCTCCCGCCGCACACTCGCCCTGCGCGCCACGCTCAATGTCTCCTGTGCGGTTTCGCCACTTTCGGCACGTCATGCTCAGGCGCCAGCACCGGCTGATTGCTGGGATAACAAAACAGCCACAGCAGACGCAGCCCGTCAATGTCAGCCAACGGCAGCACCACCGGGTCGTTCTGGGCATCATAATGCACCACCCCCACCGGTAAGCCAGGCGGGAATGCCCCGCCCTCGGCGCTGGTCAGTACCATATCACCCTCTGCCGGCGGCTTGCCAGGCGCCCAATACAACAACGAGGGGTCAGCCCCATTGGTTCCGGCCATCAACGCCGACAGACCATGCACGCCCAGCGCCACCGGAATCCGGCTGTTCAAATCGGTGATCAGCAGCACCCGCGCGCTGCGGCCCCCCGCTTCCACCACCCGCCCGGCCACGCCGCGGCCATCCATCGCAATCGCGCCCACCAGCTTGCCGCTGTCCTGGATCATGCTCGGCGGCAAGGACACCAGCACCGAGCGCGCATAAACCCCCCCTAAATCCGCCACCACATGGGCGGTGAAAAACTCTGGCGTTGGGGTCGGGACATAATTTAGCGCGGTTTTCAACGCGTCATTCTGCGCCGCTAGCGCCATCGCCACTGACTGCCATTGCAACAGCTTGGCATTTTCCGCCCGCAATTGCTGGTTCTGTGCTTCCAGGCTGAATAATTGCCCAATGGCGCCGCTGCCATGCTCAAGCGCTACCACCGGCGCGCTCACCAGCGCATAAGCCGGGGCTAGAACATCATCCAAGGCCCCCCGCAACCGGTCAGCCAGACCCTGGTCAGCACGGCCAATCAGCACGGCCCCCAGAGACAGCACCAGCATCACCGGAAGCGTCAGCCGGGATAGAGCCTGTCTAAGCGGGACCGATAGCCTGAGCACCGGCACAATTCTCCAAAAAAATGACCGTAAGTATTTGTGTAGGCGCATTTGTTGCAGCCGCACAGGGGCTTAACCGCTTGGAAACAACTTTTTCCGCATTACGAATGCCAATTTTTCAATAGCTTCGCCAAAATACCTGCTACCAGCAGGTTCAACCCAGCCGTCACCGCCAAAATCAGCGGCGCTGACCGCAGTGCCGCAAATAACCCAGCCGACACCAAAGCCGCACCCACCATCGCCGCCGCATTCAAAATATTATTCGCCGCAATCATCCGCGAACGATGCGAGGGTTCTGCGTATTCCTGGCAGACCACATATAACGGTACCGAAAAGACCCCGCCGCACGCCGCCAACCCCAGCAATTCCAGCAACATCAAACGTCCATTGCTACTGGCGAGCACCGCAGCTACGCCCGGGAGTACCCCTGCCGCCGCTGCCTGGTACGCAAACGCCAGCATAAATACCGAAATTCCCAGCCCCATCCACGGCACCAGCCGCACCGCAACGCCGCCGCGCAGCAGCCCGCCGCAGAGCAGCGAGCCAATGCCAACGCCTGCTGAAAACACCAGCAACAGCAACGTTACCACCGGCCCTGAACCGCTGAGATTATCGCGCACCACGGTCGGCAACTCAGCCAGCACGGTCGCCCCCATCGCCCAGAACCAGCTGATCCCCAAAATCGCCAGCCACACCGGCCGGTTGGCCCGCGCCTCCGCCACCAGTTCCTGGGTCGCCCGAAAAATATTCCACTCCAGCCGCAACCCTGGTGCCGCCACCGCCACCTTCGGCACGAAATACGCCGCCACCACCCCTGCCAGCGCCACCAGAATGCACAACCCCGCCGCTAACACCGGCCCCTGCGGCAGCACCACCAGCACACCGCCGGCCACAGTGCCCGCCAAAATCCCCAAAAACGTCCCGGCCTCGATCAGCCCATTGCCGCCCACCAGCTCCGGCTCGCTTAATAAATCCGGCAAAATCCCGTACTTCACCGGCGAGAAAAACGCCGCCTGCACCCCCAGCCCAAACAACACCAGCAGCAGGGCTACAATACTGCCGCTCAAAAAACCCACTGCCGCCAGCAGCATCAACCCAAGCTCCCACCACTTGGTAAACCGCACCACGCGCGATTTCTCAAACTTGTCCGCCACCTGGCCCGCCAGCGTGGAAAACAACGCATAGGGCAAAATAAAAATCCCGCCGGCCAACGCCACCACCAGCGGACCCACATGCGCCAGGCGGTACAGCGCCAGCACCACCAGCGCGTTTTTGAACAAATTATCATTCACCGCGCCGAGCGCCTGCGTCACAAACAACGCCCCAAACCGCCGTAACCCCAACAACCGCCACATACCCACCCCCGCCGCCACGATGCCGGGGGGGCGAGGCGGTGGCAAGCAAGGCCAGGACGCTCTTGCCTTAACGCCCGCGCATCAACACCCCAACCCCGGCGGCGCTGGCGAGGCCGGTGAACAGGCCGGCGATGGTGTCAGCTGGGTAATGGTATCCGCCACCGACGAGGCCGACCATGACGAGGGCGATGATGACGAGGCTGATGGGGGTGTATTTTGGCTTGAGGATGGCGAACATCAGCAGTGGAGCGGCGATGTAGGAGGTATGGCCGGAGGGAAAGCTGCCGTAATAGGGGCTGTCAGTGAATGGTGCGAAGCCGTAGATACCGTGGTTGATCAACGCGCCGGGCCAGGAGCGTCCGATCACCCATTTCAGTTCATCTTTGGCCGTGGTGGCGGCCAGGGTGGCGAGGCTAAGGCGCAGCAGCAAGCCATGGTGCGGCAGTTCAGGCTTACCGGCGGCATGGTTAAGGGCGGCGGCGATGAGAAAGACCAGCGCGAGCGGCAGCGCCAGCAGTGAGGGTGCCGCCATGATTTGAAAGGCCAAGGGGTTGGTGATGGTTTGGTGCACGAACCAGGCGACGGGTGCGTCCACATAACCGATGCACAGCCCACATAAAATAACGCAGATCAGCGCGTTGACCGCCACCAGCCGAAGCCCGCGCATCGGCGTTGTTTACGGAATTAAAACGGTACTACCCGTTGTCTGCCGCGCCTCTAAAGCCCGATGAGCGGCGGCTGCTTCAGAGAGCGGGAAGGTCTGGTTAACTCTGATTTTCACGGCACCTGAGGCCACCACGTCAAACAAGGCATTGGCGGATTTTACGATATCAGCGCGCGAGGCCGTGTAGGTGGCCAATGTGGGCCTGGTGAGGAATAAGCTGCCTTTGGCCGCCAGCATCGCGGTATCCACAGGCGGCACCGGGCCGGAGGCGCTGCCATAAGTTACCATCATGCCAAGCGGGGCCAAACAATCGATGCTGGCCATAAACGTATCCTTGCCGACAGCGTCATACACCACCGGCACCATCGCGCCCTCAGTGATGCGCTTTACCTCTGCCACCAAATTGGCATGGCCGATGATGACATGATGCGCGCCATGGGCTTTCGCCAGCTCAGCTTTATCAGGCGTTGAGACCACGCCGATGACATTGGCACCCAGATGCTTGGCCCATTGGCACAAAATCAACCCCACCCCACCGGCGGCGGCATGCACCAGAATGGTCTGGCCTTTTTGCACCTTGAAGGTGCGCAGTAACAAATATTCGGCGGTCATGCCTTGCAGCATCATCGCCGCCCCGGTGTTGAAATCGATGCCGTCCGGCAGCTTCACCAGCCGGTCCGCCGGGATCACGCGTTCCGTGGCGTAAGCACCTAGTGGCCCGCCCTGGTAGGCCACCCGGTCACCCACCGTGAGGTCTCGCACCTCAGCGCCTACCGCCAGCACCACCCCGGCACCTTCCAGGCCTGGGGTAGCGGGCAGGGCGGTTTTATAAAGCCCGGTGCGGAAATACACATCAATATAATTCAGCCCCACCGCTTCATGGCGCACCAGCGCTTCGGTTGGTCCGGGCTGCGGAGTTGGCACGCTTTCCCACATCAACACGCCGGGGCCGCCGACCTCGTGCATTCGGATCGCCTTAGACATTCATCTGCTCCAAAGTTTCAAGTTTTGCCGCCGCGTTCCAATTCCAGCAGCCAGAGCTTGGTTTCCAGCCCCTCGCCGCCGGAATAGCCGCCCAGGCCGTTGGTTGCCACCACCCGGTGGCAGGGAATAAATATCGGGATCGGGTTGGCCGCATTGGCCCCACCGACCGAACGGGCCGACCCACCAGCCACCCGCGCAATGTCGATATAGCTGCGGGTTTCCCCCGCCGGTATCTCAACGAGAGCCTGCCACACTTTCAACCGGTACGGCGTGCCGTGCGGTGCCAGCGGCAAATCGGGGGCCAAGGGCTTTCCGTCAAAATAATCATCGAGCGCGGATTTGGCCCGCTTCAATAACGCGGTGGCTTCCTGGTCGCGCCCCCAACCCCAATCCAGCGACACAATTTCCCCCGCCTCCTCAGAGATGGTCAGGTCACCAACCGGCGAATGAAGCGATAATTGCGGCAAGAAGATCTCCAATGGGATTCACGCTATCGCGGCCCCGGCCCTCAAGCAAGCGGGGCTTGCCGCGGCGCAGCAGCGCCGAACAATTATTTGTGCGCCGCTGGCATCGCGCTTGAATGAAACCGCTTCATTCGGTATCAACAACCAACCTGCCACCGTAATAATGCCGACAATTGATGGGACTCCAGAATGCGCCGTATTTTCTATGTTTTTGCAGTTTTTGGCCTACTTGTTGGTGCTGATTTATTGGTCGGTGCACCACCCGCCGCCGCTTCGCAGCCCTCACTGGTATGCAGCTTTTTTAGCGGCCCGTTAATTGGACAGATGGTGGACTATACAATGTTAAACCACAGACCCTCTTTTGCGTTGGGTTCTCCCTGCGCGGATGGTAACAGCTCCCATGGTGTTATCGTTGCGGCTTCCACCGTACCGTTGACGCCTGGCACCTCGCTCACCTGTGAATACATCACTGGCCGCAAAGCTGGTTACATTCAAAGTTTTGTGGGCATTCCTAACGTGCGGCCGCTGCCAGTTGGCGCCCCCTGCTCGGACCGGATGGGCGATTACGGCGTTTCCATCGCTGATTTTTTCCACCCCGTCGCATTCAGCACCATTAACCCATTGAATGATAATGTTTCAGCCCCGTTGTCTTCCGGTGTTGGCCTCTCCTGTCACTATGTGGTGGGTGACAAAGCCGGCCAGATCCAGAGCTTTGCCCATGTCGCCGGTGTTACCCCGCTGCCGCCCGGCACCCCCTGCACCGATGGTATGGGCAGCGGCGGCATCACCGAGTAATCACCCCGGCTTCACCCTCTTTGCGCAGCCTCAGGTTAAATGCGGCAGCGTGAGATAGGCCTCACTTTGCATCTCTTCCAGCCGCGATGCCGTGCGCTCAAATATCCTAGCACCCTCGCCCTTGCGGTATAAATCATCCGGGAGTGCTGCCGCTGATACATACAACTTCACCCGATGCTCATACAGCGCATCAATCAGCGTGACAAAGCGGCGGGCTTCATCAAAATTATCCGGCGACAGCAGCGGAATCCCGTCAATCAAAACTGTATGATAATGCGTCGCCAGCGCCAGATAATCCCCCGCCCCCAGCGCCACCCCACATAACGCATGAAAGTCAAACCAGGCCACCCCATTGGCCGCCAGCGGCACGCTCAGCGTGCGGCCAGAAATCAACAATGTTTCCGTATGAGCTGGCATCTCACCGGTCAGCTCATCAAACACTCGCTGCATTGCCGCATCCGCCCAGCGGCCAATGGGCGTGTACCAAGCCGCCAGCCCATGCACCCGCTGGCGCCGGTAATCGCGCGCCGCATCCAGCACCAGCACGTCAAGGTTTTTCTTCAAAAACCCAATGAACGGTAAAAACGCATCACGCCCCGGTTTGCCTTTGAACAAATCATCCGGCAGCGTGTTCGAGGTGGCAACCACCACCACCAGCCGGGCAAACAATGCCTCAAACAGCCGGCCCAAAATCATCGCATCAACAATGTCATGCACCTGAAATTCATCAAAGCATAACAACGCTGCCTCACCGGCAATCATGTCAGCCAGCGCCGGAATTGGGTCATCAATCTCCGGGTTGTCCCGCTTGATCTGATGAAACCGCCGGTGCGTCTCCTGCATGAACTCATGAAAATGAATCCGGCGCTTGCGTGGCACATCCGCCGCCGCAAAAAATAAATCCATCAACATGGATTTACCGCGCCCGACATCACCGACCAAATATAGCCCGTTCGGATGCTCGCCCGCCTCGTCAACCTGCTTGCGCCGTAACAGCTTCCCAACCCAGCCGTTCGGCGCCTCCTTGGGCTTCGGGTCATAGCCGCGCAGCTTCACCCACAAACCCTGCAAACGCTCAGCCGCACTGGACTGCGCCGGATCAGACAAAATCTGCCCCGACGCTACCCGCTCTCGGTACGTGCCAATCACATCCACCATTCCACCGCCCGTACTCCACGGCCTTGTGCAACGCAATAATCCCGCGGCAGGACACTGAGGAGGCTGTCCGCCTGGTATTACTTGCCCGACACCCAAATTATGCGTACCTCAACGGGTATGAGCACGGATGCCTTAGATTTTGGAAAGTTACGGGGAACGTCGGTTGCGGCTGAGCCGTTTGCGCATGTGCTGGTGGAGCAGTTTGTAAAGCCTGAAGCGCTGCGTGAGGTTGTGGCCGCGTTGCCGGTGATGAAGGGCAGAGGGTCATTTCCGGTTGGTGCGGTGCGCATTGGCCCGGCGGCGAAGGCTTTGTTCACAGCGCTGGAGGGTCCGGAGTTTCGCGCCATTGTAGCGGAAAAATTTGGGCTGGATTTGGCGGGTGCGCCGGTAATGTCCACCTTGCGCGGCAATGCCGGTGAAAAAGACGGGCAAATCCACCGGGATTCGCTGACCAAGCGGGTGACCATTTTATTATACCTCAACCCGAGCGACCCGGCCTCTGGCAAACCCTGGACCAGCCAGGCCGGGTGCCTGCGGTTATTGCGTAACGGCACTGATTTGGAAAACTACGTGGTGGAGGTTCCGCCAACGGATGGCGCGTTGCTGGTGTTCCCGAACGGCCCGGCCACCTGGCACGGCCACAAGCCATTTGTTGGCCAGCGTTATGTGGTACAAATGAATTACATGACCACCAGCAACAAAGCACGTTATGAGATGGGGCGGCATCATGTTTCGGCCTTCATCAAGCGCCTGCGCCGGGTCGCCTAAACCGGGTGATATCTGGCCAGCGCATCACGGTTATTTTGCCCGCCTATAATGCCGCCAAAACATTGGAGCGCACCTACGCCGAAATTCCGCATGATGTTGTGGATGAGGTGATTTTAACCGACGATGCCAGCCACGATGAAACCGTGGCACTTTCGCAAAGCCTTGGCATTCACACGCTGCGACATGATGCCAACAAAGGCTACGGCGCCAACCAGAAAACCTGCTACGCCGAAGCATTGGCACGCGGCGCTGACATTGTGGTGATGCTGCATCCGGATTATCAATATTCCCCCAAGCTCGTCACGGCCATGGCTTCTATGGTGGCGTCACGTCATTATGATGTTGTGTTGGCTTCGCGCATTCTCGGCCACGGTGCCCTTGCGGGCGGCATGCCGCTATATAAATACCTTGCCAACCGGTTTCTCACCGTTGCTGAAAACCTGTTGCTTGGCCTTAATCTTTCTGAATATCACACCGGCTATCGGGCCTGGTCGCGCCGTGTGCTGGAAAAATTGCCGCTGGCACTCTGCTCGGATGATTTCGTGTTCGATAATCAAATGATCGCCCAGGCCGCCTTCGCTGATTTTCCAATTGGCGAGATCTCATGCCCGACACGCTATTTTGATGAAGCCTCCTCGATCAATTTTTCCCGCTCGGTGACGTATGGTTTGGGTGTGCTGCAAACCGCGCTCGATTATCGCCTGGCCCGCTGGGGCTTGCGTGAATCACCGTTGTTTCCCAAACAACCAATCTAATGCCCGCAACACCCACCGACCACCATTGTCAGCCGCAGCAGAGTCAGAGTGAAGCAAGCCGGGCTGGGTGGCGCAAAGCAATCCCACGGGTCATCGCCGCCATTGTTATCCTCTGCATCGCTGTCAGCCTGTTTCTGCCGCACAGCCTCACCAGCCACATCACCAGTGTCACCCAAGCCTTACGTAACCTTGGCCCGCTCGGCTGGCTCATCTTCATCACAGCTGAAGCCGTGGTGGCACTCGTCGGCATCCTCCCGGCATCCCTGCTCGGTATGGCAGCCGGTGCGGTGTATGGCGTCACCCTCGGCTTCATCACCAGCGCACTTGGTATTTTTATTGGCGCCATCATCGCTTTTGCGCTCAGCCGCTCATTGGCGCGGCCCTTGATCGTCAACCTTGCGGGGCGGCGCGCCAAACTTGCCAGCCTCGATCAACGGCTCGCGCAAGATAGCTGGCGACTGGTGGCGCTGTTGCGGGTTTCACCGGTGATGCCGTTTTCCCTTACCTCGTATGTTCTTGGCCTCTCCGGCATCACGCTACGAGCTTACATTATTGGCACCATGGCATCGCTTCCTGCTCTGCTCGGCTATGTCGCCATCGGCAAGCTAGGCGGCACCAGCCTTAGCAGTGAAAGCCACATCCGCACTGCCCTGCTTATTTTGGGTGCTGGCGCCACCCTGGCCCTCACCATTCATCTCTCACGGTTACTCAGCCGCGCCCTTGCCACGGCCTAACGCTCAGCGCCAAGGCTCCTCTGGCCAGTCATGTTTGGGGTAGCGCCCGCGCATATCGCGCCTGGCATCGGCCCAGCCATGGCGCCAAAATGAGGCTAAATCCCCGGTAATTGCAATCGGCCGGCCCGCAGGTGAGAGCAACGAAATTTGCAGCGGCACGCGGCCGCCCGCCAGTTTTGGCGTGGCATCCTGCCCATAAAAAACCTTGGCGCGCGCGGCTGCCACCGGCACCGGCCCGGTGTAATCAATCCGCACCGGGCCGTGCGGTAAATCCAACGCAACTGGCAGCGCTTTGTCCAGCGCGCAGGCATTTTCATACCCAATAAAATTGCGCAGAATATTTAATAAATCGAGGCTTTTCACTTCGCGAATATGGCTCATCCCGGCCAGATAAGGTGCCAGCCACACATCACTTGTGCCCGCCAAAACAGGCTGTGAAATATCCGGAAACTCCGGCGCGATGCGTCGCATCACCGCTGCCCGCGCCTGCAAGCTCAACACGGCATCCGACCAATCCAGAATCTCCAGCCGCGCCGCCACCGCCCTGGCCAGCGCCGCTTGTGCTTCCTGCGGGGCGGGCGGGGATGATTTATCTGACAACACCAAAGCCCCCAGCCGCAGCCGCTCGCGCGTTGCCACACCACCGCTTACCGGATCAAACGCTGTCTCGCGCGTGCTTTTTAACCGCGCTTTGAGCGGCCCCGGTAGATCATCGGCATCCAATCGCGCCGCCAGCCGCACTTTGGCGCCTTTGGCATCCAGCGCGGCTACCACAATTAACTTGCTGCGTGCCAGCGGGTCAGTTGGGTTTAACTTGCCACTGCCACCGCCTGACAACCGGTAAGACCCCGGCTCCCCCCGGCTTTGGCCCACCCGGTCAATAAAGGCGGCGGCCAACAATCCCCCGGCATCCCCTGCCGCCACGGCGTTTTTGGGCAAGCCCAGCCGCGTGCGGTAAATGCCTGCCGCCTGACGGATGCGCGCCAATGCGCCCTGATCAGCCTGAGGCGTGTCAGCCTGAAGCGCACCACTTCCACGCCCGGCTATGGCCTCCAGCCGCAGCAGAATATCCGCTGGGGCATCGCCTGAGCGCGCCAGCGGGTCACGCTCCTCCAGCAGGGCCGCCAAATCCGCTGCCAATGCGCGTTCCTGCGGTGAGGCTGCCGCACACATCATGGCTGCCAGCCGGGGCGTGGCGCGCAACTTCGCCATCGCCCGGCCTAACGTGGTTAAACGATGCGCCTCATCAAGCGCGCCCAATTCCACCAGCAGCGCCCGTGCGGCCTGCACAGCACCCGGCGGTGGTGGGTCAATAAATGGTAAATCCTCAGGCCGCGCCCCCCACGCCGCACACGCCAGCACCAGCCCGGAGAGTTCCCCCTCAAAAATCTCCGGCCGCTCAAATGCAGCCAGCCCCCGGTGCAACGCCTCCGACCATAGACGAATACCCACCCCCGGCGCTTCCCGCCCGGCCCGGCCGGCACGCTGTACCGCCGCCGCCCGGCTGATCCGCAAGGTGGTCAGGCGGGTGAGGCCAGAATTTACATCCAGCCGGGGCGCACGGCGGAACCCGCCATCAATCACAATGCGCACCCCTGGCACCGTGAGCGAGGTTTCCGCAATCGAGGTTGCCAGCACCACCCGGCGGCGTTCATGCTGGCGCAATGCCAAATCCTGCGCTTGCGGAGTTAAATCCCCATGCAGTGGCAACACCAGCGCCGGGCAGGCTGCAAGCTCGGTCTGGGTCCGCCGGATTTCCGCCATGCCGGGCAAAAATACTAAAATATCACCGGGGTGGGCTACCAAGGCCTCCCGCACCGCCTTGGCCGCTGCCAGGGGCAAGTCCCGCACGGTTGGAATGTCACGCGGCGCATGCACAATCTCCACAGCGTGCATCCGGCCATCACTGGCAATCACCGGTGCGTCCAGCAGGCTGGCCAGCGGTCCGGCATCGGCGGTGGCTGACATTGCCACCAGCCGCAACGCGGGCCGCAAACCGCATTGCAAATCCAGCACCATGGCCAATGCCAAGTCCGCCTCCAAACTGCGCTCATGTACCTCATCAAATATCACGCAGGCCACACCCTCCAGCCCAGGGTCCGCCAGCAGCCGGCTAGTGAGTAAACCTTCCGTGATCACCTCCACCACCGTAGCCGCTGAAACCGCGCTCTCCAGCCGGGTGCGAAACCCCACCCGCTGCCCCACGGTCTCGCCCAGCAGGCTCGCCATCCGCTGGGCAGCTGCCCGCGCCGCCAGCCGCCGAGGCTCCAACAATAGAATTTTCCCATAGCCCGCCTGCATCAATGCCAACGGCACCAATGTGGTTTTGCCAGCCCCGGGTGGGGCCACCAGCACGGCGTTGGGGCGCTGGTTCAGGCTTGCCAGCAAGGCCGGCAGCACCTCGGCCACCGGCAGGTCAAACAATGACAAATCAATCATAACTATCCCCCGTACCACTCAGCCGCGCGCCGTGCGATATACCAACCCATGCGCATCCTCGTCCTGCTCCTCGGCCTGCTGCTTCCCAGCCTTGCCGCCGCCGCCACCAGCAATTTATTCACCTCCGCGCGTGATACTGTGGCCTTGGTCAGCCAGTCCAACACACCTGGCAATGTCACGCTGGCTTTGAAGTTTCACCTGAATCCCGGCTGGCATATTTATTGGTCAAACCCTGGCGACGCCGGGTTCGCCCCCACCTTCAAGCTCACCCCGCCTGCCAGTGCCGGTGACATCAGCTTCCCGCCACCGGAGTTTTTACTGCAAGGCCCGGTGGGCGCCTATGTGCTCTCCGGGGATGTGCTGCTGCCGTTCCAGGCCAGTAACACCGGCCCCATTGTTAATGCCACGGCCAACTGGCTGGTCTGCGCTGACGTTTGCATTCCCGAGCACGCAAAATTTGCCTTAAACCTCGATGGCTCCCCCGCCGCCGAAGCTGCGCTATTCACCCCACCCGTGATTGTGAATTCCCCCTTCGCCACCAGCATCGCGCCCGATGGCACGCTCATCGTCAGCGGCCCTACCCAGGCGCAAGTGAAGGCCGCGCGGTTTTTCCCCACCAAACCTGATGCGATTATTAACGCCGCCCCGCAAACCCTGGCGTTTACCGCCACCGGCCTCACCCTACGGCTGCAACCCGGCCCCGGCTTCACCCCCGCCGGCATCACCGGTATCCTGGAACTCACCGATCCCTCAGGGGTGATGCAGGCGTTGAACGTTAGCGCCGCTGCCGGTGCCGCTCCGGTTACCACCGCCGCCATTGTATGGCTCGGCCTCGCCTTCCTCGGCGGTATCATCCTCAATCTGATGCCCTGCGTGTTCCCGATTCTGGCAATGAAGGCCCTGGCCATTGCCCGCCTCGGCGGCCAAGGCCACGCCAAAATCCGGCGGGAGGCGTATGGCTACACGCTCGGCGTACTGGTAGCCTTCACCTTCATCGGTGGGCTGCTGCTGGGCTTGCGCGCACTTGGTGACCAGGCTGGCTGGGGCTTTCAGCTGCAATCGCCGATTTTTGTTGGCGTGCTGGCGTTGTTGATCCTCGCCATCGCGCTCAATCTCGCTGGATTATTCTCCATCTCTGGCCTTGAGAATATTGGCAGTTCGCTAGCCAGCAAAGGCAGTTTTTTTACCGGGCTGCTGGCCGTGGCAGTGGCCACACCCTGCACCGCGCCATTCATGGGCGGTGCCATCGCCGCCGCACTTGCCGCACCGTTTTATGTGGCGTTTGGTATTTTTCTGGCACTTGGGCTTGGGCTTGCAGCACCGTTTTTACTGATCGCGCTGATCCCGGGAATCGCTGCCAAACTACCGCGCCCAGGTGCTTGGATGCGCAATTTGCAACGCATCCTCAGCCTGCCGATGTTTGCAACGTTCATATGGCTGGCCTGGGTGTTTGTTACCCAGCTTAACCCCGCCGCCCCAGCGTTGAGCCTGCCCAATGCACAGCCCTTTAGCACCGCCCAACTGGCGCAAGAGCGTGCCGCAGGCGAGCCGGTGTTCATCGACATGACAGCGGCCTGGTGCGTTACATGCCTGGTGAACGAACACAGCTCGCTCACCAACCCCGACGTGCAAGCCGCCTTCAATGCTGCTCATATTAAAACCTTGGTGGGGGATTGGACGAACCGCAGCCCGGAGATTTCAGCCTTCCTTGAAGCCAACCACCGTGACGGCGTGCCGCTTTATATTTACTACCCACCCAATAATGGCGCGCCGGTAACACTGCCGCAAATACTAACACCGCAGATTGTGCTGAATACGATTAAACCTTAGGCATTCTGGCCGCTTCTCCCCGTCATTCCCGCGTTCGCTGCCCTTCTCGCTTTCCTCCGTCATTCCCACCTCACTCCGTCATTCCCGCGCAGGCGGGAATCTTCTCGTCTGAAATCCTACGCTAAGAAGATCCTCGCCTGCGCGAGGATGACGATTGGACGCAAGGAGTGATGGTTTTAAGTGAGGATGACGGCTGGGCGGCTTCACCCGCGCAGCAGGCGCACCTGCTTTATGTCACCCCGGCTATTTCCTCCGTCATTCCCGCTTTTCCCCCGTCATTCCCGCTTTTTTTCTTGTCATTCCCGCGCAGGCGGGAACCCCCCCGTCTGAAAACATGACCTTAGAAGATCCTCGCCTACGCGAGGATGACGATAGAGTGTGAGGATGACGGTTGGATGGCTTCACCCGCGCAGCGCGCTTACCAGCTGTGCCAACGCCCGCGCGCGGTGGCTGGTTACATCCTTTACCGCCGCGCCCAGCACTGCATAGCTGTGCTGGTACCCAAGCGGCACAAAAATCGGGTCATAGCCAAACCCGCCGCTTCCTTCGGGAGTTTTTGCAATCACACCGTCTGACTGGCCAATGTAAGTTGCGGCCTCACCGTTTGGTTGCGCGTAACATAGCGCACAAACAAAGCGCGCCCGCCATTCCTGTGCCGCCTCACACGCCGCGATAATCCGCTGCATGGCTGCTGGGTAATCGCCTGCCGCATAGCGTGCCGAATAAACCCCAGGCGCTCCCCCCAAAGCAGCCACGCACAGCCCTGAATCATCCGCCAATGCTGGCAAGCCCGAAGCCAAAGCTGCTGCCTGTGCCTTGATTTTTGCATTCTCCGCAAAGCTGGCGCCAGTCTCTTCCGGCTCCGCCAGCCCCAGTTCTCCGGCCGAAACCATGTCATACCCCAGTGGCTCCAGCATCCCAGCGAACGCCGCCAGCTTGCCTTTATTATGAGTCGCCACCAGTATCCGCTGCATCCTACTCAACCTTTCAAAATCGCATCCTGGGCGGCAAACAGTTCCGCCGTTCCTTTGCGCGCCAGCGCCATCAAATCAGCAAACGCCGCATCATCAAATGTCGCTTTCTCGGCGGTCGCCTGAATTTCAATAATGCCGCCACCCCCGGTGAGGATAAAATTAGCGTCCGCATCAGCCGCGGAATCCTCCGCGTAATCTAAATCCAGCACCGCCACGCCATTGTAAATTCCGCAGGAAATAGCCGAGACTTGTCCCACCAGCGGGTTTGCCTTCAACACATTATTCGCCTGCAACTTACGCAACGCCAAAGCCAGCGCCACATAAGCCCCGGTGATGGAAGCACAGCGGGTGCCGCCATCAGCGTTCAGCACATCACAATCGAGCGTGATGGTCATCTCGCCCAGCAATTTACGGTCCACCACAGCCCGCAGGCTACGCCCGATCAAGCGTTGTATCTCCTGCGTGCGGCCTGATTGTTTGCCGCGTGCGGCTTCACGGTCACCACGTGTGTGGGTGGCGCGTGGCAGCATGCCATATTCCGCTGTCACCCAGCCTTCACCCTGGCCACGCATAAAGCCTGGCACCTTGCCCTCCACGCTGGCGGTGCATAACACCTCGGTCCCGCCCATTTTGATCAACGCCGAGCCTTCGGCGTGGTGCGAAAACCCGGTGGTGATGCTAACGCTGCGTAGCTGGTCAAAATTTCGTCCTGAAGGGCGCATGTCTATCTCCTGTGATTTCAATCGTCGCCGTGCTATTAGACGAGGCTAAGCCCATGGACCATAGGACACACCCACCACCGAAACCCCCGCCCCGCTTGCCGCCCCGCTTGCCCCCGGGGCTTGATGTGCGCTCAGCGGCGGTGCTGCGTGAAATTGTTGAGCAATATGTTGAAACTGGTGAGCCGGTTGGCAGCCGCACCCTTGCACGCCTGCTGCCGCTGAACCTCTCACCAGCCACCATCCGCAACGTGATGGCTGACCTAACCGACGCTGGGTTGCTATTCTCCCCGCACACCTCCGCCGGGCGCCTCCCCACTGACCGTGGCTTGCGGTTGTTTGTTGATGGTTTGCTGCAATTTGGTGAAATTTCAGAGGATGAACGCGGCACCATTAACGCTGCCCTCGCGCAATCTGGCCGCTCCTTGCAGGATACTTTGGCCCAGGCCAGCACCATGCTCTCTGGCCTTTCCGCCGCCGCCGGCCTGGTGCTGGCCCCCAAAGGTGATGGCCCGGTGAAGCATATTGAATTTGTACCCCTCTCGCCTGGGCGCGCCCTGGTGGTGCTGGTCTCGGCTGATGGCCAGGTAGAAAACCGCATTATTGAAACGCCGCCCGGCCTGCCACCCTCAGCTTTGCAACAAGCCAGCAATTATTTGAACGCCCAACTCTCCGGGCGCTCCTTAACTGAACTGCGCAGCCACGTCAGCGCTGACATCAGCGCTGACCGTACCGCGCTTGATGGCCTTACCAATTTTGTCATCAACGCCGGGCTTGCCACCTGGAGCAGTGAGGGCAGGGCGGGTTCATTGATATTGCGCGGCCAGGGGCGCTTGCTGGCTGATGTTGACCAGCTGGAAAAACTTGGCGCCATCCAAGCGCTTTTTGAGCGTCTCGAGACTGAGGAGACCATGCTGAAACTGCTCGATTTGGCTGAAACCTCGGATGGGGTGCGGATTTTCATCGGTGCGGAATCCGGCCTGTTTGGTGCCGCCGGCGTCTCAATGGTGGTGGCCCCGGCCCGCAACGCGCAAAACCGTATTGTAGGCGCCATCGGCGTTATTGGCCCCACCCGCATTAATTACGGCAAAATTATCCCGGTTGTGGACTATACCGCCCGCGTCATCGGCCGGTTACTAGGCTAGCCCTACCACCCGCGCGCACCCCGTCATCTTCGCGCCCAACCGTCATCCTCGCGCAGGCGAGGATCTCCTCCACGCTCCCCTTCGTCATCCTCGCACACCCCCATCATCCCCGTGCCCCCACCACCCTCGCGCGCCCCGTCATCCTCGCGCCCCCCCTTCGTCATCCTCGCGCAGGCGAGGATCTTCCACCCCCTACAGTTTCCTTGCCCGCCCCATAGTTTGCTACTACCTTCGGTTGCATGCGCCTGCTTGCCACCTTGCTGTTTGCCGCCGCGGTTCTCACCACCATCGCCTATGTTCGCCCACCCGAATATGATGAAGCCTATTCCATATTCCTCACCAGCGCGCATGCCCGCCCGCCTTGGCCAACCGGGGTTTTCACGCCTACCCAAGTGCGCGCTTTGTTTATTGGCAACCCAGGCCTTGGCCAAATCGCCACAGACTTACGAACCGGTGATGTTCACCCGCCACTTTATTTCTGGCTTCTCGACCAATGGCGCCACATCAGCGGGCCTGGTTGGTTCGCGGCTCGTTTGCTCTCGGTCTTGGTCTCACTGGTGGGTCTCATCGCCCTGGGCTGGGCGGCACGGCTGTTAAAAACCCCAGTTCTTGCCACAATCCTCATAACGCTTTTGGCCTATGGCTTTGCTTACACCAGCATCACCGCCCGGGGTTTTGCGCTTGCGCAGTTTTTCAACCTGCTGGGCTTTGCCTTATATGTCCGCCATTCCCGAGTGGGTAAAAGCCTACCCAGCTTCGCAGCCGGCCTTGCGTTCGGTGCTGCCAGCTTCAGCAACTATTTAGCTATTTTCACCCCACTCGGCCTATTGGGCAGCCAACTCATCATCCATTCAACTCGTGGTCTCCACGCAAGCGGCAGCCGCCTCAGCACAGTCCTCACCACCAGTCTCGGCATTGCCTGCTTCATTCCAGCCGATTTATATTTCTTTCTTGCGCAACGCGGCTCCCGCACTGGGCAATTCGCGCCATTCCATCTGGTCCATGCCCTGGAATTATTGGCAAAAGACCAAGCTGCCGCACTGTTTGGCGGCTTACCGCTTTATGCCGGCAGTTTTGCACCGCTTGTAATTATCGCTCTTGCCGTGCTCAGCATTGTTTGCGCCATCGCCATAATCAAACACCACAATGCTGCGCGTTTCACGCCCACACTCACCCTCACCGCTGCCGCCACACCACTGGGCCTGCTGGCACTTGGGGTTATCTTCAACAACACACCCATTGAAATCCGTTATTGCGCGTTTAGCCTGCCTTATATCGGCTTGCTTTGCGCTTCAATAAAACCAGCCACTTTGCGAAATGCGCTGCTTTTCACTGAGAGCCTTGGCATCATCGGGCTGGCCTTCGCGCCTGCTACCGCCCAGCCACAAGCCGCCGCCGCTGTTGCTGCCAATTCAAACGCGCATATTTTGGTTTTATTGCCTTATGGCAATGACGGCGTGGGAATCCCAGGCCCTTTTATTGCAGCGGCACAGCCCGCCATGCGCATTATTTTAATTCACGGCGCCACATTGCCAGATTTGTCAGCTGAGCCACGCGTTATTCTGGCAACCCTTATGCTGGATGATGCCAGCAAAACCGCCATACCCAAAATTGAATCAGAGCTTACCCAGCAGTGGCAACTAACCGCGCAGACGCCGCTAACGCGGGCCTATCAGCAGCGCGGTTTTCACCAACAACCATAACGCCGCCACCAGCTCAATGCCGTTCAGCCAGGTTGAAAACTTATGCCCCCGGTTGAAGGCCACCATCTGCCCGGCATCACGCATACTGTTCAGATACGGGATCAACCACAGCCAGGCATACAACACCGCGACAACCATAAGGGCCAGCACCACCACCGGCATAATTTGGCCGCGCAGCCCAAACCCAATGGCCGCCAGCGTGGCACTTACCACAATGAAAGCGTAATAACGCGGAAAGGTAGCGCGGATCAGTACCCCGGCAGACTCAGCCGGCAAGGTGGTGAATATCAACGGTGCCATCACCGCGCCAAAAAACACCATCCCGCCGACCAGGGCTGCAAGCCCCAGTACGGCCAGAATGTTACCGCCAGCAGCCATTAGTAGCGATACAGCTCATGCTTGAACGGGCCAGATTGCGCCAAGCCCAAATAGCTGGCCTGCTTGGGCGTCAGCGGTGTTAGTTTGGCGCCCACTTTCGCCAAATGCAGTGCTGCCACTTTCTCATCCAAATGGCGTGGCAACACATACACTTTATTCTCGTATTTGCCCGGCGGTGCTGTCCACAGCTCGATTTGCGCCAACACCTGGTTGGTAAAACTGGCACTCATCACAAAGCTTGGGTGGCCGGTGGCATTGCCCAGATTAACCAAACGGCCTTCTGAGAGCACGATTAGTTTTTTACCATCAGAGAATTCAATTTCATCAACCTGCGGCTTGATGTTGTTCCATTTATTGTTGCGCAGCGCTTCAATTTGAATCTCAGAATCAAAATGGCCAATGTTGCATACAATCGCGCGGTTCTTCATGGCGCGCATATGGTCAATGGTAATCACATCCACATTGCCGGTGGCGGTTACAAAAATATCACCACGCGGGGCGGCATCATCCATGGTCACAACCTCATAACCTTCCATCGCCGCTTGCAGCGCGCAAATCGGGTCAATCTCGGTGACCATCACGCGGCAGCCGGCATTGCGCAGGCTGGCCGCTGAGCCTTTACCCACATCACCAAAGCCTGCCACCACCGCCACCTTGCCAGACATCATCACATCAGTGCCACGGCGAATGCCATCCACCAGGCTTTCGCGGCAGCCGTACAAATTATCAAACTTTGATTTTGTTACGGAATCGTTCACATTTATCGCCGGCACTGACAATGTGCCAGCCTTTGCCATCTCCCACAGCCGGTGCACGCCGGTGGTGGTTTCCTCAGAGATGCCCTTAATATCCTTCATCATTTCAGGATATTTATCATGCATCAGCTTGGTCACATCGCCGCCGTCGTCAAGAATCATGTTCGGCGTCCAGCCATCCGGGCCGCGCAAGGTTTGCTCAATGCACCACCAAAACTCATCCTCGCTCATGCCCTTCCAGGCAAACACCGGCACGCCTACCTGCGCCATCGCGGCGGCAGCATGGTCCTGGGTTGAGAATATATTGCATGATGACCAGCGCACGCTGGCACCCAAAGCGGTGAGCGTTTCAATCAACACGGCGGTTTGCACGGTCATGTGCAATGAACCCACAATGCGCGCACCTTTTAATATTTGTTGGCCGCCAAACTCCTCGCGCAGCGCCATCAGCCCCGGCATTTCATCCTCAGCCATGGCAATTTCCTTACGGCCCCAGGCCGCCAGAGAAATATCCTTAACCTTGTAATCTTCAGTCGCTACGTTCATGTCCGGCATGGTGTTACCCTTTATCGTAAAAAATTCTGTCATCCCCGCCAGGGCAGGGTAGCGGATATCCGTTAAATATTAGCCATTAAGTGTTCATACCCACTAAGTATTCATGGCTTCAAAAAAGTCATTGTTGGTTTTGCTGTATTTCAGCTTATCCAGCAAAAATTCCATCGCATCGGTGGTGCCCATCGGGTTCAGTATGCGCCGCAACACCCACATTTTGGAAAGTGTTGACTTATCAACCAGCAACTCCTCCTTGCGCGTACCTGACTTGGTAATATCAATCGCCGGGAAGGTGCGTTTGTCTGAGAGTTTACGGTCCAGAATAATTTCTGAATTGCCCGTGCCTTTGAACTCCTCGAAAATCACTTCATCCATCCGGCTGCCGGTATCAATCAGCGCGGTGGCAATAATGGTTAATGAACCACCTTCCTCAATATTACGCGCCGCGCCAAAAAACCGCTTCGGGCGTTGCAGGGCATTCGCATCCACACCGCCGGTCAGCACCTTACCTGATGATGGCACCACGGTGTTATAAGCCCGCGCCAGACGCGTGATGGAATCCAACAAAATCACCACATCGCGCTTGTGCTCAACCAGCCGCTTGGCTTTTTCCAACACCATTTCGGTCACCTGCACATGGCGCGTCGCTGGCTCATCAAAGGTTGAGGCTACCACCTCACCCTTCACGCTGCGTGACATGTCGGTCACTTCTTCAGGCCGCTCATCAATCAGCAGCACGATCAAAAACACTTCCGGGTGGTTGTGTGAGATAGCAGCGGCAATGGTTTGCAGCATTACGGTTTTACCGGTGCGCGGGGGCGCCACAATCAAAGCGCGTTGGCCTTTGCCAATCGGCGCAATTAAATCAATCACCCGCGGAGTGTTATCTTTCACCTGGCCTTTGGCTGGAAGCTCAGCCAGCTCATTTTCCATCTTCAGGCGCGAGGTGGGGTAGAGCGGCGTTAAATTGTCAAAATTTATCCGGTGCTTCACGGCATCCGGCGCTTCAAAATTGATCTTATCAACCTTTACCAGCGCAAAATACCGCTCACCCTCTTTGGGGGCGCGAATTTCACCATCCACCGTATCACCGGTACGGAGCGAAAACCGCCGTACCTGGGCAGGTGATACATAAATATCCTCAGGGCCGGGCAGGTAATTGGCTTCCGGGTTGCGCAGAAACCCAAACCCGTCTGGCAAAATCTCCAACGTGCCATCACCTGAGATGGTTTGCTCATTTTCAGCAAACGCCTTCAAAATGGCAAACATCATGTCTTGTTTGCGGAGCGAGGAGGCGTTTTCAACCTCCAACTCCTCCGCCAAATTCAATAAATCAGTAGGAGACTTAGCCTTTAATTCGGCGAGATGCATCGGCGCAACAATCCAGTTCTAGGGAATCCCGCTGAAACCAAGGTGTAGCAATACCAGCCAGGGGAAAGGATACCGGACACGAACGGCCGGTTGCCCGTCAATGCCGGATGCCCAGGGTGGCGTCAATACTCTGTGGGTTAATAGGACATCAATCTGCGCTGGGTCAGCACCACTTTGCCCTTCAACCCCGGCGCGTTGAGGAAGTACCAAGCCACATATTGCTCATCATATAACAGGCTCGATGACATGCCGGCCACCGGCACCACCGCTTGCAACCCCTCGCGCAACACCGCATCGGTCACGGTTTGCAGCACAGCGCCCTCGGCGGCGGTGCCTGTTACCACCACGGTTTTAATCCCATGGCTGGCCAGAATTTTGGCTAAATCAGTCCCGATAAACTTATCTGGCCCACTTTTCTCAACCGGATCACCCGGCTGCGGAGCGATATAAGGGTCAATATCCTCCGGCCCGCCGGCGCTGGTGACACTATAGATAACTAACACGCCAGCCGCTCTGGCTGCCTTTAGCATTTTCGCAACCGCCGGCAATGATGACATGCAGCGTGGCCGGGAGATGTTGCACGGGCCCTTTTTCGCATCCTTAACGCCGGTAAAATCCAGCGCCAGAAACGCCGTGGTCTTGGGGTTGAGGGTAATTGTCTGCGGGATAGGTGCTGCAGGCGGTGTTACCAGCCCCCAATCTTCAATAATGCTCTGCGCTGCCGCCCCATGCGCCAAACCCAGGCACATCACCAAAGCCACCAAAATTTTACGCATATGCGTTATATCTCCCCCAACTGCCCTCTTCGTCATTCCCGCAAAGGCGGGAACCTCCCCACCTGCCTCAAACCACCACACAAAGCACAATAATAACCATCAAAATCGTCGGCACTTCATTGGCAATCCGGTAAAACCGCTCCGGCTTCACGTTGGCATCCACCAGAAAATTCTTCCGCCATTTGCCGCAGGCCCCGGTAAAACCGCTCATCAAAATCACTGAGGTAAACTTCGTCCACCACCAGGCCGCTGTCCAATCCACCGCACCGGGCGTTAAAACCAACAATATCCCAAACAGCCAGGTTGAAATCATCGCCGGTATGGTGATGTATTTCAAGAGCTTATACTCCATCACCTTAAAGCGCGCGGATTCTGCCGTCCCCGGTGCCACCTGACAATGATATACATACAGCCGGGGCAGATAGAACAGCCCACCCATCCAAGCGGTGAACGAAATAATATGCAACGCCAGATCCCAGCGGATAAATGGCAGCAGCCCATTGATCGTCATGCAGCTTCCTTATTCAAATTCAAGAACAGCTCATCCAGCCCATGCAGCACCAACGCCGCCCCAGCTTCCAGCAATAGGTGCCCTGGCCCGTGAGGGTCAAAGCCATAAACCAGCATGCCGGCCGCCACCGCCCCCTTGATACCCAGCACGCTGTCCTCGATTACCAGACAATGCGCCGGTGCCACCCCGGCATCCGCCGCCGCCGCCAAAAACACATCAGGTGCGGGTTTCGGGCGGCCCCACCGCGCACTGGCAAATGTCCGCCCGGTGACGAGTTGGGTCATCCCCACCCGGCTGAATTTTGCCGTCATCTCAGCATCTGACGAGTTGGACGCCACCCGCCAGGGCACCCCCATCGCATTCAACCGTTCCAGAGTTTGCTTGGCCCCGGCAATCGGCTCAGCCTCGGCCGCCAGTGCTACAATCAAATCCTGGGCTAACGCATCGCGCCAGCCCTCAGGCATTTTATGCCCCAAATGCGCCTCAACCATCGGCTGCATCGTTGTCATCGACATGCCTAAAAACAGCGCCTGATTTTCCAGCGCCGTCATGGGCCAGCCGTGTTGCGTAAGATTTTGGGCAATCAGCCGGGCTGCAATCCCCTCGCTATCAATCAGCACGCCGTCACAATCAAATATAATCAACTCAGGCGGCATCGCGCACCTTATAGCGCGCCCACGGACAATCCGTATGGCTTACATCACATGAACGCCCACCCTTGTGGCTGCATAACCCATCACCCTGCGCTACCGCCCGCCGTGCCAACTTGGCCAGTGCGGCAATAAACGCCGGGTCAGAATTTGGTACCCTGGCTCTGAAATACCCAGGCACATTTTTTTCATGCGCCAGCTCGGCATTTTCAATATCAAGCTCCACCAATGTCTCGATATGGTCTGAAACAAACGCAACTGGCACCAGTATCACGGCAATCTGGTCAACCCCCGCTTGCTCGATGGCTTCAATGGTGCTCGGCGAGATCCATTTTTGTGGTGTCGCGCGTGATTGGTAACAAACCTGGTGCTCAACATCACCATCAACCAGCCTTGCCATTACCGCTGCCACACTGGCTTCAACTTCCGCCTGATAGGGATCACCGGCCTTTATGATGGCCTCTGGCAAGCCATGGGCTGAAAACAACAACCGCAATTTTACCCCTGGTGGCAAAGCCGCACGCGCCTTGGTGATTTCCTCATCCACCAACCCGGCAATGGCCGCCGCATAATCAGGGTCGTCATAAAAACAGCAAAGGCTGGTGGTTGGTGCCACCAACCCGCCTTTGGCAGCTTGTTCATGCCAGTCGCGCAATGAACTGCCGGTGGTGGTGGTTGAAAACTGCGGATATAGCGGCAAAAGTAAAATCCGGTCCGGTGCATAGGCCTTCACTTGCTTGACTGTCTCGGCCGCAAACGGGTGCCAATAGCGCATCGCGATAAAGCATTTCGCCCCAATATCGCTTAATTCAGCCTCCAGCGCCTCGCCTTGCTGGGTGGTTAAATCAAGCAATGGCGAACGCCCACCCATGCGCTCATAATTCGCTACAGCCGTTTTAGACGAGCTTGCCGCAATCAGTCTGGCCAACCAAAACCGAATAAATATAGGGGCGCGGATAATCGCTGGGTCCGAGAATAAATTGACCCGGAACGGCTTAATCGCCTCAGGCTCATCTGGCCCGCCCAGGTTAAATAAAACAATAGCAGTTTTCATGGAGATTTAGATGAGGTTTGAATGACATTCATCAACTGCGCCACGGTCTCGGGTTTTACATCTGGTGTAATACCATGCCCTAAGTTAAAAATATGCCGCTGACCGCGGAATCCATCGAGCACAGCTTTTATCCCATTGTCCAACACCGAGCCACCCACCCGCAACAACAAAGGGTCCAAATTGCCTTGAAACACGCAGCCGGGCGGACAAGCGGCAATCGCGGCGGCAGGGTCAGTTACGCTATCCAACCCCACCGCATCAACGCCGGTACCTCGAACATACTCACCCACCAGCAAACCACTCAAACGCGGAAAGCCAATTATTTTTACCGCCGGGTTGTAAGCGCGCAATGCCGCAACAATCTGCCGGTTCGGCTCAATAACCAGTTTTCTGAATAACCGCGCCGGCAATATTCCAGCCCAGCTTTCGAACAGCATCACGCAATTTGCCCCTGCATCAAGTTGCGCTTGCAAATATAAAATTGTCGCTGCCACCAGCAGTTCGATAACCGCATCCACCAGCGCCGGATTTTCATAAGCCAACATCCTGGTGCGCGGAAAATCCCCACCGCTGCCTTTACCATCAAGCATATAACAAGCCACGGTAAACGGACCGCCGGCAAACCCGATCAATGCAGTTTTATCTGATAATGCCGCTCTGGTCCGCCGCACCGTCTCAATAATCGGGGCAAATCCAGCTACCGCTGCATCCACACTTAGAGCTGAAACTTCCGCCAGCGTGGTAATTGGTGGCAGAACCGGGCCTTCACCTTCGCCAAACCTTAAATCCTGCCCCAGAACCATCGGCAAAATCAAAATATCTGAAAATAAAATTGCCGCATCAAACCCAAAGCGCCGCACCGGCTGCAAGGTCACCTCAGCGGCTAACTCCGGATTCATACATAATTTTAAAAAATCCCCGGCTTGCGCCCGCAATTCCCGGTACTCCGGCAAATACCGCCCGGCTTGACGCATCAACCACACCGGCGGCGGCCACACCGCTTGCCCATTCAGCACATCAATTAATTTCATACACCCGGCCTACCTTTAAATAAGTATTCTTAAAAGATTGTTGTAGTTATGGTACCCTGTGGATAACGGGGGTTAAAACATCCAAAATATGATCCACATCCTTATCCACATTCAGTTTTTATCAACAACATATTGATTTTTCACACATAATTTCAGTTACACACATCCGGCACAAAATACCACCACCACTCATCAACCGTTTATCAAAATACCACTCTATCCCCATCATTCGCAAAACAAAGACTGTCCTGAAGTTTTATCCCCGCTATTGTGGC
The DNA here is from genome assembly GCA_029077825.1 of Acidocella sp. GTDB lineage: Bacteria > Pseudomonadota > Alphaproteobacteria > Acetobacterales > Acetobacteraceae > Acidocella. The sequence goes on along the minus strand of JAQNCT010000005.1, from coordinate 16,737 downwards.
TCGTATGGATAGTTCTAAGCTAAATATACATCTCATTTCTGATGCCACGGGTGACACTTTAAGTGCCATGGCCCGCGCCGCGATTGCGCAATTTGACGATCCGCAGGTAAATTATCATCGCTGGTCGCTCATTCGCACCCGGTTGCAATTGCACCGGGTTTTTGAGGGGATACAAGCCGAACCAGGCCCGGTTTTATGTTCCTTGGTTGATGCGGCATTACGCGTTGAAATTGATGAATTTTGTGCCCGATCTGATACTAAAATTTTGCATGTTCTCGACCCGGTGATGGCCTTGTTGCAAGAACAGCTTGGCCTTCCCACCAAACACCGCCCCGGCCGGCAATATGTTTTAGATGCTGATTATTTCCGCCGCATCGATGCCATGCATTATGTCATTTCCCATGATGACGGCCAGGCTGATCGCGGTATGGCTGAGGCTGATGTGGTGCTGGTGGGTGTTTCACGTTCATCGAAAACCCCTACCTGCTTTTACCTTGCTAACCGTGGGATCAAAGCCGCCAATGTGCCGCTGGTACCTGGTATTGAACCCCCTGAGCTTTTATCAGACCCTGGCTGCCCGGTCATCGGCCTGACCATTGACCCTAAATCCCTCATAGATATTCGCCGGCATCGCCTGCAATTGATCGGCACCGGCGCACAACCCGGCATCATTAAAACCGACAATGGCGATTATGTTGATTTTGAAATGGTCGAGAAGGAACTATTATGGGCACGGCGTCTGTGCAACACGCGGGGTTGGCCCACCATTGATGTCACGCGCCGCTCTATTGAAGAAACCTCAGCCGCAGTGTTGAAACTTATGGATAATTGGCACCAAAAACGCGAGAAAAAACCGGCCAAATAATGGCCCTTTTCCTGCTACATCATTTTCCTACCATCACGCTTACCCAGGCAAATAAACCATATTTTTCGCATCCCTGCGGGTAATTTTCCGGCGCATCCGCGCTGCTTTTAACAACTGCCCAAACAATTCGCGCACCATCAGCGGCTCCAAACTGCGCCGCTCCAACGCGCGTAGGCAAAAATGCACCCGCGCCATTTTCTGGTAATGGTCAGTGAAGGCATAATTCAGCGCCCCGCCTGATACCGCCCCAATCACCGGCACCGCCTGGGTTAAAAATTTTTCCGATAAAATAATCCCAAACCGTCCCGCCGCCGATTTTATCAGTAGCGATACCGCCATGTGGTTCAACCCCAGCCTTGCTGCCCAAAAGCTGGTTTCCACTTCATCATCGGCTTCCCCCGGCCCGCCGAATGCCAGCACTTCCAGGCATGCCCGCCTGGTGTTTTCATCACTTAATTCCTCGCCATAACCCTGCGCCACCGCGGCGATGCTGCGCAAAATGGTGGTGGTGGTGAACGGAATATCCACCAGCACGCCCGGCAGCCCGACAAACCCTGAAGCTATGCCACTGGTGGTTGCCGCCAACCGGTGCAACCGGTTGCATTGGCCTTTCTCAGGCCGCAGGAATGTTGGCGTGGCCTCCAACCCGAAAATGGCAAATTCATAGGCATTCCACAGCACGTCCTCCACCGCTGTCTGCGCCCGGCTGGTTAAATCTTCCCAGCTCGCACCGCCAAACCGCGCCCCGGCCTGCACCAGCCGTGTCCGCAAGGCTTCCACCTGCCTGCCAAACCCCCCGGTCAGACGCATCAGCAAGCCGCGGGAATCCGCCATCAGTACCGCTGCCTGCCATAGCTGGCTTTGTTCATGGTCAGTTAAAAAGCCAGCCGATTCAGCCAAACTCTCTGGAAAAGGAGGAATTGGTTTCATGCTCAAAATCTGGGGGCAGGTGCTCCCAGATGCAAGCCGCATAAAAAACCCCCGAGGCTGCCCCCGGGGGTTTTATTGTCTTAGATGCGTTAGCGCTTAACCAGCGTCTTTGACAGCCTTCACCGCTTGCACGATTTCGGCAAACGCAGCCGCATCGTCAAACGCAATGGCGGCCAGGATTTTACGGTCCATCTCAAGACCAGTTGCCTTGAAGCCAAACATGAACTGGCTATAGGTTAGCCCATGCTCGCGCACGGCGGCGTTAATCCGCTGAATCCACAGGCTGCGGAATTCACGCTTTTTGACCCGGCGGTCACGGTAGGCATAGCGCAGCGCCTTTTCCAGGCGCTCCAGCGCAATGCGGTAGTTGGTGGATGACCGGCCAACGAAACCCTTGGACTGGTCAATGATTTTTTTATGACGAGCATGGGTCGTCACACCCCGTTTTACACGTGCCATTTATCGCGCTCCTTAACCAATACCATAGGGGGCCCACTGCTTGACGGTAATACCATCAGCATGGGTCAGGGTCTGGCTGCCGCGATTGCTACGCTTGGATTTTTGGCTGCGTGCCATCAGGTTGTGGCGCTTCTTGCCAGGGCCGGCCAGCACTTTGCCGGTGGCGGTGATTTTGAAGCGTTTTTTGACCGATGACTTGGTCTTTAGCTTTGGCATTTTGATCTCCTATATAAATCACGGCGGCCGGGCATGCCTGATGGCCCGTCGCGCACGCTTCCGCCACAAATCAGCGGAACGCGCTTTCTAGGGGCAGGGCCGCCATAAAGCAAGGCGCGCCCTCGCATTTTCCAGGCAAACGCGATAAACCCCAGCCATGCGTTATGATGTCATCATTATCGGCGGTGGCCATGCCGGCTGTGAGGCGGCGGCGGCGGCAGCGCGGGCAGGGGCTGCCACACTGCTGATCACCCACCGGGCTGACCGGCTTGGTGAAATGTCATGCAACCCGGCCATTGGCGGTATTGGCAAGGGGCACCTGGTGCGCGAGATTGACGCGCTGGACGGGCTGATGGCCAAAGCGGCTGATGCTGCCTGCATCCATTTCAAAATGCTCAACCGCACCAAAGGCCCGGCGGTGCGCGGCCCGCGCGCCCAGGCTGACCGTAAGCTCTACCGCAACGCCGTCCAGGCGCTGCTAGCGGCCCAAGCCAACCTTAGCATCCTGGAAGCTGAGGTTTGTGGTCTGGCGCGGGATTCTAGCGGCAACCTCAGTGCGGTTCATACCGCTGATGGTAAAACCATAAATTGTGCGGCGGCGGTGCTTACCACAGGTACTTTTCTGTGCGGTGTTTTGCATTTCGGCACAGTTACCCAAGCGGGTGGCCGCATTGGTGATGCCGCCGCCACGCGTCTGGCTGAAGAATTGCTCTCGCTTGGCCTGCCGCTTGGCCGCTTGAAAACCGGCACACCTGCGCGGTTGGATAAAAACTCCATTGATTGGGAGGGCTTAGCCCCCGATGTGGGTGAAAACCCGCCCGAGCCATTTTCGGCGATGACAGCCCGCATTACCAACCCGCAAATCGCCTGCCGCATCACCGCCACCACTGAGGCGACGCACGCCATCATCCGCGAAAACATCCATAAATCGGCGGTCTATGGCGGTGCCATTTCAGGCCGTGGACCGCGCTACTGCCCCTCGATTGAGGATAAAATTGTGCGGTTCGCTGAAAAGGGCGCTCATCAGATTTTTCTGGAGCCCGAGGGGCTCGATGATAACACCATCTATCCAAACGGCATTTCCACCTCGCTGCCCGCCGATGTGCAGGAGGCGTTTATCCATAGCATCCCAGGGCTTGAGCACGCCAAGTTGCTTAAGCCAGGCTATGCGGTGGAATATGACTATGTTGACCCGCGCGCCCTTGACCATGCCTTGCAGTTAAAAAAGCTGCCCGGATTGTTTTTGGCCGGGCAGATCAACGGCACCACAGGCTATGAGGAAGCCGCTGCCCAGGGCCTGATGGCGGGTTTGAACGCGGCGCGCCGCGCGGGAGGTTCAACGCCGGTGCGGCTATCGCGCTCGCAGGCTTATATCGGGGTGATGATTGATGATTTGGTCACCCAAGGTGTCACTGAGCCTTACCGCATGTTTACCTCACGCGCCGAATACCGGCTGTTGCTGCGGGCGGATAATGCTGAACTGCGGTTGACCCAATTGGGGATTGATTGCGGTTGTGTAGGCGCTGAGCGGGCAGGGGTGTTAGCGGCGCTTACCGCTGAAATTGCCGCCTTTAATGGCAAACCCGGTGATGCCACCAGCCGCGCTGCCGAAATTTTGCGGGCGGATATTCATTATTCGGGTTACCTCCGCCGCATGACCAGCGAAATTAACGCCCGCGAAGCTGATGAAGCCGTGCGGATCCCTGATAATTTTGACTTTGCGCAGGTCGGCGGGCTTTCCAACGAGCTGCGTGAAAAGCTCAACCATGTGCGCCCGGCCAATCTGGCGGTGGCGGGGCGCATTGAAGCCATGACGCCGGCTGCTTTGGGAGCGATTTTCGGGGCGCTGAAAAAGGCTCGGCGGGCGGCTTGAGCGAGGCTAAATTACGGGAGTTCGCAGCCCTGGTGGCGCGCTGGTCCGCCAAAATTAACCTGGTGAGTAAATCTGATATTGCGCATCTGTGGGAGCGCCATGTGCAGGATAGTCTGGCGCTGGTGCCTTACATGCCACCAGATATTCCTTTCGCGATTGATATCGGCTCCGGTGCTGGGTTTCCTGGCATGGTGTTGGCCATTGCAACCGGTGTGCCTTTTACCTTGATTGAGTCTGATAAACGCAAAGCGGCGTTTTTAATGGATGCCGCGCGCACTCTGGGGGCCCCGGTTAAGGTGCTGGCCACCCGCATTGAGGATGCCAAAACGCCGCCTGCCATGTTGCTCACCGCGCGGGCTTTAGCGCCTTTGGATAAATTATTGAGCCTTGCGGCCCCTTTACTGGCCCCCGGTGGGATTTGTTTGTTCCCCAAGGGCAAGAATCACGAAGTTGAGCTAGCCCCCGCTTCAGCGCTCTGGCACATGGAGGTCGAGCGTTGCAAAAACCCGCTCAACGACCAGGCCTGCATTCTGAAAGTGAGCAATCTTCGCCATGTTGGACTCCCCGGCTGAACCGCTAAAGCGCCCAAAAATCATCGCGATTGCCAACCAGAAAGGCGGGGTTGGCAAAACCACCACCGCCATTAATCTGGCCGCTGCCCTCGCCATCGGCGGGGAGAAGGTTCTGCTGATTGATTCTGACCCGCAAGGCAATGCCAGCACTGGCCTTGGTATTGCCTCGTCGCTGCGAAACGGCGGCAGCTACGCGCTGCTGGCCGGGGAAGCCAGCCTGGCGGACTTAAGCCTGCCGACCGAAGTGCCGAACCTGATGATTGTGCCGGCGGTGGCGGATTTGAATGGCGCCGATTTAGAGTTTGGCCAATTGGAATCCTGGCAATTTTTGCTGCGCCACGCCATCGCGGCAGGGGCGCCGGATGTTGATACGATATTTATTGATTGCCCACCCGGCCTTGGTTTGCTTACGCTGAATGCCCTGGTCGCCGCTGATTCCGTGCTGGTGCCGCTGCAAGCCGAGTTTTTTGCCCTGGAAGGGATCTCGCAATTGCTGCGCACCATTGAGATGGTCACCCGCAAATTAAATACCGCGCTCACGCTGGAGGGCATCGTGCTGACCATGACTGACCGGCGCAATAACCTCTCCGAGCAGGTTTGCAGTGACGTGCGTGAGCACTTCAAGGACAAGGTGTTTGACACCGCCATCCCGCGCAACATCCGCATCACCGAGGCACCTAGCCATGGCATGCCGGTGCTGCTGTATGATTTCCGCTCCGCCGGCGCGCAGGCTTATTTAAGCCTGGCGGCGGAATTTATAAAACGCACCCGTGTTGCCTGAAAGATAAATCCATGAGCCTGACCCCTCCTCCCAAACGTCTTGGCCGTGGCTTGGCCGCCTTGCTGGGCGATGCCGCGGCCCCCACCAGCATAAGCGCGCCGGGTGTGCAAAGCCTGAGTGTCGCCACCCTGGAGCCCAGCCCCTTCCAACCGCGCCGCGCGATGGATGAGGAGGCCCTGAACGAGCTGGCGGCCTCAATTATCCAGCGGGGTATTTTGCAGCCCTTGCTGGTGCGGCCGAAACCAGGGGCTGAGGGGCAATTCCAGATTATTGCCGGTGAGCGCCGCTGGCGGGCCGCACAACTGGCGCAACTGCATGATGTGCCGGTGCTGGTGCGCGACCTTTCAGACACTGATGCGATGGCCGCCGGGCTGGTGGAAAACCTCCAGCGCGAGGATTTGAACGCAGTTGAGGAAGCCATGGGCTTTCAGCGGTTGATTGAGGAATTCAAGCTCACCCATGATAAATTAGGTGAGGCGATTGGCAAATCGCGCTCACATATTTCCCAAATGCTGCGGATGTTGAAACTGCCCGAGCGCGTGCTGGCCATGGTGCGGGCGGGTGAACTTTCAGCCGGGCACGCGCGCGCACTGGCGGCCTCTGACCATCCGCTGGCGCTGGCCAATAGAATTGTGCGCGACAAGTTGAGTGTGCGCCAAACCGAGGAGCTGGTTGCCAAAGAAAGCCGCAATATACCAGAATCAGTTGCCCGCAAGCCGCCGCCGAAGCGGGCCGACCCTGAGACCGAGGCGCTGGCGGATTCGCTGACCGAGAAGCTAGGGTTGCGGGTGAAGGTAACTTTTAACGGCAAAGGAGGCTCGGTTCTGATGAATTACAAAAACCTCGACCAGCTTGATGAGATCCTTAAATTACTTAATAGCTGAAGGGTACACGTGTAACATTTTGGCCGAAAATACCGTGCAAGTAGCTGAAATAACACAATAAAAACCGAAAAATTCTGAAAAAAACTTATCAAAAACCGGGGTTTTTATGGCTGGATTTATTGGTTTGCAGCCCGGCGTGGGGTGTTCCAATAGGCCCGGTCCAGCATTGCGGTGCGGATACCGCGAATGGTAGGGCCGTTGTCATCAAGGAAGGGCGCGCAGCTTTTTGCTTCACGCAGGGCCTGGAAATCCTGCCCGAAGTCAGGGTGCAGGGCCATGGGCTCGCCTGCGTTTTCAAAGCAGTGGCGGTTGCCGGTTTCCAGGTAGGTTTCCACCGGCGTCTCAGCGGCGAAGATCACCGCGTGGTGGTCAAGTTCGATATGGTAGTAGCTGACCGATTGCCAATTTTCCTGGGTCACTGACATTCGGTTGATGAGCGCCTTGGCGGGTACCAGGTGGCCTTGCAGATAGAGCGCATGGTCAGGCGAGAGGAATAAATCCCGGTTGGGCACGTTATGTGAAATCGCCCCGGCGGAAATGCGCACCGGCTGGGCTTTTTCAGGGTGGGCATGGCGGCGCAAATCCAGGTTGCGGGTGCCAATCCATTTGATTGGCGCATCCTCGCCCTCAGCGGTGATGACCATATCGCCGGCGCGCAGATTCTCTACCGCCACTTCGCCTTGGGGCGTGAGAATGCGGGTGCCCTTGGCGAAACAGGCGATGATGATAACGCCAGTGCCAATGATAGTTGGGTTGCCAAATAAGGCTGGTGCATTTTCAACAATGGTGCCGGTGCTGGAGAGAAAATCGATGGTGATGGAGGAGGCGACTGATGCGTCAAAAACAACCGTGGAACCGGCGGCGATGTCGATGGTGCCTGTGCCTGTGACGGCTGATTCATACACAATGGTCGAGGGGTCGGCATTGACCACGCCGTTGTCAGTGAAGGTGCCGTTGACGATCAGGGTCGCAAAATCACTCAGTGTTTGGCCGATGGCGATGGTGTTGTTGCCGGTGAGAGTCCAGCGGGACCCGGCATCAACCTTGATGGTGGCAAAATCAATAAACTGGGTGCCAAGGCCGGTGAGGGTGGCAGCACTGGTGCCACCAAGCTCCATGGTGGCTTTACCACCGCCTTCGACTGTGCCGATGAAGCTGGCGCCAGGGTTAATAATAAGCTTGCCACCACTCGTGGCGCCGAATTTCACGGCATCAGCCGTGCCGCTGATGACGCCAAAATCATTAATAACACCGCCAGCTTTGGCATAGACGCCGATGTTACCTGTGGCAGTGCCGTGGTTGGTTAAGTATCCACCAGCCTTGATATAGACACCGATGCTACCAGCGGCAGTGCCGGAATTACCCAAATAACTGTTGGCGCCGCCAAGCTCGACGCCGTATTTACTACCAATTGCCCGCGCTGTTGCGCTGTTCAAAACGGTGCCGAGGCCTTGCAGGTAAATACCGGAACCAGCTGTGCCATCCACCAGGCCGTGATTGGTCATGTTAGCGGTTTTGAGAACTACGCCGTTGGCCCCGGTGATGGTTCCAGGGCTGCCATTGGTGACTTTGCCTTTGGCCATAAATACACCGGCCCCGGCGGGCGCGTTGATGATACCAGCGTTATAGACCTGCCCTGAGACTTTTAAATACACTCCGGATTTTGTGGCCGATGTGATATGGCCGGTATTGCGGATGTAGGTTGGGTTGTAACCACCATTGCGGGAATAGATACCCGCATAATTAGCGTTGATGGTGCCGGAGTTGGTGACATAGCCATTATTATAGAGATAGATCCCCACCCGGTTGAGGGAGGTAATCTGGCCGGAATTTTTAACATAGCCACCGTTGTAAAGCTGCACGCCTGCATGGCTGGCGAAAACAGTGCCAAGGTTATTGATGGTGCCGTGGTCTTTCAGGTCAATGCCGGAGCGATTTGTCGCGTTGATCAACCCGGCATTATTGACATAGCCGTTGCCCGCGCCTGAAATAACCACACCCTGCACGGCTGAAATGGTGCTGGTGGTCTCGTTGATTATGCTACCGCCGCTGGTGAGCATGATACCGTGGCTGATATAAGTGCCGGTCCCAAGATTTTTGGCTGAGAGCGTGCCGTTGTCAGCAAAGGTGTTGCCGGTGCCGAGGATGATGCCGGCGTTGACAATGGTGGTGATGGCGTTGTCAGCACGAATGCCGGTGCGGTAGCCGGAAATCAGCCCGGTATTATTGACGCTGCCGCCAGCTTCCAAAATGACGCCATAGCCCGCAGAGCTGATTAAGCTGCCGCCTTTGTTACTGATGGTACCACTGCCACCATTAACATTATTGAAGGCAACGCCTGCATGGTTGCCGACTATGGTGCCGTTGTTCGCAACCGAGCCCGCGACGTTGATGTAAACGCCAACGCCATAATTCACGAAGCCGGTTTGGAAATTACTGCCAGGCAGCAGGGTACTGCTGGCGGTGATCAACTGGGTGTTCAGAACATAGCCAGCTTCCCCGATGGTGCCGAGAATTTTAATGCCGACCGGGCCACTGATGATACCATTATTCGTGATGCTGGCACCATGGCTGGCGTAAATGCCGATATAGGATTGCTGGGTTTTTTGTAGCCCGCTGGCCTCAATGGTGCCGGTATTGGCGACAGAGCCGCCGCCATTAAGCGCAATGCCAGCCTGATAGCCGATGATGTGGCCAGCATTTTGGATGGTGCCGGCAGCCTGTAGATTAACCGCGGAGCCACTATTGCTGACGATTGTGCCGATATCGCGGTTGGAAATGAAGCCGCCGCCGCCCAGCTCGATGCCGGAATAGCCATTGGCTGACGTGGTATTATACGACGCAATCAGGCTGCTGTTTACGATGCTGCCGAGATTGTGGATATAAATACCAACGCCTTGGGTGCCCAAAATAAGCTTGTTGTTGTAGATGTAGTTGCTACCACTGGTGCCCAGCATGCCGATGGCGGTATGGCCGATGATGCTGCCGGTGTTAAAAATACTACCGCTGTTGCCCAGCAAAATGCCGACATCAAAGCCACCCAGTGTGGCCGGGCCGTTGGCATCAATGAAGCCTTGATTTAGCAGTGTGGGTGCGGTGAGCGAATTGGGCCCAAAAACCGCCGCGTTGATGATCTGGGGGGTTTGGGTGCCGCCATTATTAACAAAATAAGTGCCAACGGCACCGGAGGCGATAATTGTTTCAGTGCTCACGATGGTGGTTGGGCTGCTGGTCAGCGTGTCAACAAAACCGATAATGATTTTGCCTGAGAACAAGGCGGGGTTGTCAGACAGCGTGGCGTTGGGGCTGAGCAAGTCGATTACCTGGTTGGGACCGACGCTGCTGTTGAATATTACACTGCTGCCGCTGACGATGCCGATGGTGCCAGAGCCGTAGACGGCGGCGTTGACCACCATGGTGGTAGGGTCAGTTTGGATGTAGCCGTTGTTGAGCAGTATGCCGTCAATGGTGAGGCTGCCGGCATTATCCAGGACCTGACCAGCGCTAAGGGTGTTATTATTGCCCAGGGTCCAGTTGGCGGTGGCATCCACTGCGATGGTGCTGAAATTGATGAACTCAGTGCCGAGGCCGGAGAGATAGTTGCTGCTGCCAGGCGTTAATTCCAGCACGCTGCTGGCGGTGCTACCAAAGCTGTTGCCGCCATCGACCAGGCCGCTAAAATGCGCGCCGGTTTGTAAAATGAGCCGGTTGGCAAAGCCACTGGCGAAGGTGATGGCATCGGCAGTGGATGCCCCGGAAATATTGCCGGAATTGGTCACGGTGCCGCCGGTTAACAGCGCAATGCCGGTGGTGGCGCCGGAAATATTGCCGCTGTTGATAATTGTTTCACTTCCGGTTTTGTTTACGATGCCAACTTTAGTGCCATGAATATTACCAGCATTAATGACGGTGCCACCGTTGTCGAGATAAATGCCGGTGTTGTCAGCATTAATGACACCGGTACTGGTATTGGAAATTAAGCCGCCATTTTTGAGTTCGATGCCAAGGCCAGCGCCAGAGTTATAGTCGATAATGTTAGAGTTGTTGACAATGGTGCCGCTGCCTTGCAGGTAAATACCGACACCGTATTGGCTAATAATTAGGTTGTTATTCTCGATGTAACTACTGCCAACGGAGCCGAGAATGCCAATGCCGCTGTTGCCGTTAATTCGCCCGGTGTTGATGATGGTGCCGGGTTGCGCGAGGGCGATGCCAAAATCCAAGGGGCCGACGGCCTGGCTGCCGATGGCATTAATGACGCCGGCGTTATGGATGGTGATGGTGCCGAGGCTGGTTGGGGCGAAGAGGGCGGCATTAATGCCATAACCGGTGATGGTGCCGAAGCCATAAACACTGCCGCTGCTGGTAATGGTGGCATAGCGCGATGTCAGGGTGACAACTGCGGATAGGGAAGTATTAATTGTTTCGGCCATAATTCACCCTTGCGTTGCAGCAATTATGAAAATGACGTTATCGCTCAAATGTTCGTGAGAGCAAACGGTATTACTAAATTTTAGATGAATTTATAGCAACAACAACATTCCTGGGGCGGCGATGATTTTGGCAGGTCAAAGGGCCAGTGAGGGGGTTCCCGCTTTCGCGGGAATGACGAGGAAAAAAAGCGGGAATGACAAAAAAAAGCGCGAGCGACTAGGGAAAAGCGGGAGCGACGAAAAAAGGCGGGAATGGCAGAGCAAATGCGGGATGGCGGCGGGTGCTGCCATCCCGGTTTGGTCAGGTTAGCCGCCGAATTTGGTCAGCATGGCGCGGAGCGGGTTGGCCCCGGGGTTGGAGGCTTTCATGTTGATGACAATGTCGCGGGCGTCATCGGTATTGCCGTAGTAGGATTGTTCCATGCCGGAATCGTTTGAGAATACCGAACCGGCGAGCGAGATGCCGCCATATAAACCCTCGGTTTTGCTTAAGGTGAGGATGTCAGCGTTCAGGGCGGTGGACATTGAGCCGTTGACGCCGGCGCCGAGGGTGGCGACGGTGAGGCCAGCGTCAGCGCCGATTTTGAATTGTGAGTTGAGCAGGGCGTTTAGCCCGCCTTCAGTCATCACCAGCATTAAAACCTTGGCACTTTGTACGCCAATTTGCAGCCCGAAGCTGCCGGAACCCATGGAGTAGAAGGCCGGGGCGGACCAGGAGCCGCCGGCAGCACGGGCCACCATCACGCAGCCGCCGCCTTCGCCACCGATCATGAAGCCGGCGCGGAAAATATCAGGGCAGATAACCACGGCGTGGGCCTTGCGCAGGAAATCCTGAGCCTGGTGGCCGGGGGCACCTTCCATCAGGCTTTCCAGCGCCAGGGTGGAGCTATCCACCAGATGTTGGGGGGAACCGGCGTGGGCGGCAGCCAGGGGGGTTAAGGTAGCGGCAAGCATTGTGGCGGCAAGGAAAAGGCGTTTCATGGGTGCGGCTCCTGTAATATGAGGCTGTAAGTGAGTTGTGGGGTTCTAAAACTCAAGTGGATAATTGTTCATTGAGCGAAACCAATCGCCAGTCGCAACCATTATGGTCCAGGCGGGTCAGGGAGATGTTTTCAACCGACAGCGATAGCGCTTGGTGTGGGTTAAGCTGCAAGGCGTGGGCGCAGGCGGCGCGGATGGCACCGCCATGACTGATGATGATGATGTTTTTGTGAAGCGAGCGGGTGAGGTGCTCCAGCGCCGTACCGACGCGTGCGATCATGTCGGCGAAGCTTTCGCCGCCGGGGGGGATCTCGGCGGCGGCGATCGGCCAGAAGGGATGGCGCTCTGCGGGGTCACGGTTGGAAAATTCATGGATCGGGGTGCCTTGCCAGTCGCCGAAATTTTGTTCGACGAAGGCGGGCTCAATATCCCAGGGTTGGTCGGGGTAGCCGGCGGCGAAAAGCGCGCGGGCGGTGTGCTGGGTGCGCGACAGCGGTGTGACGATCAGGTGGGCCGGGCGCGGCAGGCGGGCGGCGAGGGCAGCGTAGCGGTGGGCGTCAGCGGTCATGGTGGTGTCACAGATGGCGACATCATTGGTGCCGTACAGGAAGTTCAAAGCGTCCGGATGGACCAAAGCGTGGCGGATCAGCCAGAAATGCACCAAGTTTATTCTCCGATGGATATGAGGGCGCCGCGGATGCGGGCGGCCCGAAATTGCAGACCAAACACGGCGATGGCGACCAGCAGCCATGCGGTATTCAGAGCGGCGGCGGCGGCGAGGTTGCGCCAGTCAGTGATGTTATGAAGTAGTGCGGCGCGCATTCCCTCGAAGATGTGGGCGGCGGGCAAGGCCAGAGCCAGCGGTTGCAGCCAGGTGGGCAGCACTGCCACCGGGTAGAACACGCAGGCGAACGGGGTGATGCCAAAGGCGACAGTCCAGGCCAGGGCCTCCGCCCCGGCGCCGTAGCGGAACAGCAAGGCGACGATGAGGAGGGCGACCCACCAGCCCATGACCAAGAGATTGGCGAAAAACAGCAAAAGCACGGGCCCCAGATGCAGGATGTTAAAGCTGTACAGCAGGTAGGCAAGAATTGTGGCGGGAAACAGGCCAACCAGCGTGCGCAATAACGAGACCACCAAAAGCGAGGCCACCAGCTCAGCCGGGCGCAGCGGGCTGACGAACACATGGCCGAGATTGCGCGACCAGATATCCTCCAGGAAGGAATAGGTAACGCCAAGCTGGCCACGCAGGGTGACTTCCCACAGCAGAACCCCCGCGATGAGCGCGCCGCCGGCCAGTAGGCCAGGATTCAGCGTGGCGTGTGAAAAATAGCTGGCGGTGAAGCCCCAGATGAGAAGTTCCAGCGTTGGCCAATAGGAAATTTCGAGCAGGCGTGGCCAGGAGCGGCGGTACAGCGCGACATGGCGATAGACCAGGCCGTAAATGCGCCTGGCAGAGTGCAGACCAGATTGCAAAAGCGGCCTCATATGTCGCGGCTCCGGGCGATGTCGAGAAACACCTGTTCCATATTGGCGCGGCCATAGCGGGAAATCAGGCCATCAGGCGTGCCGCGATCGACGATTCTGCCAGATTTCATCATCAGCACATCGTCACACAGACGCTCAACCTCAGACATATTGTGCGAGGCGAGCAGCATGGTGGCATTGCGGGTGGTGCGGTAGGTTTCCAGGGTGGTGCGCACAAAGTCGCCGGTGTCGGGGTCGAGGCTGGCGGTGGGTTCGTCAAGCAGCAGGATATCGGGCAGGTTGATCAGGGATTTGGCGAGTGCCACGCGGGTTTTTTGGCCGGCGGAGAGTTCACCCGCGAGACGGTTGAGCAGCGGGGCGAGCTTGAATTGGCTGACCAGTTCGTCGATGCGGCCGGCCAGCTGCGGAACGTTGTAGAGATGGCCATAGACTCGCAGATTTTCGATTACCGATAGGCGGGCCGGGAGCGCGATATAAGGCGATGAGAAGTTCATCCGGGCCAGGGCGGCGTAACGGCTGGTTGCCATGTTATGGCCGAGGATGGTGATGGTGCCACAGGTGGGAACGAGCAGGCCGAGCAGCATTGAGATGGTGGTGGTTTTGCCAGCACCGTTGCCGCCAAGCAGGCCGGTGATGCGGCCGGTGGGGACGCTGAACGAGATGTCATCGACCGCCAGGGTGGTGGGGTATTGTTTGGTCAGGTGGCTGACGGTGATAGCATTCATGCGGCCTGGATTAGGGGGGTGATGCGACGGTGCCAAGGGGTTGGTTGGCAGGGCGGTGTTGCGGTTTCAGGCGGATGTAGAGGGTGCGGGTGACGGTGGCGATGAGGGTGCCGGATTTGGCAAGAATTTCCACCTGGTAAGTGGGCAGGAATTTTCCGCCGTGCGCTGTAGCGGTGATAATCTCATCAAGCTGGGCTTGCGATAATGTGAATTTGGCATGTACCGTGCCGCGTCCGGGTGAGATGAAGTTGATGGTCGCGGCTTGGTCCCACACGATGTAGCGGGGGCCGAGATTTTGTTGCAGCATAAGCATGTAAAACGGGTCGGTCATGGCGAACAGGCTGCCGCCGAACTGGGTGCCCATGGCGTTCCGGTTCCACCAGCGCAAGCGAAGCTCGGCCTCGATGAAGCGAAAGTCTGGCGTGACGACGCGGGCGCGGATGCCGGCGAAGAAAAGCGGCGGCCAGAGGTTGATGAATTTCTGTAGGATGTGCTGGGAGATCATGATGTACCGATCAAGTTAACGTAAACGTTAACTATAGGGGCAAGGCGCGGTCAAGGGAGGAATAGGATGCTGGTTTATAAAGTGCTGACGAGGCCGCAGTGGGCGGCGTTGCAAGCAGGGGTGTTTGAGGGCGCGCCGGTGGATGTGGCGGATGGGTATGTGCATCTCTCGACCGCTGAGCAGTTGGGCGAGACGCTGGCCAGGCATTTTGCCGGGCAGACCGGGTTAGTGGTGGCGCGCGTGGATTTGGCGCGGTTGGGGAATTCGCTGAGGTGGGAGGCTTCCCGCGGCGGGGCGTTGTTTCCGCATTTATATGGGAGGCTGACAATGGATGCGGTGGTGGGTTGGGAGGCGTTGGGGTAGAGAGGGCGGATGGAGAGCCTGGCGCTTTATATTCATTGGCCGTTTTGCCTGAGCAAATGCCCTTATTGTGATTTTAATTCGCATGTGAGGGAAGCGATTCCGCAGAGCCGGATGGTATCAGCGCTGCGGGCTGAAATGGCGTTCGAGGCGCAGCGTTTGGGGCCGCGCAAATTAACCTCGATATTTTTTGGCGGCGGCACGCCGAGCCTGCTGGCCCCGGATAATGTGGCGGCGCTGATTGCTGATGCCAGGCGGCATTTTCAATTTGCCGATGATGTTGAAATCAGTCTGGAGGCCAACCCCACCAGCATCGAGGCGGGGCGGTTTCAAGGCTACCGCGATGCGGGGGTGAACCGGGTTTCAATTGGGGTGCAAAGCTTTGATGAGGCGGCGCTGAAGTTTTTGGGGCGGGAGCACTCGGCTGGGCAAGCAGTGGCGGCGATAGAGCTGGCGCGGCGGATATTTCCGCGCCTGTCGTTTGATTTGATCTATGCCCGGCCTGGACAAACTGAGGTTTTGTGGCGGGCGGAATTGCGCCAGGCGCTGGCGTTGGCGGCGGATCATCTCTCGCTTTATCAACTAACAATTGAGCAGGGAACCAGGTTTGCCACGTTGTATGCGCGGGGCGAATTTATGTTGCCTGATGATGAGGTTGCAGCAGCACTTTATGATGCAACAGCAGAGGCGGCAGCGTTGTTCGGGCTGCGGCAATATGAGATTTCAAACTATGCCAAACCAGGCGGCGAGAGCCGGCATAATTTGGCCTATTGGCGGTATCAGGATTACGCCGGCATCGGGCCGGGCGCGCACGGCCGGCTGACAATGCAAGGCCAGCTATGGGCGACCAAGCGGCACCGGGGGCCGGAGGCCTGGGCTGATTTGGTGGAGGCCAAGGGGTCGGGTGCCACGCTTGAGGAGGTGGTTTCTCAGGCGGATCAAGGGCGCGAGGCCTTGCTAATGGGGCTGCGCCTCGCGGAGGGGATTGAGGCAGCGGAGTTTGAGCGCCGCACAGGCATGGCGTTGGTGGACGCGCTGGAGGCCGATGTGCTGCAGGCGGCGATTGAGGAAGGGTATCTGGCGTTGAGCGATACCAGGCTGGTGGCGACCCTGGAGGGGCGCAAGCGGTTGGATGCTTTGTTGCCGGTGCTGGTGTGCTGATTTAAGGGTAGCTGAGACGGGTTTGCGCAATTGAGTGGGATGAGTATGAAATACGTGTCGACGCGCGGGCAGGCGCCGGAGTTGGATTTTTCGGGGGTTTTGCTGGCGGGGCTGGCAGTGGATGGCGGGCTTTATATGCCCTCACACTGGCCGCGTTTCTCAAAGGAGGAACTGCGGGCGTTGCGCGGGCTGCCTTATGCGGAGCTGGCAGCCCGGGTGATGGCCCCGTTTGTGGGGGCTGCCATTCCCTTTGCTGAATTACAGAAAATGTGCCGCCGGGCTTATGCCGGGTTTGACCATGCCGCTACCGTGCCGCTGGTGCAGTTGGGGACTTCGACCTTTGCGCTAGAGCTGTTTCATGGCCCGACGCTGGCCTTCAAGGATTTGGCGCTGCAACTGGCTGGGCATTTGTTTGAATATGTGCTGGCGCAAACCGGTGAAAAAGTGCGGATTGTGGGGGCCACCTCAGGCGATACTGGTTCTGCCGCCATTGAGGCGATGGCG
>JAQNCT010000050.1 GCA_029077825.1 Acidocella sp. | reverse complement strand
AAAAAGGCCAGATGGTGACGGTGCATTATACCGGCTGGCTGTATGAGAACGGCGTGAAGGGCAAAAAATTTGATTCCTCCAAGGACCGTGGCCAGCCTTTCAGCTTCAAGCTGGGTGTGCAGCAGGTGATTTCGGGTTGGGATCTGGGCGTTGCCACCATGCAACCGGGTGGCTCGCGCACGTTAATTTTGGCACCTGAGCACGGCTACGGTCAACGCGGCGCCGGTGGCGTTATTCCGCCAAATGCCACGCTGATGTTCGATGTGGAGCTGATCAGCTTTCAGTAATCAAAAAACCCCCAATGCGAGGCCGGTTGCCAAAGCGGCACCAAAGGCCTCGCAGCGGGAGATATCATCCTGGCCGATAGTTTTGACGGCTGAAATCGCTTCCGGCGTTTGCGCCCGCGTGCAAATGATCAAGGGTTCAGCAATGTCTTTCAGCCGCCAGCCGGTGGCGATCCGGGCGATCTGACGGGCTGCGTTGCTGCCATCGCTGCCCGCGCAAATGAGGGTGGCGTAGGGGCGGCCATTCAGGCGCTCCAGGCACGGGTAATAACAGCGGTCAAAAAAATCCTTCATCATGCCGGAGATGGCGGCGAGGTTTTCCGGTGCTGCGAAGATGTAGCCATCGGCGGCCAAAACATCATCCGGCCCGGCATCGGGCGCTTTTAGCAAACGGATGATAACGCCAGCTTCGCTGCCAGCCCCTTGTGCCGCCGCCGCCGCCATTTGGGCAGTGCCGCCGGTGGCCGAATGATAGATAATGAGGAGGGTTTTGCTCAGCGAGTCGGCTTCGGTGGGGTGGTGGCATAATCATAGAAGCCCCTGCCGGATTTACGGCCCAGCCAGCCGGCCTCGACATATTTAACCAGCAACGGTGAAGGCCGGTATTTATCGTCGCCCAAACCGGCGTGCAGCACGCGCATCACCGAAAGCAGCGTGTCCAGCCCGACGAAATCAGCTAGTTCCAGCGGACCCATCGGGTGATTGGCGCCCAGCTTCATCCCGGCATCGATGGAGGTGATGGTCCCGACACCTTCAGCCAGGGCAAAAATCGCCTCGTTGATCATCGGGCATAAAATACGGTTGACGATGAAGCCGGGAGAATCTTCGGCTGTGGCAACAATTTTACCAAGCTTTTCGGCCAGAGCGAAAACCGTTTTATAGGTGTCCTCATCGGTCGCGATGCCACGGATGATCTCCACCAGTTTCATCATCGGCACCGGATTGAAAAAATGCATCCCGATAAATTTGCCGGGCCGGTCGGTCAGGGCCGCCAGACGGGTGATGGAAATCGAGGACGTGTTGGAGGCGATGATGGTTTCCGCGTGTAAATTCGGAATCAACGCGGCATAGATTTTCTGCTTCAGCTCCTCGCGCTCAGGGGCCGCTTCAATGACGATATCGGCGTTGTAGAAGGCAGCATAATCAGTGGTGGTGGTCAGCCGCGGCAACGCCTCGTGCATATCTTCGGCTGTGATGGTTTGTTTTTGAACCTGGCGTTCCATATTTTTGGTCATGGTGGCCACGGCTTTTGGCAATGCGGCTTGCACCGCATCCACCAGCACCACTTCATACCCCGCCAGCAAGGCAGTATGGGCGATGCCATTGCCCATCAACCCGGCGCCGATGATGCCGATTTTTTTGAGGCTCATAGAGCGTTGTCCAATTCCGGCAGGATGGTGAATAAGTCGCCCACCAGCCCGTAATCAGCGACCTGGAAGATCGGCGCATCTTCATCCTTGTTGATGGCGACGATGATTTTACTGTCCTTCATGCCGGCCACATGTTGAATGGCGCCGGAAATGCCGATGGCGATGTAAAGGTCAGGCGCTACCACCTTGCCGGTCTGGCCCACCTGAAAATCATTCGGCACGAAGCCCGCATCCACGGCAGCACGCGAGGCGCCGACAGCAGCGTGAAGTTTATCCGCGACCGGGTCGATAAATTTGGTGAAATTCTCGCCGTTTTGCATGCCACGACCACCCGAGACGATAATTTTGGCAGCGGTGAGCTCTGGGCGCTCAGATTTGGCGATTTCGGATGAAAGGAAGACGGCGCCGGCATTGGTGGTGTCGCCGCTGACAGCCTCAATGGTTGCAGCACCGCCGGTAACAGCGACGGGGTCGAAGCTGGCGGCGCGGACGGTGATGATTTTTTTCGTGTCCGAGGATTTCACGGTGGCCAGTGCGTTGCCCGCGTAAATCGGACGCACAAATGTATCGGCGTCGATTACGTCGGAGATGTCAGAAATCGGCTGGCAATCCAACAATGCGGCAATGCGCGGCATGACGTTTTTGCCGGTGGCGGTGGAAGCGCTCAAAATATGCGAATAATGCGCTGCCAGCCCCACCACCAGCGCTGCAAACGATTCGGCCAGAGGGTGTGCGTAAGCGGCACCATCGGCCACCAACACTTTGCTAACCCCGGCAATTTTGGCCGCGGCCTCCGCGGTGGCGGCGATGTTTTCGCCAACCACCAGCACATGCACCTCACCTAGTTTGGCGGCGGCGGCTACTGCCGAGCGGGCGGGTTGCTTGATACCGGTTGCATCGTAATCGAGGAGTACCAGAGAGGTCATGTTCAGATCACCTTCGCTTCGTTACGTAATTTATCAAGCAAGGCGGCAACATCCGCCAGTTTCACGCCCGCCTTGCGCGCCGCTGGCTCCGAGACTTTGACCGTGGTCAAGCGTGGCGCCGGATCGACGCCGAGATCAGCCGGCGTCAGCGTATCGATAGGTTTTTTGCGCGCCTTCATGATGTTTGGCAGTGAGGCATAGCGCGGTTCGTTCAACCGAAGGTCGGCGGTGATGACCGCAGGTAGCGCCAAGGCTAGGGTTTCACTGCCACCATCAACTTCGCGGGTAACTGTGGCTTTGCCATCCGCAATGTCGAGCTTGCTGGCGAAGGTGCCTTGCGGCCAGCCGAGCAACGCCGCCAGCATCTGGCCAGTGGCGTTCATGTCGTCGTCAATCGCCTGCTTGCCCATCACCACCAGGTCGATGGCTTCCTTTTGCACCAGGGCTTTCAGAATTTTGGCAACGGCGAGCGGTTCAAGCGCAGCATCGGTCTCCACCAGAATCCCACGGTCAGCGCCCATGGCGAGCGCGGTGCGGATTGTCTCCTGGCAGGCGGCAACACCAGCGGAAACCGCGATGATCTCGGTCGCGATGCCCTTTTCCTTTAGCCGCACAGCCTCTTCGACCGCAATTTCATCAAACGGGTTCATCGACATTTTAACGCCCGAAGTTTCCACCGCCGAGCCGTCGGGTTTAACCCGGACCTTGACGTTGTAATCGATGACACGCTTGACGGGAACGAGGAGTTTCATGGGGTACCTGCGGTATTGTTGCCGTGTTGAGGTCAGTATGCACTGCGATGTGGCAGATTCAAAATTCGGGATCGGTTTAGTGCAAGCAAGGTGCTAAGTCAACGTTAACAGGTATTTACTAACGCATACGGCATAGACGCGCGATGGCATCTTCAATGTCAGTCAGTGGGGCGCAATAACTCAACCTGAAGAAATCCTGGCCGCGTCCGGAGTCAAAATCGTAGCCTGGCGTCGCGGCGATGCTGACCTCATCGAGCAACCTGGAGCAGAAGGCGGCGCTGTCAGGCGCGTGGGCGGTGCTGTTGAGGTACATGTAAAACGCTCCATCCGGCGGCGAGAAGCTGGCAAACCCGGCGTTGGGCAGGCCGCTCAGCAGCATGGCGCGGGCACTAACGTAGGTGGCACGGTTGGCTTGCAATTCTTCATGGCAGTCAAACGCGGCGGTGGCGGCAATCTGGCTGAGGTGCGGCGGTGAGATAAAAAAATTCTGCGCCAGCCGCTCGGTCACCCGCACCAATTCCTCCGGCAGCAGCATCCAACCAATGCGCCAGCCGGTCATTGAAAAATATTTTGAGAAAGAATTGATGACGATGGCGCTGTCTGAAAACTGTGCGGCGCTGGCAATGGGTTTGCCGTAAGTAAGGCCGTGGTAAATCTCATCCGAGATCAGCCGGATGCCGTTTTCATGGCAATAGCGCGCCAAGGCGGCCAATTCATCCGGATGCAGCATTGAACCCGTAGGGTTAGCCGGGCTGGCGATGATCAGCCCATCCGGGGCGGGGTCGAGCGCTTTCAGCATGGCGATGGTGGGCTGAAACCCGGTTTCGATTCCGCAGGGCAAAATCACCGGATGTAGCCCCAGCGCGGTCGCGATATTCACGTAAGGCGGGTAGTAAGGTGCCGCAAGGGCGATACGCTCGCCAGGGTTAAAAGCCGCCAGGAACGCCAGCGGAAACGCCCCCGAGGCGCCGAAGGTGACGGCGATGCGGTTGGGGTCAACCGTTATGTTATACCAATCCTGGTAATGCTGGGCGATGCGTTCGCGCAGATAACCCCGGCCCAGACCCTCCGTATAGCCAAGCGCATCGCCTGATTGCAGAGCGTTGGCGGCCGCCCGTTTGGCCCCCTCGGGCAAGCCGGTGCCGGGCTGGCCAACTTCCATGCGCAGGATTTTGGCCCTACCGGGCAGCGCCAATGCGGCGCGCTGGTTAGCGGTGGTGATGACATCCATCACCCGGAATGGCGGTACCCGCCCGCCCGCGCCGATTTTCAGCAAGGTCTAGTGACCGCCGGTCGCAAGCCCCTGGCCGCGTGGGTCCGCATAGGCGAGGCAGCTGCTTTCACCGCCGGGCATGCCGCCGGGGCAGGAAATTACGTTGACGCGGCTGGGGTCCGGCACCTCGGCTGCGGGGGTTTTGTGCAAGGCGTTCGCTAATCCGTCGAACACAGCGTCAGTCGCGCCGACCTGCCCGGTTCCGGTCACGGCGGCGTGGAATTCATCACCCTTGTAGGCGATACCGGCGGTCAGCAAAGGCGGGGTCACTGCCCGTGGCGAGGCGGCCAGCAGAACGCCGGTGCCGGCGGCAACGCGGCCGGTGCCGAACAGATTATTCATGCTGGTGGCGCAGGCCACCACGCCGCCATTTTTGTCCAGCACTTCAAACCCGGCGGAGGCGGGCAGGTTGCCGTCATTTGGTGGGTTGGGAATAAAGGCGATTGTGTTGCCGTCGAACTTCGTGATCGCTGGCTGACCGAACACGGGTAATCCGGTGGTGAGGTCGCTGGCGGCGAGGTTGGCGCCGGCCTGGTCAGCGCCTTCAATAAACTGCCGGGACAGGCTGCCGGAATAGAACCCATCGATCCCCTGCGTGCGTAATGATTCCAAGGTGGTTTCAAGGTCAGGCTGGACCAGATTGGCACCGGCACTCAGAACGCCGCCACCGGGCGCGCCGAAGATGCTGGCGGCCACGGGGTCAGCCAGCAGGGCGCCGCCGACAATTTGTAAATCAGCGGCCAGCGCCGGGGAGACCGGCGAACCACCTGCCAGACGTTCGGCCGGCGCGATGACGCTGGCGAACGGCAGGGTGCCGTAGCGGGCCTGTAAGGCTAGCAGCCCACGCGCCAAACTGGGCACGGCTGCCGGGCGGTCACCGCCTGAACCTGCCGGGGCACCGGCGGGAAACAGCAAGGTGACAGGGGGCTGAGCACCGCCATCGGCGGCGGGCATTTTGAGAATGCAGGCGCCGCCGCCGCCCAGCCCGGCGCGGGAAGGCAGGGTGACTGCCATGGCAAACCCGGCGGCGGCGGCGGCATCCGCCGCGTTGCCGCCGTTATTGAGAATCTGCCGGGCTGCCAGCGCTGCCTGCGGTTCATCGGCCACCACATAGCCGAATACGCTGGGGGCAATGTCCGCCTGGCCGAGGGTGGTGCTATCATCGCCGCCAAATCCAGGCAGATGCTTGGTGACGCCGCAGCCCGCGAGAGCCGCCAAGGTAGCCAACAAAGCGAGCCGATGAACCGGATGTTTGTGCAAAGCCATGTGACCCCAGAGTGCTAAGTGAAATTATGCGTTGGCGTTGCATAACCTTGATTTTTTACCCCGGCAACTTGGCGCCGGAAAAATAAAGCGATGGCTATATATCTCCGGTGTCTTCAGCCTAGGCAACGCGCAGTAGGCGCAGGCGGGGGTAAAACACGCTGATGGCCAGGCCAATAATTACTAAAGCCGCCGCCGACAATTTCCACGCCGGCATCGGCTCACCCAGCCAGACGACCGATGCCGCCATGCCAAAAACCGGCACCAGCAGCGCCATGGGGCTGATGATGGCGGACGGGTAGCGGGCCAGCAAAAACGCCCAGCTTGCATAACCAAACCAGCTATTGCCCAACGACTGCCATACCACCGCAACCCATGCCAAGGGCGTTGCATGGCTCAGCGCATGGCCGATGGCTGTGGGACCATCAACGATTAAGGACATGGCCAGCAAAGGCGGTGCCGAAAATAGGCCGCCCCACACCACATAGGCCAAAAAATTACGCGCACCACCTTCACGCGCAACAATATTACCCGAAGCCCAGCAAGCCGCCGCCAGCAGCACCAAAACCAGCCCCAGCGGCGTGGTGTGGCCGTTGACATGGCTCGCAATCACCACAATTCCCGCGATCGCCAGCAAACAGGAGGCGATTTGAAACCCCTGCAACCGCTCGCCATTACGCGCCATCGACAGGAAAATGGTGAAAAACACCTGCACCTGGATAACTAATGAGGCGAGCCCCGGTGAGATATGCCCGTCCATGGCCAAAAACAGCAGCCCAAACTGCCCGGAGCCGATTAAAATGCCATAGGCCGCCAGGTTGCGCCACGACACCGCCGGCCGGGGCAGAAAAAACACGCCGGGCAGGGCGGCAAGGCTAAAGCGCAGCCCGGCAAATAAAAACGGCGGAAACTGGTCAAGCCCAAGCCGGATGACGACGAAGTTGCTGCCCCATACCGCCACCACCGCCAAAGCCAGTAAGCCGTGCCGCAGGCTGAGCGTGGTGTGCTGCATGTCAAACTTCCCCGGTGAGCGGCCTATCCGCCTATTAACGGATGGAATAACCACATTCAGCTCATGTGAGAACGCTGCGGCGGGGTCTGCAGGGTTGCGAAACTATGGCAGCGGAGATCCCCGGCTACATCTCGCTAGATTAACTGAAAAATTATCGCACATCTCACACTGTAACATCAGTGACAGCATAATTTTAAGTTCGAAAATAATGGGGAAACCTAGCGCAAATGTTTCGCTTGTGTCAGCCTTGGTTATGAAACCGCAAAAGTGGATGATGAATTATAGACACTTCACGATAATTTTTTGTTTTGCGCTATGTGGCTGCGATTCTATCCCTCACCCGCTTGATTGTGCGACTGGGCTGGTAGCTTGGGCTAACTGCCCACCTGGAACTGCTGGGTATAACGAGCGTCATCCAGGTCATCCAATTATCCTGCCCGATGATACGACAAGGTGCAAAAATTACGGTTTTACGCTCGGAACAGATGAGTTTGCAAAATGTATGATGACGCTTGACGTAAATAGACAAGAAAACGATCAAAACCGCGTAAATGAGAACAACGCTGCACTCCAGGCTTCGTTTTTACAGATACCCAAGAACAATTTGCCACCTGTAGTGCCACCACCCGTAATGCCGACATTTCCTTCACCACCACCGACTGTCACCTGCCATAGCTTTGGTGGGCCCGGCCTTGTAACCACAACATGCCAATAAAAACGCAAGCGGTGCTGAAGAAACCTGAAACAGCTTAACCACCCAACACATGTCTGCCCGGCTTGGCTTTAGCGTACCCAATAAATTCAAGCGATATTTCACCAAGGTTTTCCGCGACCCGCAGAGGATATGCTGGCGGAGAGGGTGGGATTCGAACCCACGGTAGGCTTGCACCCACAACAGTTTTCGAGACTGTCCCAATCGGCCACTCTGGCACCTCTCCTGGGTGGGATATTCCCAACTCGTTCGGCGGCTTATAGGCAAGCGGGATGTGCGGGGCAACTGCCTGAAATGCCTTGACAGGGCAGGTGGCCGGGTTATAACCCGCCACTTCCACGGCCTGGGGCTCCCTTGGCCGTGCTTATTTTTATGAGTCAGATTGGATTGGGTTCATGTTCGCAGTCATCCGCACCGGCGGCAAGCAATATCGCGTTACACCAGACGCGGTTCTGAAGGTTGAGAAGCTGGAGGCTGAGGCCGGCAGCACTGTTACCTTTACAGACGTGTTGGCCGTGGGTGGCGAAGGCGGTTTGAAGCTGGGTGCCCCGGTTTTGGCTGGTGCCACTGTCACGGCGACCGTCATCGCGCAGGACCGTCTGGCGAAAGTTATTATCTTCAAGAAGCGCCGCCGTCAGAACAGCCGCCGCAAGAATGGCCATCGCCAGTGCGTGACCGTTTTGCGCGTTTCGGCAATCAACGCAGCCTAAAGGACCAGACATATGGCACATAAAAAAGCTGGCGGTTCGTCACGTAACGGCCGCGATACCGCAGGCCGCCGCCTTGGCGTGAAAAAGTCAGGCGGCCAGGATGTGGTTGCCGGCAACATTATTATTCGCCAGCGTGGTACCAAGGTTAAACCGGGGATCAATGTTGGTCTTGGCAAGGACCACACCATTTTCGCACTCGTCGAGGGCAAAGTGTTGTTTGAGCGCAAGTCTGACGACCGGGTGCATGTTTCCGTAACACCTGTTAAATTAGCCGCTGAATAAGCTGGCCTGACCCCACCCAAAAAGGCCGGCACTTGCCGGCCTTTTTTGTTTGGGGCGAAGGATTAAAGCATGAAGTTTCTTGACCAGGCGAAAATCTATCTGAAATCCGGCGACGGCGGGGATGGGGTGATTGCGTTCCGGCGGGAGAAGTTCATCCAATACGGCGGGCCGGATGGTGGTGATGGTGGGCGCGGTGGCGATGTGGTGTTTGAGGCGGTGGAAAACCTCAATACCTTAATCGATTTTCGGTATTCTCAGCATTTCCGGGCCAGAAAAGGCGGCAATGGCTCTGGCGCTGACCGCACCGGGGCCGCCGCCCCTACCATGCATATTAAAGTGCCGATTGGCACGCAGATCATAGATGATGACCGTGAAACTGTTTTGGCTGACCTTGATAAGCCGGGCATGAAAATAACCTTATTGCGCGGTGGCGATGGCGGGTTTGGCAATGCCAAGTTCAAAACCTCAACCAACCGGGCGCCACGGCGGGCTGACAAAGGCTGGCCGGGCGAGGAGCGTTGGGTTTGGTTGCGCTTGAAGCTGATCGCCGATGTCGGGCTGGTAGGCAAACCCAATGCTGGAAAATCCACCTTTCTTTCGGTGGTATCTGGGGCGCACCCTAAAATTGCTGATTACCCGTTTACCACCTTGCACCCGCAATTGGGCGTGGTGCGGCTTTCGGTTTCGGAAGAATTTGTGATCGCCGATATTCCCGGCCTGATTGAAGGTGCGCATGAAGGTACAGGTCTGGGTGACCGGTTTTTGGGCCATGTGGAGCGTTGCGCGGTGCTGGTGCATTTAATTGATGGTGCCGCCGGTGATTGCGTGGATGCCTGGCGCACCGTTCGCCATGAGTTGGCTGAATATGGCGGCGGGTTGATTGATAAGCCCGAGGTGATTGTGCTGAACAAGGCCGATGCGATGAGCCCGCGTGAAATATCATCGCGGCGGGCGGCATTGGCCAAGGCTTCGGGCGCCACTGTGATGGTGGCCTCCGGGGTTTCCGGCCAGGGTGTGCCGGAGGTGCTGCGGTGCTTGCAAAATATCATCACGCAATCGCGCAACAAATGACACCAAGCTTGGCAACCGCGCGGCGGGTTGTGGTTAAAATTGGCAGCGCGCTGATTGTTGACGCGGATACGGCAGCACCGCGTGAGGCGTGGCTGAAGGGCATTGCGCAGGATATTGCGGCTTTATCAGCCCGCGGCGTGCAGGTGATCGTGGTCTCCTCAGGCGCCATTGCGCTGGCGCGCCGGCGGTTAAATTTGACCGCCATAAAATTGAAACTGGAGGAAAAGCAAGCGGCGGCGGCGGTGGGGCAAATTCGTCTGGCGCAAGCCTGGAGCGAGGCACTCTCCGCCCATGAGCTGACCGCGGCGCAATTATTGATTACGCTGGAAGACACTGAAGACAGGCGGCGCTACTTAAATGCACGCGCCACGCTGAGCACATTGCTTGGCCTGGGCTGCGTGCCGGTGATTAACGAAAATGATTCGGTGGCCACAGCCGAAATTCGCTTTGGGGATAATGACCGTTTAGCTGCCCGGGTAGCTGAGATGATGCAGGCAGACCAACTGATTTTGCTCTCAGACATTGATGGGCTTTATACCGCTGACCCACGGGTGAATGCCAATGCCGCGCATATTCCCCTGGTGCCCGTTATAACCGCTGAGATTGATGCGATGGGTGGTGCGCCACCGCCAGGTTATTCCTCAGGTGGTATGCGCACCAAGCTGGTGGCAGCCCATATTGCCACCCAGGCAGGCACTGCCATGGCAATTGCACTGGGCCACCGCGACCATCCGCTGGCTGCCATTGAAAATGGTGCCAAATGCACTTGGTTTTTACCAGCGCCGGAGGGCCGTTCAGCTCGCAAAAACTGGATCGCGGGACATTTATCGCCCCTTGGTACGTTAACAATTGATGCAGGTGCCGCCAGAGCTTTGGCCAAAGGGTCATCATTATTGCCAGCCGGGATCAAGTCTGTGGCGGGGAATTTTGAACGCGGTGATGCAGTGGATGTGGTGGATGTGAATGGCATGCGCGTAGCCCGCGGGCTAGCCGCTTATTCCAGTGCCGATGCAACAATCATCGCTGGCCACCGCTCAGATGATTTTGAGACACTGCTGGGGTTCCGAGGCCGCGATGAAGTGATTCATCGCGACGATTTGGTGCTGTTTTAATACGTCAGCACGGTTCGGATTGAACTGCCAGCGCGCAGTAATTCAAACCCCTCGTTAATTTTCTCGAACGGCAGAACATGAGTGATCAAATCATCAATGTTGATTTTGCCATCCATATACCAATCGACAATTTTGGGCACATCAGTCCGGCCACGTGCGCCGCCAAAAGCGGTCCCTTTCCAGGTGCGGCCTGTAACAAGCTGGAAGGGCCGGGTTGAAATCTCCTGCCCGGCACCGGCAACGCCGATGATGATGGAGGTGCCCCAACCGCGATGACAACATTCCAGCGCCTGGCGCATAAGCTTTACATTGCCGATGCATTCAAAACTAAAATCGGCGCCACCATCAGTTAAATTAACCAGGTAGGGAACCAAATCTTCGCCAATTTCGTTGGGGTTTACAAAATGCGTCATCCCAAATTTTTCGGCAATCGCTTTGCGGTTATTATTGATGTCCACGCCAATAATCATGTTGGCGCCAGCCATGCGCGCCCCTTGAATCACGTTTAGCCCAATGCCGCCTAAGCCAAACACCACCACATTATCGCCCACCTGCACCTTGGCGGTGTTAATAACCGCGCCGATGCCGGTGGTGACGCCACAACCGATGTAGCAAATTTTATCAAACGGTGCGTCCTTGCGTACTTTCGCCAGCGCAATTTCAGGTAATACCGTGTGGTTGGCGAAGGTGGAGCAGCCCATGTAATGCATCACCGGTTCACCATCGCAGCTAAAGCGCGATGTGCCATCTGGCATCACGCCCTTGCCTTGGGTGGTGCGAATGGCGGTGCAAAGGTTGGTTTTGCGGGATGTGCAGGACTTACAGTTGCGACATTCAGGGGTGTAGAGCGGAATTACATGGTCACCCGGCTTCAGCGTGGTGACGCCAGCGCCTACTTCCACCACAATGCCCGCCCCCTCATGGCCAAGAATGGCTGGGAACAACCCTTCCGGGTCAGCGCCAGAGAGCGTGTATTCATCAGTGTGGCAAATGCCGGTGGCTTTTATTTCCACCAAAACCTCACCGGCTTTGGGGCCAGCGATGTTAACCGTTTCGAGCGATAAAATTTTACCCGGGGCGCGGGCGACGGCGGCACGTGTTTGCATTGATTTATACCTCTTTGAAAGCGCTCAACGGATAGCCTTGGGCGTAGAGTAGCGATGTTAAATCAGTGTGTTCAATGTTGTTGAGCACCTGCGCTGCCACCACAGGTTTGGCATAATAGGCAATGCCAAGGCCGGCGGCCTGGAGCATTGGCAAATCATTGGCGCCATCACCCACCGCGAGGGTGGCGGAGGGTTTGATCCCGCGTTTTTCGGCCAATTCATTCAGCGCCGCCACTTTGGAGTCACGGTCCAGAATCGGTTCCGCCACTTCACCGGTGAGGTGTGAGCCATTATCAAGCAGCGTGTTGGCGCGGTGAATATCAAACCCCAGCTCTGCCGCCACCCGGGCGGTAAAATAAGTAAAGCCGCCGGATACCAGCGCGGTTGTGGCACCGTATGAGCGCATGGTGGCAACCAGCGTGCGGGCACCGGGGCAAAATTCTGTCTGGCTCCAGGTGCGCTCCAAGGCGGCAATATCCAGCCCTTTTAGCATTGCCACACGCTCACGCAGGGCGGCGGGGAAGTCGATCTCGCCATTCATGGCCCGTTTGGTGATTTCGGCGATTTTATCCTTCAGCCCGGCATAAGCGGCCAATTCGTCCAAGGTTTCACTGGTGACCATGGTGCTGTCCATATCTGCCACCAGCAGCGCCTTGCGGCGGCCTCTGAAGCGGGTGATGAACACATCAGTGGCTTTATGGCCCAGCACCAGCTTTAACTGCGCAATATCAGGCAGTTTTTTCACAATGAACTCGGCAGCCACCTCGGGCGCCAGCCAGGTGAGATGTTGGCCGCCGCAGAAATCCTTGGCGTGCATGGCAGCGTGTGGGGTAAGGGGCCCGGCTTGCGGGTTGGCGACGAGAATGACGATATAGGACATGATGCAGACTGGTAGGACAGAGGGGTACGGCGGCGCAAGGCGCAAGCTGGTAATTGTGGCGGGGCCAACCGCCAGCGGGAAGTCGGCGCTGGCGCTGGCGCTGGCAAGCCGGCTGGCCGGAACGGTAATGAATGCTGATGCCATGCAATGCTACCGCGAACTGCGTATTTTGACCGCCCGGCCAAGCTTTGCGGATGAGGTGGCGGTCCCGCATGCGCTTTACGGTGTGCGGGCGGCGGTGGAACCCGCCAACGCCGCATGGTGGCGGACAGCGGCCTTAGCGGAGATGGCCACGGCTGGAATGCCAATTTTATGTGGTGGTACCGGCATGTATCTGGCAGCTTTGCTGCAGGGTATTGCCGCCGTGCCGGCGTTTGATATGGTCGTGCGCGCAGAAGCGCGCGCCTTGGTGGCTGAAATTGGCGCGCCAGCCCTGCATGCCAGGCTGATGGCGGTGGACCCCGAGACCGCCGGCAAATTATTTGAAACGGACTCCCAGCGGATTGCCCGCGCCTGGGAGGTATGGCGGGGCACTGGCCACGGGCTGGCTTATTGGCAGACCCGCCCGACCGAAAAACTCACTGGCTGGGACACGCGGATGATTTTACTCGACCCGCCGCGCCCGGATTTGAAAACCGCCATCGAAACCCGTTTCGCCGCCATGCTGGAGTTGGGGGCGATTGAGGAGGTTAAGGATTTGTTGTCGCTAGGGTTAAACCCGGCCTTACCCTTGTTGCGCGCGCACGGTGTGCCCGAGCTCGGGGCGTTTTTGCGTGGTGAGACGACCCTGGCGGCAGCCGCCGCGGCGGCAAAATTGGTAACCTTCCAATATACCAAGCGGCAAAGCACATGGTTCCGGCATCAGGCTTTGGTGGACAAGTCAGCCCTGCATATAATTCATGCGCGAATTGAAGGTTCTGCGCAATTTTCGGAAAGTTTTATGGATGAATTGGTTAATTTTATAATCGACCATGGTTGACGCGCTGCACCACACCCCTTAATTGCGGACCTTCCGATTAACGAAAGCGGCGGAAACTCATATGGACGGCTCGATCAAGACCACTGAGATCATGAAATCAGGCGCCGAAGCCTTGTTGCGGGCGCTGAAGGACCAGGGGGTTGATGTGATTTTCGGCTATCCTGGCGGTGCGGTTTTGCCGATTTATGATGCGATTTTCCAGCAGAACGCCATTCGTCATATTCTGGTACGCCATGAGCAAGCAGCGGTTCACGCGGCTGAGGGTTATGCGCGCTCCACCGGCAAGGTTGGCGTGGTGCTGGTGACCTCTGGCCCCGGTGCGACCAATGCTGTTACAGGTTTGGTGGACGCGCTGATGGATAGCATTCCCATTGTCTGCCTCACCGGCCAGGTACCCACACATTTGATCGGCAATGACGCCTTCCAGGAAGCTGACACCACTGGCATCACCCGCCAGGCGACCAAGCATAATTATCTGGTGAAACGCTCGGAGGATTTATCGCGTGTGGTGCATGAGGCGTTTCATGTTGCCAAAACGGGCCGCCCTGGCCCGGTGTTGATCGATCTGCCGAAGGATATATTAATCAACCCGGCACCATACGCTGAACCAAACGGCCTGCCGCACCGCAGCTATAGGCCGCGCACCACACCGGATGCTCGCAAGGTGGCGCAAGCCGTGGCCATGATGAAGCGCGCCGAGCGGCCGATTGTGTATTCAGGCGGCGGCGTGATCAATGCCGGGCCGGAGGCTTCCAAATTATTGATGGAATTTGTCCGGCTTACCGGGTTTCCTTGCACCTCCACCTTGATGGGCCTGGGGGCCTACCCGGCATCTGACCCGCAATTTTTGGGCATGCTGGGAATGCACGGCACTTATGAAGCGAACATGGTGATGCATGGCTGCGACGTGATGCTGAACATGGGTGCCCGCTTTGATGACCGCGTGACCGGGCGTTTGAACGCCTTCAGCCCGGGGGCCAAAAAAATCCATGTTGATATTGACCCTTCCAGCCATAATAAATCAGTGGTGGTGGATGTGGCCATTGTGGGTGATGCCACTGAAACATTGCGGGCCCTGATTGCGGCCTGGAAAGCTGACACACAGCCCCAGGACCGTGAGGCGCTGGCGAAATGGTGGCAGCAGATTGACGTGTGGAGGAGCAAAAATTCGCTGCGCTTTACCCAAAACCGTGACCCCGGCAGCATCATAAAGCCGCAATACGCCATTGAGCGGCTTTACGAGGCTACCCGCGCGCAAGCCAAAGATACTTACGTGACAACCGAGGTTGGCCAGCACCAAATGTGGGCGGCCCAGCATTTTAAGTTTGACAAGCCAAACCGCTGGATGACCTCGGGCGGCTTGGGCACCATGGGCTACGGCCTGCCGGCTGCCATGGGCGTGCAAGTGGCCCACCCGGATGCGCTGGTGATAGATATTGCCGGCGAGGCCAGCATTTTAATGAATATTCAGGAAATGGGCACGCTGGCACAGTACCGCTTGCCGGTGAAAATTTTTATTCTGAATAATCAATATATGGGCATGGTGCGCCAATGGCAGGAACTGCTGCATGGCAACCGCTATTCTGAGAGCTATTCAGAGGCATTGCCTGATTTTGTGAAGCTGGCGGAGAGTTTTCATGCGGTGGGTTTACGCGCCGAGAAGGTTGAGGACCTAGACAGGGTGATTGCCGAAATGCTGGCGGTGGACCGCCCGGTGATTGCGGATATTTGCGTGGACCAAAAGGAAAATGTGTTCCCGATGATCCCCTCAGGTGCCGCGCATAATGAAATGCTGCTTGGGCCGGAGCATAAAGCGGAATCAGGTGGGTATAATGGTGGGTCAGTTACGGATGAAGGCTTGGTGCTGGTTTAATGGTTGAACAAAATTCAGGTCTTCGTTCTGCTACCATTTCGGTGCTGGTGGAAAATGAATCAGGTGTGTTGGCGCGGGTGATCGGGCTGTTCTCAGGCCGGGGCTATAATATTGATAGTCTGACAGTGGCACCGGTAGAGCGTGACCAAAGCAAAAGCCGGATGACGATTGTAACATCAGGCACTGAGATGGTGATTGAGCAGATTAAAGCGCAGCTTGGCCGCTTGGTGCCGGTTTACCGGGTGCAGGATTTATCAAAAGAAGGCCCGCATCTGGCACGGGAACTGGCGTTGATTAAAGTCGTCGGCACTGGTGATGCTAGGCAGGAGGCATTGCGCCTGGCTGATGCGTTTCGTGCGCGGGTGATTGATGCCTCGACCGAGAGTTTTATTTTTGAACTGACCGGTGCCACCGATAAACTGGATGCGTTTTTAGATTTAATGCGCCCCCTGGGCCTGGCGGAAGTCTCGCGCACCGGTGTTGCGGCGATTGTGCGTGGCAAGGCCACGATTGAGTAGTTGCATTACCGGCATGGCTTAGCCGGCTGATGAGGCGTTGCTAACATCCTCATCAGCCGCCGCAGTGTTTTAGATGCTTACTTCGCCGCGCGCTTTTGACTGTCCAGAATGGCTTTTTCAGCTTCAGCCGCGGTACCCCAGCCGGTGATTTTGACCCATTTGCCTTTTTCAAGGTCTTTGTAATGGGTGAAAAAATGCTCAATGGTATCGCGGGTAATGGCTGGTAGCTGGGCCACTTCAGTAATGCCGGTATATTGCGGGTGCACTTTATCATGCGGCACGCAAATAATCTTCTCGTCCTGCCCGGCTTCGTCTTCCATTTTCAGCAGGCCAATCGGGCGGGCGCGCACCACCGCGCCAGGGACAATGGCGGTGGGTATGAGAACCAGCGCATCCGCGGGGTCGCCGTCATCAGCCAGGGTGTTGGGGATAAAGCCGTAGGCAGCCGGGTACACCATGGGGGTAAAAACCACCCGGTCAACCACCAAAGCGCCGCTGTCCTTGTCAATTTCATATTTCACGCCGGAACCGGCCGGGATCTCGATGACCACGTTAATGTCCTTGGGGACATCCTTGCCGGCTGAAATTTTTGCAACATCCATAACCTAAAACTCCCGGGTTAAAATCTGCCGCCCTATAGCCTGCCCAGGCGGGGTATGCCAGCGGGGTATGCCAGCGGGTCTTGCCAGCGCGGCATCTTGCCAACGCAAGCGCCCCCGCTATGTTGCGCCACGCTTCATGCGCCGGTAGCTCAACGGTTAGAGCGGACCGCTCATAACGGTTTGGTTGCGGGTTCGATTCCTGCCCGGCGCAGAGCGTCTTAAGTACCCCGGCGCAGAGCGCCCTTTGGTCACAAGCGCCGAGCGGTTGCCCGTATGGCCGGTGCCCCTTATACGCAAGCCAACCCTCTCAAAAGGCAAAGATTATGGCCAGCTATCAGTATGTCTATGTGATGAAAGACCTCACCAAAGCCTATCCGGGCGGGCGCGAGGTGTTTAAAGGTATCACGCTTTCCTTCCTCCCCGGTGTCAAAATTGGTGTGCTGGGCGTCAATGGCGCTGGTAAATC
>JAQNCT010000049.1 GCA_029077825.1 Acidocella sp. | reverse complement strand
ATCTGGTTGGCGATCACCAGACCGATCAGCACGGCGGCGGAGAGCACCAGGAGTGCCACGGTGGCAAAAATCAACGCGAAGGAAATTTCCAGCCCGTTGCGGTTTTGCGAGAGCCTTTGATATTCCGCAACCGCTGCTTGAGTTTTTTGCACATGGTCCAAAATTGCCGGATCGATTGGCCGTTCGATCAGCAGCATTAAAGGCGGGGTGGAATCCAGCTGGATTACCGCCCGCTCTAATGTAGAATCTGGCGCGCTGATGACCACCACCTGCCCGGCCCGGGCGCTGGCGATTTCAGTTTGACTGGGGATGGTTGCCCCCATGCCGGCCAGCAACCCTGCCGAAGCGATCACCTGACCGGTGACCGGTTCAAAGATCACCGCCTGGGTCAGCCCGCGGGTGGCGGTTTGCTGCACCAGAAAATTCGCAAAGCCGGTAGCATCACCGTAAAAAATGGTGCCGTTCTGGGAGAGATCATTGGAGATGGCCAGCGCGTCGAGGCGGATGTCGTTGGTGTGTTCGGCAAGGTACCCCTGCGCCACCTGGTTACTTTCATCGAGGGCGGTTTGCACGCGGGCATTGAACCAGGCTTGAATCCCGATGTTAAAAAATACCGTGGCAAACACAGCAACCAGAATGGCGGGCACTGCCGCCACGCCACCAAACAGCAATACCAGCCGCACATGCAAACGTGCCCCCGCAGCACCTTGGCGACGCTCCAGCACCACCCGCGTCACCCGGCCCACCAAAATAATAATCAGCAGCAGCAAGGCGGCAAAATCCGCCACGGATAATCCAATGGCAACCATTGAGTGGACGCCCAGCTTCACCCGGCCCGCTAAAATTGCAAATGTTGCCACGCCGAGCAACAACGCGACTGAGGCCAGCAGCAAGGTTGATACCCGGCCGAGCGCGATATCCAGCGCCCGGGTGGCCCAGGAACGGTGCGGTTGATCGGTTTCCAGGGTGGCAGACATGTACTGGCTAATCCATCACAATAGATGCGTGAATTGAGAAACCGTCCAGAATAGCCAGAGCAGTGAGTGCCAAATCCATAATACCGCCTGATAGCCGAACATTCAGAGCGCCCTATCCAACACGGCGCTGCACGCCAATACCATGTTCTCGAATTTTTTTGCGCAAAGTATTGCGGTTTAGCCCCAGCAGAGCCGCAGCGCGGATTTGGTTGCCGCGGGTTTCGGCCAGAGTCATGCGTATCAGAGGCCGCTCCAGCTCGGCCAGAGCGCGTTCATATAAAACGCCCTCCTCACCGCTTTCACGAATTGCTGCCAGCAGGCGGTTGACATGGCGCTCGACCACGGTGGCCATGTTGTCGATGTCATCACCGCGGGCGGCGGCGGGAGGTTCCTCGGCAGTCACGTAATCGGCAAGTTCCGGCGCCAGGATGGCCTCGGTGATGATTGATTGTGGCACCAGTGCTGCCAGCCGGCGGATTAAATTTTCCAGTTCGCGTACATTGCCTGGCCAGCGGTAAGCCGAAAGTACGGCCATGGCGCCAGGGTCCAAAGTTTTCACAGGTAGACCTTCCGCCGCGGCTTTGTTAAGGAAATGCTGCGCCAGCACAGGAATATCATCAGCCCGCTCGCGCAAGGGCGGCAGACGGATTGGCACCACGTTCAGGCGGTAGAATAAATCCTCACGAAATTGCCCGCTGCGGATCAAGGCCCGCAAATCGCGGTGGGTGGCGGCAACGATGCGGGCATTGGCGCGGATTGGCTGGCGTCCGCCGACGGTGGTGAATTCGCCCTCCTGCAACACGCGCAGCAAGCGGGTTTGCGCTTCCGGCGGCATGTCGCCGATTTCATCGAGGAATAATGTGCCGCCGTTGGCTTGCTCAAAGCGCCCCACATGGCGGTTGGTGGCACCGGTGAAGGCGCCACGTTCATGGCCGAATAATTCACTTTCGATCAATTCACGCGGGATGGCCGCCATGTTGATAGCAACAAACGGGCCCGCGCGGCGGCGGCCATAATCATGCAGGGCGCGGGCTACCAATTCCTTGCCGGCACCGCTCTCGCCGTTGACCATCACGGTGAGATCAGTGGTGGTAAGCCTAGCGATCACCCGGTAGATTTCCTGCATCGCCGGGCTGCGGCCGATCAGCGGTAGCGCTTCATCGGGGTTTTTGGGCACTTCAACCGCGCTGGCATTTTGGAGTGGCTGTTTAATGGCACGGTCAACCACCGCTAATAAGTCAGCCAGGTCGAATGGTTTTGGCAAATAATCAAACGCGCCACGCTGGGCGGCTTGTACCGCGGTGGTGAGGGTGGATTGCGCGCTCATTACAATGACCGGTAATTCAGGTCGGATGCGGCGGATGCGCGGTACCAAATCCAGGCCGTTTTCATCGGGCATGATGACATCGGTGATCACCAGATCACCCTCACCATCCTCGACCCAGCGCCAGAGCGTGGCGGCGGAAGCGGTGGCGCGCACCTGATAGCCCGAACGCCCAAGAGCTTGGGTTAACACCGTACGAATTGAGCGGTCATCATCAGCGATCAAAATGGTCGGCAGCGTCGTCATGAATGCTCACTCTCAGAGGGTTCTTCAAATACCGGCAGATTGATCCGAAATTCAGTGCGGCCGGGCCGGCTGTCCACGTCGATCAAGCCGCCATGGTCGGCGACGATTTTGGCCACCAGCGCCAAGCCCAGGCCGCTGCCGGTGGCCTTGGTGCTGATAAATGGTTCAAACAAATGCCGACGAATATCATCTGGAATGCCGGGGCCATTGTCACGCACGGAGACAAATAAGGGTAAATTCGCGCGCCCGCGTTTGGAGACGGCG
Source organism: Acidocella sp. (assembly GCA_029077825.1). GTDB lineage: Bacteria > Pseudomonadota > Alphaproteobacteria > Acetobacterales > Acetobacteraceae > Acidocella. The sequence continues at coordinate 14,433 of JAQNCT010000049.1, read as the reverse complement.
GACAGGCGCACGCCATGCTGAAAGCCGGTGGAGAGATGAATTTCGCCATCGGGGCGATCCATGCTGGCGATGGACTCCGCGGCATTTTTCACCAAATTCAGCAACACCTGAATCAACTGGTCGCGGTTGCCGTGCACATGCGGCAATGAGGGGTCGTAAGCTTCGATGAATTTGATCCGGGCGGCAAAGCCCGAGCCCGCCAGCTTGCGGACATGCTCCAGCACCCGGTGAATATTAACTGAATCGCGCTGTAGTTTTTTCTCGCCAAAGGTCTCCATCCGCTCAACCATGGCGCGGATACGGTCAGCCTCATCGCGGATCAGTACCGCGAGTTCACGATCCGCTGCTGGGGCGCTGGTTTCGAGCAGTTGCGCGGCACCGCGAATGCCTGATAGGGGATTTTTCACCTCATGCGCCAAGATGGCCGCCATACCGGTGATGCTGCGCGCTGCGTTGCGGGCTGACATTTGCTGGTCCAGGGCGCGGGCGGCTGAGCTATCCTGTAAGGTGAGCACTACATGCCCTGGCACATCAGCCAGCGGGGCTACCTGCACTGACGTGCCACGGCGGGTAAGGCGCGGGCCTTCCAGCACCATATCATGTTCGGCGACGGTGAGGCCATCACGCCGGGCGCGCTCGATCAGTAGAAAAATCGGATGATCGGCTGGCAAAATCTCAGTTAATTCCTGGTCTGTCAGCAGGGCGCTGGAGGAGCCGAAAAACTCTTCAGCGGCGTAGTTAACAAAGCAAAAGGCATCCTGCTCGTTGAGCACCGCCACCGCGATAGGCAGGGCGCCCAGGATTTGTACGCAATCTACTCGCACGATATTTTTGGGCGGTGCGGAACGCCGCACCATGCCAAAGGCCCGCCGTAAGCCACTCATGCAGCCAAGGCCAGATGCACATCGCTCTGGCGGACAAAGCCTGCCGCGATCAGCGGGTCATAGAAATCATTAAGTAACGTAATGACGGCCTCGGCGTTATCCAGCCGGTTCATTTGGGCGCGGAAGGAAGCCGAGCCGTGGAGACCGTGCGAATACCAGGCCAGATGCTTGCGGGCCAGGCGCACGCCGGCATTTTCGCCAAAGTGCGCGCGGATGGCCTGGTAATGGCGCAGCATGATTTGCTTTTGGGCAGCTAAATCAGGGTCGGCCAGATGCTCACCGGTGGTGAGGTAATGCGCTACCTGGGCCAGGAACCATGGCCGCCCGTAGGCGCCACGCCCGATCATGACGCCATCAGCCTGGCTTTGGTTCAACGCTGCCACGGCTTTTTCAATGCTGGTGATATCGCCATTGACGATGATGGGGATTTTTACGGCATTTTTTACCTGCGCCACAAAATCCCAATCCGCGATGCCTTCATAAAACTGCTGGCGGGTGCGGCCATGAACCGTTACCATGGCGATACCGGCGTTTTCGGCGATTTTTGCCAGTTGTGGGGCGTTGAGGCTTTGCAAATCCCAGCCCATGCGCATTTTTAGTGTGACCGGTACATCCACTGCCCGAACGGTGGCGGCCAGGATTTTTTCCGCCAGGGCTTCATCGCGCATCAGTGCTGAGCCAGCGGCTTGACCGATCGCCACTTTTTTCACCGGGCAGCCGAAATTTATATCGATGAGGTCAGCGCCGTTGGCCACCGCGATTTTTGCGGCCTCAGCCATGGCGGCGGGCTCACAGCCTGCTAATTGTACCGATGACGGCCCGCCGCCTGCCACCACCTCGGCCATTCGCATGGTGTTGCGGTTTTCGCGCACCATGGCCCAACTGGCGATCATCTCAGAAACCACCAATGGTGCGCCCATTTCCTTGGCTAAGGCGCGGAATGGCAGGTCTGTCACCCCGGATAAAGGTGCCAAAATAACCGGCTGTTCCAGCCGCACGGCCTTCGGACCGGCGCCGATGGTGATGGGTTTGATGAGGGGGGAGAAACAATTGCTCATGATTTGGGCAAACTAACCGCCGAACGCGCGGTACGCAATCACCCCAAGGCACAGTTGACGGCAAAGCCGCCGCTCGTCACATCTGCCGCCATGAAACTTTCCGCGATTTTGGTTGCTGGTGGCACCGGCTCACGCTACGGCGGCGATACGCCCAAGCAGCTTTTGCAGCTGGCTGGCAAAGCTGTGATCCGCCATGCCGCCGAGGCGCTGCTGGCACATGTGGATTTATTGCAGCCAGTGGGTGATGCGGCGTTGATTGGCCCGGCGTTGCAGGGCTTGGCGCATTTGCCAATTGTTGCCGGCGGGGCGGAACGGCAAGATTCAGTGCGCAACGGGTTGCAGGCTTTGGTTCCGCACGCGCCAGATATTGTGCTTATTCATGATGCTGCCCGCCCGATTATTCCCGCCGGTACAGTGGCTGACCTGCTTGCTGCCCTGGCGGTGCATGAGGGGGCGATTCCGGCGGTGCCGGTTTCTGATACGTTAAAGCGCGGCAGCCAGGGTGTTATTGTTGAGACTGTTGCGCGGGCGGGGTTGTTTAGGGCCCAGACGCCGCAGGCCTTTAGGTATGGCACGATTTTGCGGCTGCACCAGCAAGCGCAAGGCGCCATTGCGACTGATGACGCGGCGTTGCTGGAGGCCGCCGGCTTGCCGGTGGCACTGGTTGCTGGCGCTGAACAAAATATCAAAATTACCTACCAAGAGGATTTTTCACGCGTGCAAAACATATTAGGCGGCCAGATGGTCCCGCGAATCGGCACCGGGTTTGACGTGCATGCCATGGAGACTGGCCGTGCGATGATTATTTGCGGGGTTAATATTCCGTTCGAGAAGGGGCTGGCTGGCCATTCCGATGCGGATGTTGGCATTCATGCGCTTTGTGACGCGATTTATGGCGCTTTGGCGGAGGGCGATATTGGCCGGCATTTTCCGCCTTCCGAGGCCACCTGGAAAGATGCCGATAGTGCTAAGTTTCTGCGCCATGCCGCGGGGCGGATTAAATCCCGCGGCGGCGTGCTCTCTAACGCTGACATTACAATTATTTGCGAGCAGCCTAAAATAACGCCGCACGCCCCGGCGATGCGGGCAAGGTTGGCGGAATTACTAGAAGTTTCAATTGATTTGATATCGGTGAAAGCCACCACATCAGAGCGTTTGGGCTTTACGGGCCGTGGCGAGGGCATTGCGGCGCAGGCGGCGGTGGTAGTTATTGTACCTGCCTAAGTACGATTACAGCATTGCAGCATTGTGTAATTATACTTGCCTATTCCAACGTCAGCATCGTATATGATGCGCTGCAGCATGAGCTTTGCTCTGCTGCTTTCTTGGACGTTTCCTCCCTAAACTTGGCGGCACTTCGGTGCCGCCTTTTTTTTTTGCGCTGCCGAGAATTTCAAGAGACGCAAGCTTGTGATTTGTGGCTGACTGAGACTGAAAAGTGGGGGGTTTCTGTTGCCCGGTACCCCCCGAACCGCGCTTAGCTGCTGTTTAGGCAGCGACCGCGAATGCTACGTTGTTATCGTTTGCATTTATCATATAGCCCGATAACGGCGGTACAATGCCGAGCAAAAAGCAGGTCTTTACCACGCGTGTCGAGTCTGTTTCATCCCCAAACATATCTGAGCAGCCCGTATCAGATTTCGCGCTACGCGCTCAATCATCAGGGTGCCAATTCGAACACCCCAACCGGGCAACCCAAAATAAATTGGTGGAGATGCCGGGTACTGCCCCCGGGTCCACAACGTTTATTCCACGTGCCGTTTATCGCCATAGTTGGAAAACCAACAAGTCCCATATAGGCAATTACGTTGAGATATGAAAGAGAGAAACCCATGACCCTCTCACCTGAGCAATTCGCCGAGATTGCGGCCGCACGCGCCAACCCATCCACCACGCTGCGCCCTAGCGTTCCCGCCTTGGACGCCATGCTGTTTACCGCCGTACCGGTACTGGACCACGGTTTTATCAGGGTGGTGGACTACATGGGTGATGACGCGGCTGTGGTGCAGGCCGCTCGAGTCTCCTATGGCCGGGGGACGCGTAAGACCACTGAGGATGAAGGGCTAATCCGCTATTTAATGCGGCACCATCATTCCACGCCTTTTGAGATGTGCGAGATTAAATACCACATCAAGCTGCCGATTTTTGTGGCAAGGCAGTGGATTCGCCACCGCACCGCCAATGTAAATGAGTATTCCGCCCGTTATTCGATTTTGGATAAGGAATTTTACATTCCGGCGCCGGAGAACCTTGCTGTGCAATCATCAGATAATCGGCAAGGCCGAGGCGCGGTGCTGGAAGGCGATGCCGCCGCGCAAGTGTTGGGTATTTTGCGCCGCGATGCCGAACAGACCTATGCCAGCTACGAGGAGATGCTGGACGAGACCAAATACGGGCTGGCGCGTGAATTGGCGCGGATGAACCTGACGCTAAACACCTACACCCAATGGTATTGGAAGACCGACCTGCATAATCTTTTCCACTTCCTGCGCCTACGCGCTGATTCCCATGCGCAATATGAAATTAGGGTGTATGCCGAGGCAATGCTGGAAACGGTCAAGGCGTGGGTGCCGTTGAGCTTCGGTGCCTTCAGCGATTACCGCCTGGGGGCGGTGACGTTTTCCGCCAAAATGCTTGATATTATAAAACGCATGCTGGCCGGCGAACAGGTTGAGCAGCCCGGTAGTGGGCTTTCCAAGCGAGAGTGGAGCGAGATGATGGGCTCACTGGGGCGGTAATTAAGCTGCTTTGGAGATTGTCCCCCGGGCTTTGATCAGCCCAAGGATCGTTTGGGATAATTTGTAGTAGGTCTCACGTGAAAAATGTGCGCCGCCGGCATCCGGGGTTAAATCCTCGTCGCCGCGGACAAAATCGGCCATCTCAATGTAATCAAAGCCCGCTGCCACGGCCATCGGTTTTACAACCAGGTTCACCGTGTGAAAAATGCTGAGTGTTGAAGTGTCGTGCCCGGCGATTTCATTCAGCCCGACGATGATGACATGCTTGCCCATGCGAACCAGTTGGACGAAAATCTGTTCCAAGTCTCGCTTAAATCGTTCCGGATCGAAGCCGCCTGAAAACTCAAAAGCGCTTCTCATGAACTCCCACTGTGCGCGGGAGACATTCTGGACGCCGTTCGATAGAATTTCATCATAGTCGAGCGTGGTGTAATCGAGCTTTTGCTTTAGCCAGTGGCCGAGGCTGAAATGTCCCATCGGCACAACCATGCCGGTTGGCTTATAGCGGTAATAGCCCTGGAAGGTCTCCTGCGAGAAGGACATGACATAGACATCTGAAGCACCGACGTTTAGGTCAGACTCGAAACGCCCTGGCGGTATGCCAGGCAGTTTCGATACCGCCTCGCGGTTTTCGGGCAATTGCAAATCTTCGTGCAGCGCCACGATGCGCGGCAGTGCGCAAATCTCCCAGCCCTGGTAGGCGAAGGTCAATTCCTCGACCGTATCCACCTGGACGCGCATGAAGTTAGATAGCATCGACATATCGCACGCACCGCGAATGCAGACCTTCATCCGCTTGCGGAAATCATCCTCAGCGGGGGCCAGATCGAGGTCGGCATCATCCACCACCGAGACCCAGTCCACCGGCGCATCCAGTTCGGAAATGACCGCGCCGGCAACGCGCACGAATGGGCGGCCAAGGCGGGTCCAGACATATTGCTCTATGCCCATATTCATGGTGCGGCAGGAAAACAGAAAATGCAGGGAATCATCCTGTTGGATCGCGTAGAATCCGCAAATGCCGTATTTGCCGTAGCGGTCCGCTACTTTCACATAACCGCTGTGGCCGCCGAATTGCTGTTCCTCCTGCAGGAACATCTCGCGGGCGGCAGCAATATCCTCCGGCCAGCGGTTTTTGGTAAAATTGAGCTGGTTGGTGCGGTTCACCAGTTCATGGACGCGGGGAAACTGCGCCAGAATATCGGTGTGGAAACTCACTCGTATCTGGCTGTCGCGCAGGAATTTTGTATTATCGCCAGCGGCGGCGGTCTTTTCAGCCTGTTTGGTTTCCAGCACCTTGTAGCGCGCAAGACGCGTGGCATTCGGGTCTGGCTTGCCGGCGAAACGCGGGTCATCGAGCAATTCAGGGATAAAATGTGGCTCAGCCAGCTGCAATTTCGGTAGGTAATATTTTGCTTCGTTCAAATTCGTTTCGTTGTCATCGATGAACAACACCGTTTCGGCCCGCAACTGCACATTGCGAATGATGTTTTTCAGCATAGCACCTTTCGGCTGCCAGGCGATCTCCGGGAATATAAAATAATCCCAAATGCCCAACTCTTGCAGTCTGGCCTTGGCAACTTCAAAATCATTCTTGGAACAAACTGAATTGACGATCCCGCGATGGGTCAATTCCTTGATCATCTCGACGTGGCGATCAATGATTGTGATTTCACCTTCGGAAATCGTGCCCCGCCAAAAGGTATCATCGAGATCCCAGATTACCAGCCGTACCGCTTCATCATCGCCTCCACCATCCTCTGGCACGAACTCGGCTTCCTGGCCCTGCTGTGCGGCCTCGGCGGTGAATTCGGCCAGGCAGTAATAAGTCTCCCATGGCGAATGCCGGGGGGACTTGCTGATCAAGGTCAGCTTGCCATTCTCATGCAGCATAATTTCGAACGCCCACATGACCGCGCCGGCGTTGTTATAAATTTTAACGATGCCCTGCTCGATGCCCCAGGTTTTCTCATTATCGTAGGACCAGACCTTAATCAGCCCGTCAGCACCAAAATAGAAGGATTTGCTGAGTGCCGGCTTATGCAGCTCTGACCATACCCAGCGTGTGTTGATCATTTTCTCGCGGGTAACAAACTCGGAGCCAGGGGCGAGCAGCATTTTAATGTCCCATGTTACGGTGCTTATGCAACATCATCTCGTTGTGTAAATAAATACGCCAGACCTCGCAATGGGAGAAACCCCAGGAGCCGAGGCTCCTGGGGCGAAAAATCAAGCAGTAATATCAATTGCCGCAAAGAAGAAACTGATTTCCTGGGCGGCGGCTTCTGGGGCGTCGGAGCCGTGGACGGAGTTGGCTTCGATTGATTCAGCGAATTCGGCGCGGATTGTGCCAGCGTCGGCCTTTTTCGGGTCGGTGGCGCCCATGATTTCGCGGTTCTTCAGGACAGCGTTTTCGCCTTCCAAAACCTGTGCCACCACTGGGCCAGAGACCATGAAGCTCACCAGATCGTTGAAGAAGGGGCGGTGGCTGTGGACAGCGTAGAAAGCTTCCGCCTGCGCCTTGGTAAGCTGAATGCGGCGCTGGGCGACGATTTTCAGGCCGGCATCCTCGAACTTGGCGTTGATTTTGCCGGTTAGGTTGCGGCGGGTAGCGTCTGGTTTGATGATCGAGAGGGTGCGTTCGACGGCCATAGTGGATACCTTATGTGTGAGTTGAAGCGTTTTTCGAGCTTCAGCGCGGCATAGCGGGGCGCGGCGGGGTGGGCAACCCCCCGGCGAGGCGGTACAGGGAGCCGCATGAGCCTTTTGATTCTTGATAATGTTTCCTACAGCATCGCCGGCCGCAGTTTGCTGGACCATGCCAGCCTGATGGTGGACCCTGGCCGCCGGGTTGGGCTGATTGGCCGCAATGGGGCTGGCAAGTCGACACTTTTGAAATTGATATCGGGCGAATTGCGTGTTGATGGCGGCACCATTCGCCAGGGGGCGCGCACACGGCTGGGCTACGTTGCGCAGGAAGCCCCGAGCGGGCCGATCAGCCCGCTGGAGGTGGTGCTGAAAGCCGACGTTGAGCGCACCGAATTGCTGGCCGCCGCCGAGGACCCGCAGGTTGACCCTGCCCGCGTTGCCGAAATTCATGATCGTTTAATGACCATCCAGGCTGACGCGGCGCCGGCGCGTGCGGCTGCGATTCTCTCAGGCCTTGGTTTCAACACTGAGTGGCAAGCCCGCCCGATGAGCAGCTTTTCTGGTGGCTGGCGGATGCGCGTAGCGTTGGCGGCGGTGTTATTCTCAGCGCCTGATTTGCTGTTGCTAGACGAGCCCACCAACCATTTGGACCTGGAAGCCACATTGTGGCTGGAGCAATATTTAAGTAAATTCCCGGGTGCAGTGCTGCTGGTGAGCCATGACCGCCAGTTGCTTGACCGTGCTGTTGAGGCGATTGCCCATTTAGATAAGGGCAAACTTACGCTGACCCCCGGCGGTTTTGCAGAGTTTGTGCGCATTAAAACCGAAAAGGCTTTGCAACAGGGCCGGGCCGCTGAAAAAGCCGCTGAGGCGCGCGCCCATATGCAGAGCTTTGTTGACCGCTTCCGCGCCAAAGCCTCGAAAGCCCGCCAAGCGCAGAGCCGCCTGAAGGCGCTTGAGAAAATGCCTCAAATTGAGAGCGTGGTGGAAGACCATGTGACGCGCTTTGCGTTTCCGGAACCCAATAAATTAGCCCCGCCGATGTTGAGCCTTGATGGCGTAAACATTGGCTATGACGGCAAAGCGATTCTCTCAGGCGTTTCACTGCGGATTGATATGGAAGACCGCATTGCGTTGCTGGGTACCAACGGCAATGGAAAATCCACCTTGGCTAAGTTGTTGGCGGGCCGGTTGGAGCCGCTCTCAGGCCGGCAATTTCGTACAGGCAACTTGCGTGTGGGTTATTTTGCGCAGCACCAGGAGGAAGACCTGGTTGCGGGTGAGACGCCTTATGAGCATTTATCGCGTGCGTTGCCCAAAGCCACACCACCGCAGGTGCGTGCCCAGGCGGCTCGTTTTGGGCTGGATGCTGACCGGGTGAACACCAAAGTTTCAGCGATGTCCGGCGGTGAGCGGGCACGTTTGCTGCTGGCGTTGGCGACACGTGATGCACCGCATTTGTTGATTTTGGATGAGCCGACCAACCATTTGGATATTGATGCGCGTGATGCGCTGGTAAAGGCTCTGGCGGAATTTGAAGGCGCTGTGCTGTTGATTTCCCATGATCCGTATCTGGTGGATTTGGTAGCGGACCGGTTATTGCTGGTGGCCAACGGCAAGGTGACCGCCCTTGAGGGCGACCTTGAGTCCTATAGCAAGTCAGTTACTGAGGGCAGCCCAAGCTCTGGCCATGGCAGCCGTAACCACGACCATACCAACCAGAAAAAAGCCAATGATAAAAACAACAAACGTGAGAAAGCCGAGGCGCGCGCTGCCATAGCGCCGCTGCGCCAGGCGGTGAAAGACGCCGAGCACCGCATAAATAAACTTAACGCTGAACGTGCGCTGTTGGAGCAAAAGCTTACCGACCCTGGTATTTATTCAGCCAGTAAAGCCAAAGACTTAACTTACATTAACCAGCGCGTTGCCACGATTAAACGCGAAACCGCCGCTGCCGAACAAGCATGGTTGGCGGCGGCGGCGGCGTTGGAGGCGGTGGGCTGAAACTAGCCGGGTGTGGCTTTGGCTTCATTGGCGGGAATTTTCATCATGGTGCCGGTCATGGGGATGAAAAAGCAGCCGAGGTCACGGCGGGAGTGGATTTTGCCATTTTCGTCTTTTGAATAGACGTAAAACACCTGGCCTTGCTTGAAGGGCTGGCCGATGGGAATGATCATGCGGCCACCGGGCTTGAGCTGTGCGAACAAAGCGGGTGGGGCGTATTGGGCGGCGCAGGTGACGATGATGATGTCAAACCCGTCTTTTTGTTCGGGCCAGCCGTAATAACCATCACCCACGCGGGTGGTGACGTTGGTATAGCCTAAAGGCTCAAAGATTTTATGGACGGCATTGCCGAGCGGCTCAATAATTTCAATTGAGTAAGCGGCCTTGACGATGCGCGAGAGCAGCGAGCTTTGGAAACCGCTGCCGGTGCCAATTTCCAAGGAGACGTCATTCGGGCCGGGTTTGCAGACCTGGGTCATGTAGGCTTGGCCGAGATAATCCGATAGCGCAGAGCCGTAGCCGAGCGCCCAGGGTTTTGGCGGGTTGTCATAAGCATCACCGCAGGTGGAGCGGTGTTCAGGGTAAACATAATGATAATATTCACGCGGCAGGGCCTGGAAAGCGGCCAGAACCAGTGGGTCAGCGGTGCCGAGACGCATTTTTAAATAATCGGCGATGGCTTTCATAGCGGCGGGTTTGCGCGCCTGGATGGCGTTAAATTGAGTGTCGGTAAGGGTAAGGGGCCGGCCAGAGGCGGCCATGGCAGTTTGAAAAGCCTCACGGGTCCAGGGTTGGCCGTTTGGGGTGGCTGGGGTGGTGAGAGTTGGTGCTGTGGTTGTTGCTGCGGCTGCGGGGACGGCGTTGTCAGCGAAACTGAGGCTAGGGAGGGCGGTGAGGGCGGCGGCGCTGCCGATTAGTCCGCGACGGGATAGGCTGTGGGGTTGGGTATGCACGTAGGTTGTCTCCTGGTCGCGGGGAATGATGCTGCGGCTGCAATATACAGGAGAATGGCGGCGGCTAAAACAGCGTGCAGGCCATAATTTCGAGCGATCAGGTTGGCAAGTGGGGTGGCGACAACCGAAAATGCGCCATTTAACCCCCAGGCCCAAGGCAGGAAGCTGCCGGTGGAGACGCGTTCCAGCCCGAGCGGGAAGGGTAGGCCGAGGGCGATGGATACCGGCGCGATGGCGAGGATGACCAACAGGGCGCGAACCAGGTAGGCCCAGGCGTTGCCGGCCAGCATGGCGTTGGGCAGGAATAATAAGATGAGTGTGGCCCAGATGGTGAGGGTGAGGCAGGCCAGCCAGACGCCCCTTTGCGGGGTGGCTTCCAGGCGGGTGCTGATCAGGCTGCCAAGGCCAGAGAATAGTAGCATGAAGCTGAGCACCAGAGCGAAGCCGGCGGCGCGGTCATTGAGGAAGGCGCTGGCTTTTTCGATGGCATAGATTTCGACGAAGAGAAAGCCAAGGGCCAGGGCCGGGAAATAGATGATGGGTTTGATGAGGCCGGTGCTGTGGGATTGCGCCGCGGCGATGCGGCGAGAGAATAAGGGTATTAACAAGACGAAACTGGCGATGATGATGGCCTGCGCTAAGACCGCGAGATTAACGAGCGCACCGATTTCGGCTTGCGGCAGAACTTGCAGACGGGCCAGGAGCACGCCGAGGCTGGCCAAGCGCAGGACGGAATAAAATACTGGGCGGTCGTTGGTGATGGGGGTTAGATTGAAAGCTTGCGACGAGGGGCTCGGCTGGCCCTGCAGGATTTGAACGGCTTCATCAGCGATGGAGTCATCCGCGCCGATGGAAGTGATGGTGCCATCGTTAAAGGATACGGCGGGCAGGTCATTATAGAGATTATTGCGGGCGGCGATGAAGTCAAAGCCTTGGTAAAATGAGATGTCGAAGGAGCGGTCGTCAGTCCATTTGGCGGCGGTTTTGATGTCAGCGGGCGTGAAAGCGGTACGGCTGACCAGGATGCGGGCGTTCCAGGCGGAGCGATAGATGATGATATGGGCCAGTGGGTCAGGTGTGTTGGTGGCGGCGAGAGCGGTTTTTAATGTGGCGAGCATGCGTAGCGCATAGACCGGCAAATCCTGGATTGAGACCGGGATGGAGATGATGCCATGGGGGGAGAGCGCGTTCAGATAGGTTTTGAAAGCTTCCACGGTATAGGCGTTGACGTTAGCCGGGGAGGAATCGAGGAAGTCGGCGGAGAGGTCAATGATATCAAACCGGCCGCCTGACTGTGCGGCAGCGATGGGGCTGAGGTTGGTAATGGTGACATTAGGGTTGGCGGGAAACGCAGGCGAGGTGCCAAGCCCGTGTTGCAGGGCGCCGTAGAGGACGGGTTCAGGCTCGAGAGCAATGATGTGGGAGGCGCCCAGGGCGAGCGCCTCATTGATGCGAAAACCGCCCGAGGCGCCGGCCAATAAAACATTAGGGTTGGGCCGCAGCGTGTAGGGCAAAGCATCAAGCGCGCCTTTGGCGTAGCCGGTGTTGGGGGTGGCGTTATTTGGCAGGCTGGCGATGCGGATACCATCACGGTACAGGCCAAAGCTGCGCGGTGGGTCAGTGTAGCCGAGCATGCCGGAGTCGTTCGAGATGTCAGTGTTTACGCGCTCGGTGAAATCATCGAGCAGCATATAATCGCCGTGCGGGGAGCGGATTTCGGTGAGGATTTTGGCGTTGGGGGTGTGGAGCGGCGGGTAGATGGGTTTGTATTGGCTGACATTGGCTTGTGGGCCGAGCAGAAGCAGGGTTTCGGACAGGACCAAGGCGAGGCTTGCCGCGAAAATGGCGCGTTTACGGAATTTGGGCGTGAAGGCGGCGGCGATGGCGAGTGCTGGGAGCAGAGCTGGGATGAGGTTGAAGGGGCTGAGCAGATACATCAGGCCCAAGACGATGATGGAGCCGAGACCTGCACCGGTGAGGTCGGCGGCATAGACGCGACCGATATTTTGGGAGTTTACCACGAAGGTGAGGCTAATGAATAAGCCGGCCAGGAAGAAGAACGGTAACAAAGCGACGTAATACAGCGCGATGTTGCCGAGTTGCGGCAGGTAAGTGGCCTGGTTTTGCAACTGCAACGGGTTGAATTGGTTGAGAATGGTGAAGCTGTAGCCAAGGGCGGCGCTAAGGGTGAGCAAAGCCGGTAGGGTGGCTAACAATAGGCTGGCGTGGCGGAGCAAAGCGTTACGTGCAAGGGATAGAGTGACGCCACTGAAGGCGAAGCCGACCATCACGATGGAGATGACCCAATAGCCGTAGTCGGACCAGTTGGCGACGGCGAAATAGCGGGTCAGGGCGGTTTCAATGCCGACGGCGGCGAGTGAGACCAGGAAGAGCGGGATGAGTTTCATCGGCTCAAAACCTTAGTTTTTATGAAATTTATCACAAGCGCGTTGAATTTGGCTGGTTCGTCGACGAATAAAGCGTGGCCGGCTTTGGGGAACAGGGCGGTTTGAGAGTTTGGGCGGTCGAGCGCCAAGTTTTGCGCCTGGCCGGTGAGGTGCGGGCGCACGATGTAGAGTACCGGGACGCTGGTGGAGAAGAGAGCCTCGCGCCAATAGGTGCGGGGGACCGGGTAGGCGAGCAACAGGCGGGCGTCGTTGGCGGGAACGCGCAGGCAGGCATTGATCAGGCGGTTGAGATAGGCGGGCGCTTGGTGGGTTTGAAACATGCCGGGGATGAAGGCGCGCATGAAGGCGGTATGTTCGGTTGGGTAGTGGTGGTGCTGGCTGCTTGGCGCGGGGGGTGGGTTTTCACCGACGGAATTATCGACCAGCACCAGGGCCGCGATACGGGAGTCTCCTGACGTATGGATGTAGGCCAGCGTGTCGAGCACGCCGAGTGACCAGCCGATGATGATGACTTTGCTGGCGCCGAGGTGAGTGATGAGTTCGGCGATATCCTGGCCGCGACGGTCCTGGTTGTAACCATTGGGGGCGATTTGCGAGGCGCCTTGGGCACGCGGGTCAAAGGCGATGACGTGATAATGGGCCGCGAAAGCGTGGATTTGGGGCGCAAAAATCCAGGCGGGAATGGTCCAGCCGGGGACCAGGATGATGGTGGGGGCGGATTTTGGCCCGGCTTCATCGTAATGCAGACGCACGTTATCGGAGGTGGTGAAGTAATGGTCAGTGGTGCCGGGCAGGCTTTGCGCCGAGGCCAGGCGGGCTGTGAAGATTATGGCGAAGACCAGCGCGTAGGCGAGACGTTTCATGAAGCCACCTTGGCCTTTTGAATCGCGGCTATGTCAATTGTTGGCGTGTGATATTTTTCAAACGGCTGGTTGCGAATGGACGAATGGGGCCGACATGGGAACAATGGAACAGATATACTCGGGTTGTTCGGCCTTCCCTGTGGGTGGTGTGGCGGTGGTGATTGGTGCTCACGGCGGGGTGGGGCAGGCATTGGTGGCAGCGCTGGAGAATGTGCCGGTATTTGCCAATGTGGTGGGATTTTCGCGCAGCGGGGCGGTGCCGGTGGATATTGTCTCCGAGGCAACGATAGCGGCGGCGGCACAAAGTTTGGTGGGGCAGGAGGTGCGGTTGGTAATTGATGCCACCGGGTTTCTGCATGGGGATGGGTTTATGCCGGAGAAAAGTTTCAAGGAGTTGAGTGCCGCGCATCTGGCGAGGTCGTTTGCGGTGAATGCGCTGGGGCCGGCGTTGTTGATGAAGCATTTTTTGCCGCTGCTGCCGCGCCACGGGCGGGCGGTGTTTGCGACGTTATCGGCCAAGGTGGGGAGTATTGGAGATAACCAAATTGGTGGCTGGTATAGTTACCGGGCGGCGAAAGCGGCGTTGAATCAGTTGGTGCATACGGCAGCGATTGAGGTGAAGCGGAGCAAGCCGGAGGCGGTGTGTGTGGCGCTGCATCCGGGGACGGTGGCGACCAATTTATCGAGCCCGTTTGCGAAATCAGGCTTGAACGTGAGGCCGCCGCATGAGGCGGCGGCGGATTTGCTGGCGGTGATAAGCCAGTTGGAACCCGCCCAGACCGGTGGGTTTTTTGATTATCGGGGTGAGGTGGTGGCGTGGTGAGAGGGGGGGGTGGTTTTTGGGAAGATGGGGAGTTGAGGGGGTCCCCGCTTTCG
>JAQNCT010000101.1 GCA_029077825.1 Acidocella sp. | reverse complement strand
TGGGGCTGGAAACGCATTATTTTGACCGTTGGCTCACCACGCCAATGACCACGCTAGGGCCGCTGCATTACCCGCCGCAGCACGGCCACATCACCCAGGCGCAAATTGGCGCTGGCGCGCACACTGATTTTGGCTGCCTGACGTTGCTGGCGCAGGATGCGGTGGGCGGCTTGCAGGTGCGCACCAAAACCGGGCTATGGGTCGAAGCCCCCCCGGTGGACGGCAGTTTCGTGGTCAACATCGGTGATATGATGCAGCGCTGGACCAACGATGTGTTTACCTCCACCCTGCACCGGGTGGTGAATAATTCAGGCCAGGAGCGCTATTCTCTGCCGTTTTTCTTCGACCCGGATTTTGCTGCTGAGGTGGCGCCGATCGGCCCCAACCCGCACTACGGCCCCACCACAGCGGGGCAGTATCTGCTGGATAAAATCAATCAATCCTTTGTTTACCACAAAGACCAAACCCGGTGATGCTGCGTTGCGGTAGCGCTGCGTAAATCATCAGCCTATAGACTGCGTCCAGCCACAAACTGGAGAGCCAACATGACCGCTGCTGCCGGAACATCCCCAAAAACCACAGTCACGGCACTGCCGGGTGATGGCATTGGCCCGGAGGTAATGGCGGCCACCATGAAGATATTGGCGGCGGCAAACGCGCCGATTGCGTGGGAAATGGCAGAAGCCGGGGCGGAAGTGTTCAAAAAGGGCATTGCAACCGGGGTCACCCGTGAGGCGCTTGATAGCATCGCCCGCAACGGCCTGGCGCTGAAAAGCCCGCTGGAAACGCCGATTGGTTTCGGTGGCAAATCCGCCAATGTCACTCTGCGCAAGCATTTTGAGTTATATGCCAACATCCGCCCGGTGCGCGAACTGCCGGGCGTGATAACGCCGTTCACCGGACGCGGGATTGATATGGTGATTGTGCGCGAGAATGTTGAGGATGTGTACGCCGGCATCGAACATATGCAGACCCCTTCGGTGGCGCAGTGTTTGAAGTTGATGACCGCCCCAGGCTGTGAGCGCATTGTGCGGGCCGCCTTTGGTTTGGCGGTAGCAGAAGACCGTAAAAAGCTAACCTGTGCCACCAAAGCCAACATCATGAAGCTGACCGAAGGCATGATGAAGCGGATGTTTGAAAAAGTAGGTCCGGATTTCCCCAGCATCACGCAGGACCATATTATTATCGATAATTGCGCGCATCAGCTGGTGATTGCGCCGGAGCAGTTTGATGTGATTGTAACATCAAACATGAATGGCGATATTATTTCTGACCTTGCAGCCGGGTTGGTGGGCGGGTTGGGCATTGCGCCATCTTCAAACCTTGGCGACCATGCGGCGATGTTTGAAGCTGTGCATGGCTCGGCCCCGCAGATTGCCGGCAAGGGGCTGGCCAACCCCACCGCTTTGCTCTCCGCTGCCATCATGATGCTGCGCCATATTGGCGCGTTTACCACGGCTGAGGAAATTGAGCAGGCATTATTCATTACGCTGGCGGAGGGTAAAAACCTCACCGGGGATTTATCACCGCGCGGCCACGGTGTTGGCACCGATGCCTTTACCGATCAGGTGATTGCCAATCTTGGTCGTTCCTCAAACTTGCCGTCGCGCGAATATAAAAAATTCGCGCTGGTGGCCTGGCCGGAGCTGACCGCGCATGTGGAACCCGGCAGCCGCGCGCTGGTGGGGATTGATGTGTTTTTGGAGTCTGACCTTGGTGCCGATGAGCTAGGCAAGGCGTTGGCGGCGATTGCGGAAGACACACCGTTCCGCTTGAACGGCGTTTCCAATCGCGGCGTGCAGGTTTACCCCTCCACCGGCGGGCAAACCTTCCTGGTCGATCATTTCGCTTGCCGTTTCATGTTCAAAACCCCGATTGATCTGAATGCCTCATTGGCCACCGGCCAGCCGGAGATCAGCTATCTGGTGCAGCGGATTGGTGCGAAATTTAGTTGGATGCATATTGAGAAGCTGCAAAGCTTTGATGGTAAGGTGGCGTTTGAGCGTCCGCAGGGCGAAGGTTAAAAACCGTCGTTTACTATATGGTATATTACGAACTATTAACATGTTGCCGTTAGTCTCACGCCGATGGATTTGGTGTGAGGGGCGGTTTGATGACAGGTGGGTTTTTTCAGGAACCACAGCATGAGTTCAATACGGTGGGTCGCTACAAATATGTCAGTCAGGATGATGATGACACTGCCACCCCGCCGCGCCGCGAACGGGTTTGGCCACCGGGTTTCATGCTGGCTTTCGTGCTGCTCGTTTCGGTGCTGCTGTGGATTTGGATTGTTGGCGCGTTTGTCTTCATCAGGCGGCATTTCGGCTAGCGTCAGTGCGGGCTTCTGATGAGCGATTACGCCCGCGACTTCATCATCATCCACCCGGCATTGCGGCGTGAGATTATAGCGCGGGTGGTGGCCGCCAATCTGGGCGTGAACCCGGCTGAAGCGGCGGCGGATTTGGGGCGTTTACACCTGCCTGATGGCAAAATGGTGGGGTTGTTCGCCCGCCATGCGGCTGATGCGCTGATGCTTGATGAGTGTGGGCAGGTGGCGCTGATCACCCGGATATTTGCCCCCGGTGCCGGCAAGCTCGCGCTACCGGGCGGGTTTATTGATGATATCGATGGCAAGGTTGAAGCGCCGCTGGCGGCGGCGGTGCGCGAGGCTATTGAGGAGACCGGCATTGCGCCAGAGGTTCTGGCAGGCGTAGCGCATTTTGCGGTGGGCACCAGGTTGTATGACCGGCCGTTTGATATCCGCGAGGCCTGGAATGATCTGGCGGGCACCAATATTCGCAAGGGCGATGTGTTCAGCGTCTCCACCCAGGCTTTTTGTTTCAAAATTCCTGGTAATTTGCATGATTATCATTTGCAGGCCGGAGATGATGCGAAGGCGGTGAATTGAGGTGGTCCCCGAAGCTTGGACAGGAACTGGCTGGTGTTAAGATAGAATCCCGCCGGTTGATAATGCCTGGCTATGCGGCCAGGAGCT
>JAQNCT010000048.1 GCA_029077825.1 Acidocella sp. | reverse complement strand
AATTAACTAGTTCTTTGCGCGCCATCCTGCCGCCCGGTGCTGTAATTATGGTTGATCAGGAAGGTGGGCGGGTGGCCCGCTTACGCGCCCCGCACTGGCCGGAACTGCCACCCGCCGCCAGCCTGAAAACCGCTGACGCCGCTTTCGCCCACGGCCAAGCTCTGGGTGCCATGGTCAAGACCGCGGGCTTTACCATGACCGCCGCCCCGGTGCTGGATTTGCGCTACCCTGGCGCCAGCGATGTCATCGGCGACCGCGCCATTTCCGAAGACCCTAAAATTGTGGCGTTCCTTGGCGCAAAAATCGCGGAGGGGATCATCTCAACGGGTATCACGCCAGTTATCAAACACATCCCAGGCCATGGGCGGGCGCAAATTGACTCTCACCTCGGCCTGCCAAAGATTGCCAGTGATGTTGACCTCGCGCCGGATTTTTTCCCCTTTATCGCCAACAACACGCTACCCTGGGCCATGACCGCCCATATTGTGTATGAGGCTTATGATGCAGCACACCCCGCCACTCTGTCGTCCAAGGTAATCAGCGAGGTGATTCGCGGCAAAATAGGCTTTTCCGGCACGCTGGTCAGCGATGATCTGGCGATGGGTGCGCTGAGCGGCACACCATCAGAGCGGGCTATGGCCGCTCTCAAAGCAGGCTGTGACATCGCATTATACTGCCCTGGTGACATGGCCGGGAACCTCAGCATTCTGCGGGCCCTTGCAGCATGATCATGCAGGCCATCTACGGCGTTCTGGCCACTCTGATCGCGATTATCCTGCATGAGCTGGCTCATGGTCTGGCAGCCTGGGCAATGGGTGATACCACCGCCAAAGCCGCTGGGCGGCTGTCACTCAACCCGATCAAGCATGTTGATAAAATCGGCACGGTGTTTTTGCCGATTTTCCTGGTGGTCTCGCAGCTGGCCACCATCGGCCGCGTCGCCTTCATGTTCGGCTGGGCCAAGCCAGTGCCGGTGAACGCACAGGCCTTGCACATCGGCACCAACCATAACCCGCGCCGGCTGATGGTGCTGGTGGCGCTGGCCGGCCCCGCGATGAATTTCGCCTTGGCGATCCTGGGGGCGCAACTGCTGTCGCTCGGCTACGCCGCTGATTTTTTAACTTACTTTATCGAGGTGAATCTCGTTCTGGGCCTGTTTAACCTCATCCCCATGCCGCCGATGGATGGTGGCCGCGTGCTGGTGGGGGTATTGCCGTTACGCGCTGCCATCTGGGTCTCCAGCGTTGAGAAATATGGTCTGGTATTGGTCATGCTACTGTTGTTTGTGCTGCCCACATTGCTACAACAATTTGGCATTCATTTTGACCCTGTGACTGATAGTTTGAACAGCATTTTGCCCTGGGCGATGGACCTGGTGATGCGCATGAGCGGACATGCCAATGGATTCTGATTCCCTGGTCCTGCAACTTGACGGTTTTGAAGGCCCGCTGGATTTGCTGCTCGAACTCGCCCGTGCCCAAAAACTTGACCTCCATAAAATCTCCATCCTGGCTTTGGTCGAGCAGTTTCTGGCGGTGATTGAGGGGGCTCGTCGGGTGCGGCTGGAACTCGCTGCCGACTGGCTGGTGATGGCAGCCTGGCTCACCTGGCTGAAATCGCGCCTGCTGCTACCCGCCACCGGCGAACCCGAGGACGCCGAGGCCGCTGCTGAAATCCTCGCCGCCCGCCTGATCGATTTGCAGGCAGTGCGGGCCGCCGCCGCCTGGATGGCCAAGCGCCCGCAGCTTGGTTGGGATGTGTTTGCCCGCGGCACGCCTGAGGACATGGTGGAAACTGACCGCTCAAAGCTGCGTTTGGATATGAGCAGTCTGCTCAGCGCCTATTTGGCGGCACGGCGGCGCTCGGGCGCCAGGCAGCAATATAGGCCCAAGCCGATGACCTATTTCTCGGTACAGAACGCCTTGGAGCGATTGCAAAAACTGCTCGGCTCAATGCCGGACTGGTCGAGCTTGGATGCGTTTTTGCCGGATGATCTGGCTGGCGGCCTGCCCAAGCGCGCCGCTCTCTCAGCGACACTGGTCGCGGGGCTGGAGATGGCCCGCAGCGGTGCGTTGACTTTGCGGCAAGAGACTAATTTCGGCCCCATTCTGGTGCATAAGGGTGACAATGAGCGAGACGGCTGAACCGGCAGACGAGATTTTCACCCGCGCAACTCGGCTCGCAGAGGCCTTGATTTTTGCCAGCCGCGAGCCGGTGACCCTGCGGGTGCTGACCAATCTGCTGCCCGAAACCATTGACGTGGACGCGGTGATGGGGTCGCTGATGGCGCAATATGAGGGCAGGGGCGTTACCTTGCAGGAGGTCGCGGGCGGCTGGCAGTTCCGCTCAGCGCCTGATATCGCCGTGGCACTGCGTAAAGTGGTCGAACTGCCGCGCCGTCTGCCGCGTGTGGCGATGGAAACACTGGCGATCGTGGCCTATCACCAACCGGTTACCCGCACTGAGATCGAGGATATTCGCGGTGCCAGCCTGTCGCAAAATACCCTCGACCTGCTGCTGGAAAATGGCCTGATCACCACCAAGGGCCGCCGCGAATCCCCCGGCCGCCCTACTTTATGGGGCACCACCCCGGCGTTCCTGGCGCAATTTGGCCTAAATGACCTGCGTGATCTGCCCAAGCGCGAAGAATTATTGATCGACCCGCAGGTGGCTTTATCAATGCCAGTTGAAGAGCCGCTAGATGAGGCGCCTTCCGCCGTGGCGTTGGACGCTGAACAGCGCCCGGAGACGGAACCTGAAATTGACCAGACCGCTTAAAATCACCCGCGAAACCCTGATGGACGGGACATTAAGGGCCCGTCAGCGCGAATACGCGCAAATTCACCCCGACATGAAGTTCCGCACTGAAGCCGAGATGGCGTCGCTTCTGGAAGCCACCCTGGCGCAGCACGAACCGGGCCAGGATTTATATGTTTTCGGCTATGGGTCGCTGATCTGGAACCCGGCCTTTGACTACGTGGAGAAGCGGGCGGCTTTGCTGCATGGCTATCACCGCCGGTTTTGCCTGAAAATGTTGATGGGCCGCGGCACACTGGAAACCCCGGGCCTGATGCTGGCACTTGACCATGGCGGCGCTTGCAAAGGTGTGGCGTTTAAAATTGCCGCCAGCAAAATTAACACTGAACTTGCCCTGTTATGGCAACGCGAGATGTTTGGCGGGGCTTATCTGGCCCGCTGGGTGCCCTTGCGCACCCCGAACGGCCCCATCCGCGCCCTAACCTTCATCATCAACCGTAAGCACCCGCGCTACCTGCCGGAAATCAGCGTTGAACAGACCGCCGCCCTGATTGCAACCGGCTGCGGTGATTTAGGCACCTGCCGCGAGTACCTTGAAAACACCATCGCCCACTTGGGCGAGCTGGGCTTGCGCGATTCCGGGCTGGAGCGGATTGCCAGGGCTTTGCCGAAGCGGCTTTAGGCTGCTAGCAAGCGGCGCATGTTTGGATTTTCATGGGCAGAGATCGGTCTGATTATGGCGGTGGCGCTGATCGCCATCGGGCCAAAGGATTTGCCTGTCGCCATTAAAACCGTGACCGGGCTGATGAAAAAGGCGCGCGGCATGGCCGCCGAGTTTCAGGGCCATATCGATGAGATGATGCGCGATGCCAACCTCTCCGAGGTGAAGACCGAGATCAACAAATTGCGGCGGTTCGACTTCAAAGCTGCCGCCGAACAGACCATCGACCCGGATGGTTCGATTAAATCGGCCCTGGCCGAGGCCGAATTTGGCCCTAACGCCATTCAGCCGGTGCCGAATAGTATTTACAGCGCACCAGTGGTGGAAGTGGCCGAGGAGATACCCGAAGCTCCCGCCTTTATTCCGCCAGATGCAGCACGCAAGCAGCCGGTGCCGGCGTTCATCCCGCCTGGCACCAGACGTTGGGGGTACTAAGTGATGGATGAAGCCGAGCCGGTAACGGATGAGATCAACGATAAGGAAATGCCGTTACTGGACCATCTGGCGGAGTTACGCCGGCGGCTGATGTGGTCGGCGATCGCCTTCGTGATCGCATTTTTCCTGTGCTACCATTTTGCACCCCAGATTTATGATTTTCTGGCTGCCCCCTTGGCGAACGCCCTAGAGGCGCGCGGCCAAAAACCGCAGTTGATTTACACGGCACTCTACGAGGCGTTTTTCACTTACATTAAAGTCGCAATGTTTGGCGCGGCGTTTATATCATTCCCAGTGATCGCTTCACAATTATGGCTGTTCATCGCCCCTGGCCTGTACCGCAAGGAAAAGCGCGCGATGCTGCCGTTTCTGGTGGTCACGCCGATCTTGTTTTTCGCCGGTGGCGCGCTGGCTTATTATGTGATTTTTCCGACCGCCTGGAAGTTTTTCTTGAGCTTCCAAAACACCGCCCCCGGCAGTGACATCCAAATCGATCTGATGGCCAAGGTTTCAGATTATCTGAATTTGGTGATGAAGCTGATCTTTGCTTTCGGCCTGTCATTTGAATTGCCGGTGCTGCTGACTTTGCTCGGCAAGGTCGGGATTATTACTTCAGCTGGTTTGAAAAAATACCGCCGCTACGCTTATGTCGGCTGCTTTATTGTCGCCGCCGTTTTAACGCCGCCGGATGTGCTAACCCAGTCAGGTTTGGCCATACCTTTGATCATACTTTATGAAATCTCGGTTTTTTCGGTAAAAATGGTCGAGCCTAAAACGGCGGATGAGACAAGCGTAGCCGATACAACCGAGGATAAAACCGATGCATGACATTCGCGCCATCCGTGAGAATGCCGCGGTGTTTGATGCTGCCATGGCGCGCAGGCGGTTGCCCGAAGCTGCCAGCGCGGCTTTGCAGGCTGATGATGCGCGCCGCGCCGGTGTTGCGCAGTTGCAAGTGCTGCAAATGGCCCGCAACGCATTGGCCAAACAAATTGGTGAAGCAAAGCGCGCCCAAGCTGATACATCAGCACTCGAAATTGAGGGCGCAAAGTTGCGTGCCAGCATGGAAAGCCTGGAGGCCGAGGTGCCGCAGCTTGAAGCAGCTCTGCGTGAACGGTTAAGCATTTTGCCTAACATTATGGATGCTGACGTACCAGACGGGCGTGACGAAGCCGATAACCAGGTGGTGAAATTTGTAGGCTTGGTAAAAGAATTTAGCTTTTCACCCAAGCAACATTTTGAAATTGGCGAAGCACTTGGCCAGATGGATTTTGGAGCAGCCGCCAAGCTGGCTGGCGCGCGCTTTACGGTTCTGCGCGGCGGGCTGGCCCGGCTGGAGCGTGCGCTTGGGCAGTTTATGCTTGATGTGCATATTCATGAGCATGGCTACACTGAAACCACGGTGCCTTTGCTGGTAAATGATGCCAGCATGTTCGGCACCGGACAGCTTCCCAAATTCGCCGAGGATTTGTTTAAAACCACCGATGGCCGTTGGCTGATCCCCACAGCCGAAGTCTCTTTGACCAACATGGTTGCCAACGAGATTGTGCCGGTGGCGCAACTGCCCATCCGTGTCGCAGCACTCACCCCTTGCTTTCGCTCAGAAGCCGGCTCGGCGGGGCGCGATGTACGTGGCATGCTGCGCCAGCATCAATTCCCAAAGGTCGAGATGGTCAGCATTACGCACCCCAACGATAGTGATGCTGAACACGAACGCATGACCCGCTGCGCCGAGACCATTCTAGAGCGCCTTGGCCTCGCCTATCGCCGGGTGTTGCTGTGCGCTGGTGATACTGGCTTCTCTGCCGCCAAAACCTTCGATCTTGAAGTCTGGTTGCCCGGCCAGGGCATGTACCGCGAGATCTCCTCCTGCTCCAACACCCGCGCTTTCCAGGCTCGCCGGATGAACGCCCGCTACCGCGAGGCGGACGGCAAATCTTTGGGCTTTGTGCATAGTTTGAACGGCTCCGGCGTGGCGGTAGGCCGCGCCCTGATTGCGGTGCTGGAGACTTATCAGAACGAGGACGGAACGGTTAATGTACCTGAGGTCTTGCGCCCCTACATGGGCGGCGTAGCTCTGATACAGTCTGCCTGAGCCAATCGTGTTACAATTTGTTATATGCCGGTAACGCGGCATACGTGAATAAAGTGGCAATAACAGCTTGCATCGCCATGTAAATGACAACAACTGGAGTCTGGCGTGGTTGAACCGGTAGTCGACGGCGTAGCAAAACCAAAGCGGCGGTGGCGTTCGCTGATTTTCCTGCTCATCGTTATTCTTCTTGTTGGGATTTTCACCTATTGGCGTCATGCCGGGCCGTCAGCCTCGACCCATGTTGCTTCAGCACAGGCGGTGGGTGTTGCAAAAGTTATATCAGGCCCGATGCCGGAAACCGTCGCCGCCCTTGGCACGGTTACACCAACCGCCACCGTAACGGTTTTGCCGCAGCTCAGCGGCTACCTCACCGATGTCGCTTTCACCGAAGGTGAAACCGTCAGCAAGGGCCAATACCTCGCCCAAATCGATCCGCGACCCTATCAGGTGCAACTAGAGCAATATAACGCGCAACAGGCCAAGGACAGCGCCACCCTGGCACAGGCCAAATCTGACCTTGCGCGCTACGAGATTTTGCAAAAACAAGATTCCATCTCGGCTCAGCAGGTGGCGGACCAGAAATTTCTGGTAGCCCAACAAACCGCTACCGTGCAGGTTGATCAGGCACAGATCGATACCGCCAAGCTGGACCTCACCTATTGCCACATCATCGCCCCAGTCGCGGGCACCATGGGGTTGCGTCTGGTTGATCCTGGCAATTATGTCACTTCCGGCAGCACCACCGGCATTGCAGTGATCACCACCATTACCCCCATCACGGTTATTTTCAGCATTCCACAAACCGAACTGGCGCCGGTGCTGGCGCAGATGCAGTCCGGCGCTACTCTGGTCGCCGGTGCCTATACCAGCGATGATTCCACCAAAATTGCTGATGGTACGCTGACCGCTGTGGATAATCAGGTAAACACCAGCACCGGCACGGTAAAATTACGCGCCACCTTTGCCAATGCGAATTCGGTTTTATTCCCCAACGAATTTGTCAATATTCATCTAACGGTTAAGACCTTGCAGAATGTTCCCCTGGTGCCGGCGCAAGCCGTGCAAAGCGGTGCGCCAGGTAGCTATGTGTATCTGGTTGGGGCCAACAATGAAGTGTCCGTGCAAACCGTCACGCCCGGCATCACTGATGGCACCAATACCGTGATCACCAAAGGCCTTAGCGTTGGCCAGGTGGTGGTGACTGACGGTGTGGACCGGTTAACTGATGGCATGAAGGTGACGATCGTCAACCAAGCCCCAGGTGCTGCTGCCGCACCTCATAAAAAACACGCGCCACCTGCCACAGCGCAGTAATTTCTGTGCGGCCATGAACCCCTCCAAATTATTCATCCTCCGGCCGGTCGCAACATCGTTATTGATGATTGCGGTGGTGCTGGTTGGCCTGCTTGCCTACAAGTTCCTGCCGGTCTCGGCACTGCCTGATGTCGATTACCCCACCATCCAGGTGCAAACTTTCTATCCCGGCGCCAGCCCGGATGTGATGACCTCTTCCGTGACAGCACCTCTGGAACGCCAGCTTGGCGCGATGGAAGGGCTGCAGCAAATGTCTTCGGCAAGCTCCGCCGGAGCCTCGGTGATCACACTGCAATTCAGCCTGTCGCTCAGCCTCGATATCGCCGAGCAGGAAGTTCAGGCTGCCATCAATGCCGCGGGTAACCTATTGCCAAGTGACCTGCCGGCGCCGCCGATCTATGCAAAAGTAAATCCCGCCGACGCGCCGATTTTGACTCTGGCGGTGACATCAAAAACATTGGCGCTGACTGACCTCGAAGCTTTGGCCAATTCCCAACTGGCTTCGAAAATATCAGAAATCTCCGGTGTGGGTCTGGTCACCATCAGCGGTGGCAACCAGTTGGCGGTGCGCATTCAGGTAAATCCGCTTGCCTTGGCATCTTATGGTCTGAGCATCGACAATATCCGCACCATCGTGAACAATCTCAACGTTAACACGCCCAAGGGTAGTTTCTCTGGTCCAACGCAAACCTACACCATCAACGCCAATGATCAGATCACCGACCCATCGCAATATAATGATCTCATTATCGCTTATAAAAATGGTGCGCCGGTGCACCTGAAGGATGTCGCCACAGTTATCTCGGCACCTGAAAATGAGGAGCTGGGTGCCTGGATGAATCGTACCCCAGCGATCATCCTCAATGTTGACCGCCAACCTAACGCCAACGTGATTCAAACAGTCAATGCGATCAAGGCGATGCTTGCCACGTTGCAAGCCGGTTTGCCGGCTAACATGAATGTCACAGTGCTGTCTGACGGCACCACGTCAATTCGCGCCTCGGTCTCGGATGCCGAATTTGAACTTATGCTCAGTGTGGCATTGGTAGTGTTGGTGATTTTCCTGTTTCTGCGCAATTTCCGCGCTACCCTCATCCCGAGCATTTCGGTGCCGGTCTCGCTCATCGGCACATTGGCCGCGATGTACATGTTCGGGTTTTCAATTGATAACCTTTCACTCATGGCGCTGATCGTTGCCACCGGCTTTGTGGTGGACGATTCTATTGTGATGATTGAAAACGTCTCGCGCTTCATCGACATGGGCGAGTCGCCATTGCAGGCAGCGCTCAAAGGTGCCGGGCAGATCGGCTTTACCATTATCTCTCTGACGGTTTCGTTGATAGCGGTGCTGATTCCGCTGCTATTTATGGGGGATGTGGTTGGCCGGCTGTTCAGCGAATTTGCCATAACATTGGCGGTCACCATCATCATCTCAGCGATCGTCGCGCTGACCCTGGTGCCGATGTTATGTGCACGCCTTCTAAAGGACAAAGCGGATCAGCATCCCAACAAATTTGAGCAAAAAAGCGAAGAGATTTTCAACCGCCTGATCGCCGCCTACGCTCAAAGTCTAACCTGGGTTCTGGCCCATGCGCGCCTAACACTGGCGGTGGCGGTGGCAACGGTTTTGGTTACGGTGGCGATGTATGTTTACATTCCCAAGGGCTTCTTCCCGGTGCAGGATAACGGGGTGATCGAGGGGATCACCCAGGCGTCACAATCCACCTCCTATGCCGCGATGGCGGTGCATCAGCAGCAACTTGCCGATGTTATTTTAAAGGATAAGGATGTTGTCAGCCTGTCATCCTATATCGGGATTGACGGCACAAATAATACCCTCAATCAAGGCCGTTTTCTCATCAATCTAAAACCGCTCAACCAGCGCAGCGATTCCGCCAGCGCCATTATCATCCGGTTGAACCAGGAGGTTGCCAAAGTGCCGGGCATTGCCTTGTATATGCAGCCGGTACAAAGCCTCACCTTGAATACCGTGGTTAGCCCGACGCAATATCAATTCTCGCTAGAGGATATCAACCAGTCTGACTTTACCAAATACGTCCCGCTGTTGATGAATAAATTATCGACAATTCCACAATTAACAAATCTCGCCTCTGACCTCGCCAATAGTGGTCTCTCAGTTTACATCAACATTAACCGCGCCAACGCAGCACAATTCGGCATCACCCCCGCTACCGTCGATAGCGCCTTGTATGACGCTTTTGGGCAGCGAATTATCTCGACAATTTTTACCCAAACCAATCAGTACCGCGTGATCATGACAGTTGATCCAAATCAGGCGGACGGGCTGGCCGCGCTCGAAAGCATGTATCTGCCCTCCTCATCGGCCAGCGGCGGGCAGGTGCCGCTGCGTGAGATCGCAACTTTCACGACCCAGCTTGAGCCTTTGGTCATCGAGCATCTTGGGCAATTTCCGGCGACAACGGTTTCATTTAATCTGGCACCTGGCGCCTCATTGGGAACGGCGGTCAATAATATTACCGCTGCCGAGAAAAGTCTGAATTTCCCGCCGCAAATCACCACCACTTTTGCAGGTGCGGCGTTGGCGTTTCAAAGATCCCTCAGCAATGAGGTGTTTCTGGTGCTGGCCGCTTTGATCGCCGTTTATATCGTGTTGGGCGTGCTGTATGAGAGCTTCATTCATCCTGTGACCATTCTCTCAACGCTGCCATCCGCAGGCATCGGTGCCTTGTTGTTTTTATGGGTTGCGGGTGATGGGCTTGATGTCATCGGCATCATCGGCATTGTATTGCTTATCGGCATCGTGAAAAAGAATGCGATCATGATGATTGACTTTGCCTTGCATGCCGAACGCATCGAGGGGAAATCCGCCCGCGATGCCATTTATGAAGCCAGTATGCTGCGGTTTCGCCCCATTTTAATGACCACCGTTGCCGCCATGCTGGCTGCCGTACCATTATGGCTGGGGGGCGGGCAGGGCGCCGAATTACGCGCACCTCTTGGTTTGGCCATCATCGGTGGCTTGATGGTCAGTCAGGTTCTCACTCTATTCACCACGCCGGTGATTTATCTGGCGTTTGACTCCCTGGCGCAGCGTGTAAGGCGGCGTGCTACATGAATTTAAGCGCCATTTTCATCAAGCGGCCCGTTGCGGCAACGCTATTAACGGTGGGAATTGCATTAAGCGGTGCCCTGGCTTTTTTTAAATTGCCAGTGGCACCTTTGCCGAACATCTCGTTTCCCACCATTGTGGTATCTGCCAACCAGGCCGGTGCCAGCCCCAGCACCATGGCCTCCTCAGTTGCCGGTCCGCTTGAGCGGCATTTGGGCATTATATCTGATGTTACTGAAATGAC
Organism: Acidocella sp.; assembly: GCA_029077825.1. Classification (GTDB taxonomy): domain Bacteria; phylum Pseudomonadota; class Alphaproteobacteria; order Acetobacterales; family Acetobacteraceae; genus Acidocella. Next base: position 6,929 of record JAQNCT010000048.1, on the reverse strand, counting down.
CTCGCAAAGTGGCGTTGGCACCACGCGTATCATTTTGCAATTCGGGATTGATCGTAACATTGATGGTGCCGCCCGTGACGTTGAAGCCGCCATCCAGGCCGCCCGTGTGGATTTGCCGAGCACCCTGCATTCAAATCCCAGCTATGAAAAAGTAAACCCTACTGACGCACCAATTATGATTTTGGCGCTGACATCAAAAACACTTACACCCGGGCAATTATACGACTCGGCTGATACAATTCTGATGCAGCAATTTTCTCAAATTGAGGGTATTGGCCAAGTTGAATTAGGCGGCTCTGCCTTACCGGCAGTACGGGTGGATTTGGTGCCGGGCCCCTTGGCTAAATACGGTATCGGCCTGGAAGATATCCGCGCCGCATTGGCCGCAACCAATGCAGACAGCCCAAAGGGGTACGTTAACCAAGGTAGCCAAAGGTTTCAAATTTATACCAACGACCAAGCGACAGTGGCTGAGCAATATCGCGATCTCACCATCGCTTATCGAAATGGTGCGGCTGTACATTTGCAAGACGTTGCAAATGTGAGCAATTCAGTTGAAAATGTCAGAAATGCTGGGTTGTTTAACGGCAATCACGCGGTGCTGGTTATTTTGCATCCCACCCCATCAGCCAACGTTATCCAAACAGTTGACCAGATAAAGGCATTATTGCCACGCCTGGAGGCTGCATTGCCACCAAGCATTCATATGGATATTGCACTTGACCGTTCGCAATCAATCCGTGCTGCTTTGGCTGACACTGAGCGAACACTTTTTATCGCCGTTTTGCTTGTGGTTGGCGTGGTATTTGTGTTTCTGCGCTCTATTCGTTCAACGGTCATTCCAGGCATCGCCGTACCCATTTCCATCATTGGAACCTTCGGGCCGATGTATTTGCTTGGCTTCAGCCTTGATAATTTATCCCTTATGGCCCTCACCATCGCCACTGGTTTTGTGGTTGATGATGCTGTTGTGGTGGTTGAAAATACTCAGCGCCACCTTGAAGATGGCATGGAGCCTTTGGCTGCCGCCTTGCGTGGCAGTGCTGAGGTGAGCTTCACGGTACTCTCAATGAGCCTTTCATTGATTGCGGTGTTTTTACCAATATTATTAATGCCCGGCCTTGTCGGCAGATTATTTCGAGAATTCGCGGAAACGTTATCAATTACCATTTTAATTTCATTGATTGTCTCACTAACCATCACACCAGTGCTCTGTGCGATGTTTATGCGCCATAACGCCGATACCGCTCGGCAACCCAGCCGATTCAAACTTGCTTTGGAATCTGGCTTTAATTGGCTTGAACGCCGGTATGAAACTTCATTGGCTTGGGCGTTGCGCCATGCCAAACTGGTGGCACTGATTTTATTTTGCACAGTGGGCCTGAACGTATTTTTATTTATTGAGGTGCCTAAGGGATTTTTCCCAGAGCAGGATAATGGCCTCATCATCGGGGGTATCCAGGCTGATCAAAGCATCTCTTTTGCCCTAATGAAAATAAAACTTGGCCAGCTGCAAGCCATTGTTCAACATGACCCTGGGGTAGCCACTGTTTCAGGTTTTACCGGTGGCCGCGCAACCAATAGCGGTTTTTTATTCATGCAGTTAAAGCCATTATCGGAGCGCAAAGTTTCAGCCACTGCCATTGTGGCGCGGTTACGCAAACCGCTGGCAGCCATTGCTGGCGCTCAAATTTATATGGTTCCGGCGCAGGATTTTCGTGAGGGCGGACGCCAAAGCAATGCTGAGTACCAATACACTCTGCTGTGTGATGATCCTGCAACATTATACACCTGGGTACCCAAAATCGTCGACGCCTTAAAGCAGGATAAAACATTACTGGACGTGAACGCCGACCTTCAGCAAGGCGGGCTTGAGACTGATCTGGTCATCAACCGCACGGTGGCTTCAGCCTATAATGTTACACCTGCTCAAATCGATAACACGCTTTACGATGCCTATGGCCAGCGCTCGGTCTCCACCATTTATAATCCGCTCAACCAGTATAAAGTGATCATGGAGCTCGCACCGCAATATCTGCAAACCCCTGATATGCTCCGCCAAATTTACATCAGCACTGCGGGCGGTTCCGCCAGTGGCGCTTCACAAACCAACTTCCCCGCTGGCACTATTATTGCGGCCGGCAGCACCGCCAGCAAGGCCAGCAATATTTCAACAGTCGCGTTAGATTCAGCGACCAACCAAGCCATCAACAGTATCGCCAGCAGCGGCAAGTCGAGCGCATCAAGCGGGACATCGCTCAGCACCAACCCGGAAACCATGATTCCCCTGGCGGCGGTGGCATCCTACAAGTCTGGTACCACACCGGTAGCGGTCAATCATCAAAGTGGTGAGCTCGCCAGCACCATCTCCTTTAGCCTGCCAGCCGGTGTGGCGCTTGGCACGGCGGCAGCGGAAATCACCAAAACCATGAGTAACCTGGACGTGCCTGTCTCCATTCAGGGCAGCTTTGCGGGTACCGCCGCGGCATTTAAATCGTCAATGAGTACCGAACCGTTACTGATTCTCGCAGCACTGGCTGCCGTGTATATCGTGTTGGGGGTTTTGTATGAAAGCGCCATCCATCCTATCACCATCATTTCCACCATTCCTTCGGCCGGCGTTGGCGCTCTGCTGTTGCTGCTGATATTAAATATTCCCCTCACCATCATCGCGTTGATCGGCGTTATTTTGCTTATCGGCATCGTCAAAAAGAACGCCATTCTGATGATCGATTTTGCGCTCCAGCTTGAGCGCAGTGACAATCTCTCCGCCCAGGATGCTATCTTCAAAGCCGCCGTCTTGCGTTTCCGCCCGATCATGATGACCACCTGTGCTGCCATTCTGGGTGCTTTGCCGCTGGCCATTGGACTGGGGCAAGGGGCATCGTTGCGACAACCTTTGGGCATTACCATCATTGGCGGCCTTATCGTCAGCCAGGCGCTAACGCTTTACACCACGCCGGTTGTGTATCTATTCCTGGACCGTTGGGGCCGGACAACCAAAGCAGCACCGCGCGCGGTAAGACTCCTGGAGGCCGAATGAGGCGAGTTCTGATTTTGACACTAAGCATTGCCTTGAGCGGTTGCATGGTGGGGCCCGATTATAATCAGCCCACCATGGCCGCCCCGGCGGCATATAAGGAAGCCCCTGGTTGGGCGCAGGCACAACCCGCCGATGCGGTGCCGAAGGGCAATTGGTGGGAATTGTTTAATGATTCCGAACTGAACAAGCTGGAACCGCTGGTTTCCGTTAATAACCAGACCCTGGCGGCTGATAACGCGGCCTTCGAGCAGGCCGAGGCGATCACCGATGAGGTGAGGGGGCAATTATTTCCCGTCGTCGGCGTTACGGGCAGTGCCACGCGGGCGGGCAGTGGCGGTGCTGGTGCAGCTAGCGGCCCGCATACCAGCGGCACGTTTGAAGGCTCGGTTAGCTGGTCACCTGATATCTGGGGCAAAATTCGCCGTCAGATTCAGGCCAATGCCGCCGCCGCCCAAGTCAGCGCCGCTGATCTCGCCAACGCCACACTCTCTGAACAAGCTCTGTTGGCCACCGATTATGTCAGCATGCGCGGTGCCGATTCGCAGATCACGCTGTTGCAGCAAACCGTCGCGGCCTATCAGCGCAGCCTGCAAATTGCCCAAAACCAGTTCAGCGCCGGGGTCGCCACGCCGCTCGATGTCATCACCGCCCGTGCTCAGCTGGAAGGCGCACAGGCGCAGCTGATCAGCGCCGGTGTGGCGCGCGCCCAGTATGAGCACGCAATTGCAGTACTAGTAGGCCACGCACCGGCTGATCTATCCCTGCCGCCGGGCCAGCAAATCGTGGCCTTGCCTGAAATCCCCGTGGGCGTGCCTTCAACCTTGCTGCAACGCCGGCCCGACATCGCCGCTGCCGAGCGAGTTATGGCGGAGAATAACGCACAAATTGGCGTTGCCATCGGCGCGTTCTACCCAACCATCAGTCTCTCAGCACTCGGCGGGTTTTCCGCCAACCCGGTTACCAGCCTATTCTCGCTCAGCAATGCTTTGTGGTCGCTCGGCAGCAGTGCTGGCGAAACCATTTTCAACGGCGGCACGCGCAGCGCCACCGTGGCGGCAGCAAAATTTGGCTATCAGGAGAGCATCTCCACCTATCGCCAGACCGTGTTGACCGCCTTCCAGCAGGTTGAGGATGACCTCTCAAACCTGCGGGTTTTGGCGCAGCAGGCGCAGGTGGAACAGGCTGCGGTGGCCGATGCCGCGCGCGCCGTGCAGATTGCGTTAAACGAATACCAGGCAGGCACGCAGGCCTACACCACTGTCGTTACCGCCCAAGCAACCCTGTTCAACGACCAGCAAACCGCCCTGAACGTGCAGCAGGAACGGCTTTTGGCCAGTATTTCGCTGATTCAAGCTCTTGGCGGCGGCTGGCAGTCTAGCGATTTGCCGAAGGGATAAACCCCTGGCTTTTTTGCTGGAAACTGTATATACCATCTTCACGGCGCTTTTCGTTTTTCGTTGTTACGTGCTTATCGGCTTTATGGCCTCGGCGCTTTCCGGCAATTGAAGAGTATTCCGGCCTACGCGTTGTGGGTCGCTGTTGTTTAGGAGATGCGATATGGCATCAGGTACTGTTAAGTGGTTTAACGCAACTAAAGGTTATGGCTTCATTCAGCCTGACGATGGCTCGAAAGATGTATTCGTGCATATTTCGGCTGTTGAACGCTCAAGCCTTGGCACCCTCAATGAGGGCCAGAAAATCCGCTACGAAATTCAGAGCGGCCAGCAAGGCAAGCTCTCGGCGGAAAACCTGCAAGCTGCCTAATTCGGCGCTTTAAGGGAATTTCACAAACGGCGTCGCAGCAATGCGGCGCCGTTTTTGTTTGCGCCGCCCTCAGCATACCTCACCAATAAGCTCGCTTTCCTTTGCGTGGGCCAGTTTCCGCCTATTTCTAGCCTCTCCAAGATAGCAGCAAATTTACCACAGTCCGTGAATTTTTCATTGTGTTGTGGAGATTGTTGCGCCGCGCTCATTACAACAAACTTAATTTGGTTTACTGTGTACAAAATTCGTGGAGATAGTGATGAAATTGCGCATTCTGCTAGCTGCCGCCACTTGCCTCGCCCTGCCGCTGGCAGCCCAGGCTCAGCCGGTTACCGGCCCTTACGTCGGCCTCGAGTTCGGTGCCAACAGCCTCAACGCTTTTAATTACACCTACAGTCACGGTCTAATTCCTTCAGGCACATTGCAAACCAACCTAGGTATCGCCGGTGTCGGATCCATTGGATATGGTTTTGGTGATGGCTTCCGGGTGCAGCTCGACGGCGTGTTTGCCCAGAATAGCGTACACTCTTTCCATGACCTTTATGCTGGTCAAAAATTATACGAAAATGGTCAGGGTAACGTCGAATCATACGGCCCGATGGTGAATGTGCTGTATGATTTAAGTCTCGGTCTGCCGGTATTCCCTTATGTAGGTGCCGGTGTGGGTTACCAGCTCACCACCCTTTCGCCGCATTTGTTTGATGCTGGTACTGGTGACACCTTGTCTGGTACCCACGGTAGTTTCGCATATGATGTGATCGCCGGTCTGTCCTACCCAATCGCGGCGGTGCCGGGCCTGTCAGTCACCGGTGAGTACCGCTTCACCCAAATGGTCGAAAGCCGCAACTACACGGCGTTGTCCGTTAGCAATATCAACCAGTCGCCATTTCACATCGGTCAAATCTCCGAGCACAGCTTCATGCTGGGCCTGCGCTACCAGTTGTTCAACGCCCCTGTTGCAGCACCCCCGGTTCAGGCCCCGATGGCCGCTCCCGCCCCGGCGCCAGCTAAGACCTATCTGGTGTTCTTTGACTGGAATAAATCCAACCTGACCCCGCGCGCTGAGCAAGTTATCGCCCAGGCCGCAATTGACAGCCAGGCTGTCAAACTCACGACCATCAATGTTTCTGGCTATACGGACACTTCCGGCACACCAACCTATAACCAGGGTCTGTCGGTTCGCCGCGCCAAAGCGGTGGCTGTTAAATTGATGGCTGACGGTGTTCCGGCTGCAGAAATCTCCATTCACGGTTACGGTGAAACCCACCTGCTGGTGCCAACCGGCCCCGGCGTGCGTGAGCCGCAGAATCGCCGTGTGGAAATCGTGCTTAACTAACAATTCGCCCGTACCGCCCATGATGACGGATCAGCAGATGCCATTATCACGAAACTCACAGCAACCCCGACTAGTATGGTAGGGGTTGCTCCTGTTGGCCTAAATTCCCAAAACTTGTGTTGTTTTTACCACGGTGAGGTAGATTAGCCTCCGTGTGTAACGACTTCTATTGTAAAGTTAATTTTTCTCTACGATACTTAATTTCGTAATTTCCCTTCAGGAGCCGCTACATGAAGTTTCGTCTTTTTCTCGCTGCCGCAACCTGCCTGTCATTACCCCTGGCAGCCCACGCTCAGCCCATCAGCGGTATCTATGTCGCGGGCGAGGCAGGAACCACATTAGAAAACTCGGTTAATGTCAGCGGCACGATTAATGGTTTCGGCGGCGCAGGCAAGGTGCAATACCAGCCCGGCTATACTGGTATTGCCAGCGTCGGTTATGGTTTTGGTGATGGTTTTCGCGTCCAGCTTGATATCGACTACATCCACAACACCCCAAGCAAGGTCTTGTCTTCGGGGTACAGCGTAAAAGCTGGCCGCTACGACAATAAGTTCGGCCCAATGATCAACGTGCTCTATGATATCCCTGCTGGCTTGCCGATTATCCCTTATGTGGGCGCCGGCGTTGGCTATCAGTTCTATAATTCTGATTATTCGGTAACGGTACCGACTGTAGGCGCAGCAACCGCCAGCGTTACCCATGGCAGCTTTGCTTATGATATTATTGGTGGTTTATCCTACCCGGTCGCCAGCGTTCCTGGCCTTTCACTGACCGCAGAATATCGCT
>JAQNCT010000047.1 GCA_029077825.1 Acidocella sp. | reverse complement strand
TTGCTCCCGGTGGGGTTTACCCTGCCAGCCTTGTTACCAAGGCCGCGGTGCGCTCTTACCGCACCGTTTCACCCTTCCCTGCAGGCAAGCCTGGGAGGAGGTTTGTTTTCTGTGGCACTGTCCCTGGGGTCACCCCCGCCGGCTGTTAACCGGCACCGTATTTCCGTGGAGCCCGGACTTTCCTCCACCAAGTTTTTACACAAGGCAGCGGCCGTCCAACCGTCTGGATGGGGGCGAGATGCGCTTGTTGCTGGGGCGGGTCAAGGTTATCGGCGGCGCGAGGCAATCAGCGGGAAGGAAGCGGCGGCAGCAAGGGCGGTGAGTTCATATACCGTAACGCCGGGGCCGTTGTGCCACCAGTCCCAGGCGGCGTAGCTGGGCAGCATGAGAGAGAGGCGGATTTCCGTGAGGGTGACGCTGGTGGCAAGGGAGGCCAGCAACCAGGGAATGTCGGCCCGGCCTGGAGTAACATGCAAATAAAGCAGAATTACCAGGTAAGCGAGCAGCACGCTGGCCAGCGGCGCTACTGACGAGCAGCCGGTGAGGATGATGATGCGGAACGCGCCGACTCCCGCAAACGGCCCCTGGGCAGAAGCATGAAACCCGGCAAAATTGCTAAGCCAGGCGGCGGCTTGCGCGTCCCAAATCACCACGGGCAGGCTGAAACCATCGAGATACAGCGTGCCGGCACACCCCGCCAGGGCCAGCAGCAGCCAACCAGCCTCGCGCCCGGGCTGTGAACACTTTGGCTGCAGCAAAACGCCACCACCCAGCAACGCCATGGCCAGCCCTGCCCCCAGTATGGATGGCACGGCCAGTACCGCCGCCAAAGCGGCAATCATCGCCGCAACGATGAACCAAGCAGCGCCGGGTTGGGGCGAGATGATGGCACGGGCGCGGGCGAAAATCATCAGCCAGGCGGCGATGTTGAAGGCGCCGAAGCGGAAAATACCGTCCAGCAGCGTACCGGACATGGACGGGCGGGCATGGTGGGCAAACACCAACAAGGCAGCGCCATAGCCCGCAAATATAACCGCCAGGCCGACGCGGCCAACGAGGCCTACGCGGCCAGGTTCAACCCGGCTCACCTGGGCGGGACAAGTTTGTTTCATGGGATTGACGGTAAAGCATCATATTGCTTTCGGGTATTGTTACTTTACGTTGCGCAAATTCCCGATCGATGGTTAAATTGGTTTAATGCGCAAAGCAGGAGATGCACCGATGAAAACGCTTGGCATGATGGCAGCCGTACTGATTTGGGGCTTGCTCGCGGTGGTACCGGCTTTTGCCGACAACGACCAACCGCCCCCGCCCCCGCCAACCCCAGCAGCCCCAGCCCCGATGCTGGCCGCTGGGATACCAGCCTTCATTGCGGTAGGCGGTGGAGCGGCACTGGTGCGTCTGCTGCGCAGGCGACGGTAGGGTTTTCAGTTTGCGGCTTCGCAGGGTGGATGAGCGGAGAATAACCCACCGAGTTGGTTGAAGCAGCAGAAATTAATGGGAAGTACTGCTGTAAAATATATCCATTTACTGCGCGTTCAATGCTTCACATTTACTCGTTTTTTATAGTGTCTCCAAAACCCCTGCCGCCCGCTTCCGCGTCACCTCATCTGCCACGCCACTCACACTTCCCGGCAAAAACCGCCGTTGAAACGCCGTGATGACCGCCGCTTCCGGCAAGCTTACGTCATATCCAATTGCCGCCAAATCCTGCATTAAATCTCGCGGCTCACCCATCGCATCGGTCCAGAAACCCACCCCCTGCCCGGCCAGCCATTGCCAATCAAACAATTCACCGGGGTCCTGCTTGCGGTCCGGGGCGATGTCAGAGTGGCCAACCAGGTTGCGGGCCGGGATGGGGTGGCGGGAGAGGATGCCCCGGCATAAATCGCGCACTGCCAGCATTTGAGCCTTAGGGAACGCGCGGTAGCCCCATTCGTGACCGGGGTTGACGATTTCGATACCGATCGAGCGGTTGTTGAGCGCCCGCACACCGCGCCAGTAGCTTACCCCGGCGTGCCAGGCGCGTTTGGCCTCAGCAACCAGCGCGTAAACCGTACCATCCTCATCCACCACATAATGCGAGGATACTTTGGCGGCAGGGTCACACAGGCGGGAGATGGCGGCTTGGGCGCTCAGCATGCCGGTATAATGCAGCACCAGATGATCAATGGGGGAACCTTCGGGCCGGGCATCAAAATTCGGGGAAGGTGCCGGGGTCAAAGTTTGCGCTCACGTTTGATGACGTCATAAGCGGCATTGATTTTGGCAATACGCTCAGTGGCGGCCTTGATCATCTCGGGCGGCACACCTTTGGAGGCCAGGCTGTCTGGGTGGTGTTCTCGCACCAGGGATTTCCAGCGGGTGCGTAGCTCGTCATTGCTGGCGGCACGGTTGATGCCCAGCACCTCGTAGGAGTTGCTATCAGAGCCGCCAAAATTGGCGCGGTTGGCGGCGGCGTTATCGAGCCCGAATTCATAGGCTACACGGCCCAGAAAGATAGATTCGGCGGCGTTTACCGGGCCATCCGCCCGGGCGATGTTATAGAGCCCGGCCAGCACTTGTTCGAGGATGCTGCGATGGTCAGCAAAGGCGAGGCCAAGCTGGCGGGCATGGGATTCGTAGCCGTCTGGCGAATCGCGCGCGTGGTCAAACAACATGCCGATTTCGCGGATATTTTGGTCCGGGATACGAAAGCTGGCGCGGAACGCATCAATCTCAGCGCGGCTGACCGCCCCATCACATTTGGACAATTTAGCCGCCAGGGTGGTGACGCTGATGGCGAAAACCTGTTCGCGCCGGCCCAGCATGGCTGCCAGCCGGGCGGAATCAAACGGCAGCGCGCGGCCACTTGATATGCTGCCATTATCAACCGCATGGCCCAGTGAGACGCCAAACAGCGCCCCCCACGGCCCGGCCACGGCGAAGCCCGCCACGCCACCGATGAGTTTACCCCAATAAGACATTCAGCCTTATAACATGCCCCTGCCCTTGAACCCAACCGCACAATACAGCATCACCTAGCAGGGATTTCGGGCGGGATGAATGGCGGGTTGGCAGTTCTGGATTGATCGAGGGGGCACGTTTACCGACATCGTGGCGCGCAGCCCCGAGGGGGTAATGCTGACCCGCAAGCTGCTCTCAGAAAACCCGGCCCGCTACGGCGATGCCGCACTGGCGGGGATTGCCGAAATGGCGGGCGGCGCCCCGGTTGAGCTGGTGAAAATGGGCACCACGGTGGCCACCAATGCGCTATTGGAGCGCAAGGGCGCGCCGGTGTTGCTGCTGACCAACCGCGGCTTTGCGGATGTGCTGCGGATTGGAAACCAGGCCCGGCCACGGTTGTTTGACCTTGATATTAAACTGCCCAGCATGCTGTACGCGCAAGTGGCGGAACTGGCCGGGCGGGTGGCGGTTGATGGCACCGAGATTGAAGCGCTGGATGAGGCTGCGGCTTTGGCAACCCTGCGGGCGGCCAAGGCCAGTGGCATGGAAGCGGTGGCGATTGCGCTGATGCATGCCTGGAAATATCCGGCACATGAGGTAAGGCTGGGTGAACTGGCCGCTGAGGCAGGGTTTACCCAGATTTCTTTGAGCCACATAGCCAGCCCGCTGCTGCGGCTGGTACCGCGCGGTGATACAACGGTGGCGGATGCGTACCTCTCACCGGTGCTGGCGCGCTATGTCAACCAGGTGGCGGCGGGGTTGGGCGGAGCCAAATTATTCTTCATGCAGTCCCACGGGGGGCTGGCAAAGGCCGATAAATTTTCCGGCAAGGATGCGGTGCTCTCTGGCCCGGCGGGCGGCATTGTAGGCGCGGCGCGGACCGCGGCGATGGCAGGATTTACCCATGTGATAGGCTTTGACATGGGAGGCACCTCAACCGATGTGGCGCTGTATGATGGGGCATTCGAGCGCAGTTTTGAGACCGAGATTGCCGGGGTGCGGCTGCGCGCGCCGATGCTGGCGATAAATACCGTGGCGGCTGGCGGGGGTTCGATATTAAGCTTTGATGGCGCGCGGCTGCGAGTGGGGCCGCAAAGTGCGGGGGCCAACCCGGGGCCGGCCTGTTACCGCAATGGCGGGCCATTAACCGTAACGGACGCCAATGTGCTGGTGGGGAAAATTCAGCCGTCACATTTTCCGGCGATTTTTGGGCCGAATGGTAATGCGGTGCTGGATGCTGAGGTTGTGCACACGCAATTTGCAGCACTGGCGGCAGAGGTAGCGGCGGCGACTGGGATTGCACGAAGTGCGGCGGAATGTGCGGAAGGGTTTATCGCCATTGCGGTGGCCAATATGGCGCATGCGATACGGCAAATTACGGTGCAGCGTGGCCGCAATCCGGCAGATTTTGTGCTGACCAGTTTTGGCGGTGCTGGTGGGCAACATGCCTGCCTGGTGGCTGATGAATTGGGTATGGACAGAATTTTTATCCATCCGCTGGCTGGCGTACTTTCAGCCTATGGGATGGGCTTGGCGGATTTTATAGTTCTGCGCGAACAGGCAGTGGAAATTGCGTTGATGCCGGATGCTTTGGGTGCGTTGGGCAATGTGGCGGCCACGCTGGAAACCAGCGCGGTGGCGGCATTGCAGGCGCAAGATGTTGAGCCCAGCCAGATACAAACCAAGCGCTTTGTGCATTTGCGCTATGATGGCACCGATGCGCCGCTACCGGTTAAACTTACGAGCCACACCGCGATGGTAACGGAATTTGAAGTGGCGCATCAACGGTTGTTTGGGTTTGTTATGCCAGATAGACTAATTATTGCCGAAACCATAAGCGTTGAAGCAATGGCACCGGGTGATGCGGTGGTGGAAACAACGCTTGCCAGCCGAACCGATGGCGTGTGCCAGCCGATTGATACGGTGCAAATATTTACCGCTGGCGCTGTGCATGATGCGCCGGTGTTTGAACGCGCGGCCCTGCTGGCCGGAGATAGATTAAGCGGCCCCGCGATGATACGTGAAGCCAATGCCACCACCATTGTTGAACCAGGATGGCAAGCGCAAGTAACGGCGCAAAACCATGTGATTTTGCAGCGCATAACACCACGCCAAAATGCGGTAGTCGAGGATGTTTCGCGTGCTGACCCGGTGTTGCTGGAGTTATTCAATAATCTATTCATGGCGATTGCCGAGCAATGTGGCACGGTGCTGCGCAACACCGCGCAAAGTGTAAATATTAAAGAACGGCTTGATTTTTCCTGCGCTATTTTTGATGCTGATGGTGGTTTGATTGCCAATGCGCCGCACGTGCCCGTGCATTTGGGCGCAATGGGCGAGAGCGTGCGGCATGTGATCAGCGCGCGGGGTAATACCTTGCAACCGGGTGATGCGGTGGCGCTGAACAACCCGTTTGCGGGGGGTACACATCTGCCTGATATTACCTTGGTAACACCGGTGTTTGATGAAACAGGCACGGCGCTGCGGTTTTTTGTGGCCTGCCGGGGGCACCATGCGGATGTAGGCGGCACAACACCGGGTTCTACCCCGCCATTTTCCAAAACGCTGGAAGATGAAGGCGTGGTGATTGATAATTTTTTGGTGCTCGCGGGTGGGGAATTTCAGGAAAAACCGTTCCGGGATATATTGGCGAATGCAAAATATCCGGCCCGCAACCCTGGCCAGAATGTGGCCGACATGCAGGCGCAAATAGCCGCCAACGCCGCTGGTGTTACGGCATTAAATGATATTATTGCACGCTATGGCTGGCATGTTGTGCAAGCCTATATGGGGCATGTGAAAAATAACGCCGAAGCTGCGATCCGGCGGGTTATTGGCACATTGCGCGATGGTGCTTTTGATTATGAGATGGATGATGGGACCAAGTTAAAACTTCGTGTTAGCATCAATCATGCTGAACTATCAGCGGTGATTGATTTTACTGGTACGGGGGCGCCGCAGGTTGCGAATAATTTTAACGCCCCGCCTGCTGTTACAACGGCGGCTGTGTTATATGCGTTTCGCTGTTTGGTGGGGCGTGATATTCCCTTGAATGAAGGCTGCCTGAAGCCGCTAAAAATTATATTGCCGGCACATTGTTTTTTATCGCCATTGTTAGGTGCGGCGGTGGTGGCCGGCAATACTGAGGTAAGCCAGGCGGTAACGGTTGCGTTGTTGGGGGCACTTGGTGCCTGTGCGGCATCACAAGCGACCATGAATAATTTTTTGTTTGGTGATGCAACAAGGCAATATTACGAGACCATTTGTGGTGGTGCCGGGGCGGGGCCAGGGTTTAATGGCACATCCGCCGTGCATACGCACATGACCAACACGCGGATGACCGACCCAGAAATTATGGAACTGCGCTACCCGGTGCGGGTGGAGGAATTTTCAATTCGCCGTGACTCCGGCGGAGGTGGAAAATATTATGGTGGCGATGGTGCTGTTCGCAAATTGCGCTTTCTTGAGCCAATGGTTGCAACGATTGTATCCTCTCGCCGCCGGCAAGGGCCGTTTGGGCTGCAGGGCGGCCAGGCGGGCGCTGTTGGGCGCCAGTATGTGGAGCGCCACGATGGCGTCATTGAAACGCTGGCAGGTTGTGCACAGGTTGAGTTGGCGGCGGGTGATGTGTTTGTGATTGAGACGCCGGGTGGCGGCGGCTACGGTGCTACATGAGACTTAAAACCACCCTCTGGATTGCTCTGCCGGCCGGCATTTTACTGCTGGCTGTGAGCTTGATTCTGGCTCTTCCGAGCTTGGTGTCGTCACCGCAGAATCGGGCCACAATCGAGGGGCTGGCATCGTCATTAACGGGTCGAAATGTTCATATTAGCGGCAATCTGTCATTGGCGCTCAAACCAGCGCCACAACTTAGCGCCGGTGACGTAACAATAACTGGCCCAAATTCAGAAATTATTACCGCCAAATCTCTGACGCTTGATATTGCGTTAGGGGCTTTGTTACACGGTGAACTCAGCGCCAGCAACTTGATGCTGCAATCGCCAACGATTAATTTTCCATGGCCATTGCCCCATGGTGCCGCCGCCATTGCGCCACCGCCATGGCTGGCGGCTTTGCATGCGCAGATTAATGATGGTCAGATCAGCTTTGGCAGTTTGATGTTTAGCCATGTTTCAGCAGATATTTTTACTGGTGCCCAAGGTAGCCTTGCAGTTTCGGGCAGCGGTATGCTGCAGGGCCGGCACATCGCTTTGAGCCTCAGCTTAGGTGCGCTGGATACGACCGGAACCGCGCCCCTGACCATTGATGCGAAAACTGCCAGCACGCAGGCGCATCTTTCAGGGATTTTTTCAACCGAAAATTCCCTGACCGGCAAAATATCGCTGACCACAACGGGTGCTGCCTGGCTTTCAAAGGACAGTACCAAACCGCTGACGGCATCAGGTTCCCTACAAGCTGACTCAACCGGTTTCCGGATTACCAACCTGGTGGCGACGCAAGCAGCAGCGCAACTTACCGGCGATGCAGATTTCAATTTCGGCAATACAGAGCTTGAGGTTCACTTAGCAGGCCACCAGCTTAATATCCAGCCGATGGTTTCAGCGGATGACCTTGCGGCGTTGCACGCCCTCTCCATACATTTGAGCCTGAATTTTGATAATTCAGCCGTAGCGGGGGTGACGCTACCAAATATTCAAATGATAGCAGATGTTGCAAAATCAGGTGTCTCAATTAGCGCATTGAATGCCACTCTGCCGGGTAATGGTGCACTAAATTTCACCGGGATGGTTGATCCATCCGGGATGCTACAGGGCAAAGCCACGTTAACGGCGGATGATTTTGGTGGTGCCATTAGTGCATTTGGCATCGCAGCACCTTTGCCAGTTGGTTGGCAAACCAGTCTGGCGGCTAAACTCAGCGGCCCATTTAATCAACTTGATGTTTCCGCTGTTAGCGGCACGCTAGGGCCAGCGACGCTAAGCGGAACGGCGCGGCTGCAGACCTCATCAGGGCATTTGACCATAAACGGCGCATTGCACCTTAGCGCGTTAGACCTCACACCGCTGGTAGCTGCACTGGGCCAGTACAAGCCAGACAGCAATATTTCAGCCGATATAGAACTGACAGCCGACCATGCCAGTTTTGATAAAATTGCAATGACACATTTTTTGATTGACGCAAGGTTATCCAAACAACTTGTCATTCGCAGACTTACCGCGTCAGTTTACAACGGGATGGTGGCAGCCAGCTTTACTGTGGCTGCCGGAGGGCAGATTTCGTCGGCCCGCGCGCTGCTTACCGTGCCTTCCGCGCAGCCTTTGGCAGCGCTAATGCCGGCATCATTATTGCCGCCGGATGCCGTAGTTAACATGCCGCTGACAGCCCTGATCGAAGCATCTGGCCCTGCCGACTCATTGGCAATCAGTAGTATTTTAACGTTGGGGCCATTTGCCATCACCGCATCGCCGGTTTTGGATTTCGTCCATTGGACGGCGAAAGGGCCGCTCACTGTGCGCCATCCCAGTGCCATAGCAGCTTTCAGAGCATTCGGCTTGCCCGCAAACCTTGCGTGGCCGGGGGCTGGTTCAGTTTCATTGAGGGCCAACATGGCGATTTCACAAACGCAAATGGGCCTGACAGATTTTGTTCTCTCGATGGGCGACCTCACCGCGGCGGGTAAATTTTCAATGACCCCGGATGAAAAAATCACCGCTCAGATCAACGCTGATAGTTTGGCATTGCCGCCGTTGCCTTCTAACCTCTCTGCGTTGTGGGCCAGTATTGCGGTGGCAAATGGTAAAATTGATATCTCAGCCAACCGCGTTTTATATGCTGGTAACGAAGTATTGGGCGCCAGTGCTGGGTCAATTGCGATGCAGCCGAATGATGTTGTTTTAACAATCACCCATGCAGGCATCGGTAGTGGCAGCATTCACGGCAATATTTCCGCAACCACTGCACCTGCGACACCGCCGAGCCTCGCAACCGCGATAACGCTAAAAGCTGTCGATTTAACCGCCGTGCATCTGCCTGTGATGTTTCCGCTCACCTTGCCGAGCGGTTTGGTTGACGGGCAGATCAACCTTACCGCCTCTGGGTTTTCGCAGGCAGCATGGATGGCGACACTTAACGGGATGGGCAATGTGCAGGTTAAATCCGGCAGTATCACAGGCTTTAATTTGAGCGGGCTTAACGAGGCTTTGACACTCCCGAACCGCGCAGTGAGTTTACGCAATTCCTGCGAAACAGGCACGACGCCATTTGATAATTTGGTTATGGCATGGAATGTTGACCATGGAATTATAAAATTTGGCAGTGCTCATCTGCAATCTGCCGCAGGAGCTGCCTATGCTAGCGGGACCATTGATATACCCGACCAGGCGCTTACGCTCAATCTCAACCTATTGGCGGATGTTGTGTCTCCACCGAATGTCGGGCTGACGATTGTCGGCCCGTGGGGGAGTGCGCGTAAGGTACCTGATATCAGGGCAGGACTACACTGGCAGCCAACACCCTAACATCTAGGCCCTGAAATCGAGCCCAATATCCAGCACGCGCACGGTGTGGGTGAGCCAGCCGGCGGAGAGATAATCAACGCCGGTTTCGGCGATGGCTGGTGCTGTGGTAGGCGAGATGCGCCCTGAAGCTTCACAGATGGCGCGGCCTGCAACCAAGCTGACAGCTTCACGCAGCTGTTCCAGATTAAAGTTATCAAGCAAAACAACATCCACCCCTTCATCAAGGGCTTCGGCCAACTGCGCGAGCGAATCAACTTCCAGTTCAATTTTTACCAGATGCCCAGCAGATTGTTTGGCGGCGCGCAAAACATTGCGGATGCCACCGGCAACGGCGACATGATTATCCTTGATGAGAATGGCATCATCAAGCCCAAACCGATGGTTGGCACCACCGCCGCACCGCACCGCGTATTTTTGCGCAAACCGCAAGCCCGGCATGGTTTTGCGGGTGCAGGTAATGCGGGCTTTGGTGTGGGCAATGGCATCAGCGATGCCACGCGTGGCGGTGGCGATGCCCGAGAGATGGCCAAGGAAGTTCAATGCGACACGTTCAGCTGATAAAATTCCGCGCGATGGTCCCTCAATGGTGGCAATGACATCAGCTGGTTGCACCCGGACACCATCAGCCAGCAGGGTGTTGAATGTGATGGCAGGGTCGATCAATGAGAATGCGGCACGGGCAAAATCTAGCCCGGCGATGACACCGGGTTCGCGTGCCGCCAGGGCACAAATGGTACGGCTGGCTTCTGGGATCACGGCAGCACTGGTAATGTCCCCTGCCCTGCCTAAATCTTCCAAAAGGCCAGCCCGCACGGCTTGTTCAACAAGCAAGTAAGGCAGGTTCATGCCGCGATTTTCATGGTCGGGACATCATGGATGTTGCAGCTAAAGGATTGCGCTAGCGCCGGGTTGGTCCGCGGATAATCAGTGCGCGAATGCCCGCCGCGACTTTCAGTGCGGCGTAAGGCGGCTTGCGCCATGAGGGTGGCCAGCAAAGCTGCGTTGGATGTTTGCGCCAATGGGCTAAGCTGCGCAATGGCTTGAGAAAGCCCCGCGGCAGACCGCAAAATACCAAGATTGGCACTGCAAATTTCACGAATCATGGGCAGGTTATCAGCGCCCGGGCGCTGCACCAACAGCGGCGTATCAGACAGCAAACGTGGCGGGCGGGCGGCGATGGCGGCGGCGGCGTCTCGCCCTGTGACCATAGCCTCCAGCAGTGAATTGCTGGCCAGCCGGTTGGCACCGTGCAACCCGGTGGCAGCGGCTTCACCACAGGCAAACAAGCCATGCACGCTGCTTTCACTTTGCGCATTCACAGCGATGCCACCCATATGGTAGTGCGCCGCCGGGCGCACGGGTATGGGTTGTAGGGCGGGGTTGATGCCGTTGGCGCGGCAGGCGGCAAAAACTGCTGGGAATTTTTCTGCTGTTAAATGCCGCGCATCAAGAAATACCTGCTCACCCGCGGCGTATTTTGCTGCAACGGCACGGGCCACAATGTCACGCGCGGCAAGGTCATTGCCGTTCATGAAAGGCTTGCCGGAAGTATCCACAAACTTTGCACCCTCACCGCGCAAAGCCTCACTGATGAGTGGCATGGGGTCTAACCCGCAGGCCAAAGCTGTTGGGTGAAACTGCATGAATTCAATATCGCGTAAATTGGCCCCGGCTCTGGCGGCCAGCGCCAAGCCAGCACCAGTGGCGGTGCGCGGGTTGGTGGTATGGGCGAACAAGCCACCAACGCCGCCGGTTGCGATAACAACCGCGCTGGTGGGTATGATGCTAACATCATGGCCAACACGAAACTGCACGCCCTGCACGGTGTTATCCTTAACAAACACATGCTCGGCCACGGCTTGTTCGATGACAGTAATGCTAGGGGTGGCCCGCACCGCGTTGATGAGCACCCGCATGACCTCAGCACCGGTGGCATCCTTGGCGTGCACAATGCGGCGGCGCGCATGGGCGGCTTCCAGCCCGAGGGCCAGGCTGCCATCAGGGTTGCGGCCAAAATTGGCGCCGTATTTTAGCAAGGTTTCAATCACCCAGGGCCCGCCCGCGATCATGCGCGCCACCGTTGCAGGGTCACATAAGCCAGCGCCGGCGGAAATTGTGTCAGCGATGTGCAAATCAAGACTGTCATCAGGCCCAACAACCGCAGCAATGCCACCTTGCGCCCAGCCGCTGGCGGCATTGCCGCCCAAGCTGCCACCGCAAAGCAGCACGGTTTTCTGCGGGGCCAGGCATAAAGCTGCCATCAGCCCGGCTGCGCCGCCGCCGATGATTACGGGCTGGTTGTTCATGATACTGCCAACATCCTTTCAACAGCGCGGCGCGCCGGTGCGACCAATGCCTGGTCAATAATCACTTCGCTCTGCATGGTTTCCAGACAGGTGCGAATATTGCCAAGTGTTATGCGCTTCATATGAGGGCATAGGTTGCAGGGGCGGATAAAGTCAGTTGTGGGGTGCATCACCGCCACATTGTCACTCATGGAGCATTCCGTGATGAGCACCACGCGGGCGGGTCTTTCGCGGCTGACATAGTCACTCATGGCGGCGGTGGAACCCGCGAAATCAGCCTGCGCCACCACATCAGGGGGGCATTCAGGGTGCGCCAATACAACCAAACCCGGGTGGGCGGCACGCAGATTGATAATTTCCTGCGGGGTAAAACGCTCATGCACCTCACAATGGCCAGCCCATGAAATAACTTTCACATTGGTTTGGGCTGCGATATTTTGCGCCAGATACTCATCAGGCAGCATGATAACCTCTGGCACGCCCAGGCTTTCAACAATTTTTTTGGCATTGCCCGAGGTACAGCAAATATCAGAAGCGGCCTTCACTGCAGCCGAGGTGTTCACATAAGCCACCACCGGCACGCCGGGGTAGCGCTGGCGCAGCAAAGCAATGTCAGCCGGGGTGATGCTTTCAGCCAATGAACAGCCTGCCCGTGTATCAGGGATCAACACAGTTTTGCTGGGATTGAGTAATTTGGCGGTTTCGGCCATGAAATGTACGCCGGCCAGCACAATCACATCAGCATCCACCCGCATGGCTTCACGGGCCAGGGCCAGACTATCACCCACAATATCAGCCACGCCGTGGAAAATCTCAGGGGTTTGGTAGTTATGCGCCAGGATCACAGCGTTACGTTCGCGCTTGAGCTTTTGGATGGCCGTAATGTCAGGCGTGAACAACGCCCACTCAGCCGGGGGAATAACCCGCGCAACACGCTGGTAGAGGTTTGTTAGGTCTAACGGCATCAGGCGCTCCAATGCTCAAGTTGAGCATAATTAAAATCTAAAAATTAGGGTTTGAACCCTGCGATACTGTTTATACTGGTAATGAGCATAAGGATGTCAAGTTGAAATATGACAATTCTGCAGCGGGCCTAGCTGCGGGCCAAAGGCGGCTTGGTACCGGCGTAAGCGCGTTCCTGTAAAATATCGGCACGGAAACGAAAGAGTTTTGCCGGCCTGCCGCCCGTGGGTTCGGCCATTATCCCGGTTTCTTCCACCAACTCCTGCTGCTCCACCAGGCGGCGAAAGTTTTGCTTGTGCAAAAGCCGTCCTGCCAAGGCTTCAACGCTGCGCTGCAAATCAAGCAGGGTGAACATCGGCGGCATCAGCTCAAACACCACCGGGCGGTAAGTGATTTTGGCGCGCAGGCGGGCGATGCCGGTGGCGAGAATGCGCCGGTGGTCCTGTTGCATCGGCAAGCCGAGGCCGAGGCCTGAAGTGTCGCTATGGCATGTTATACCATCGCGGGTGGCTTCTGCGACCAATCCGGCCTCGTACAGCAATTCATAACGCTGCAACACCAGTTCCTCATTCCAACGGCGGCCTTCAAGGCCAAAGGCGACGGCAATGCGCAAGCTGCGAGCCCGGATTTGAGAAGGCTTAGGGGCGGCTTCGGCCCAGGCGTGCAAAGCCTGAACGATGGTGGAATCCCCCACACTGCCATGGCGGCGATCCTCCCAGGGGAAATAATCGTACCAGTTGCACCAGGTGGCGCCATCATCCTTGGCATTGGGTTGCTCACGGGTGAGGCCAAGATAACAGATGGAAATGGCGCGGCCATCGGCATGCGATGCGGCGTTCCGGTCATTATCGGCGAAGGTGTAAAGCTGCTCCACGTAACCCAACGGGTGATGCGTCTGGCGTTCCACCCAGGCACGCACGCCGGCCTGCAATGAGCGGTGCTCAGGCGATAGCGGGCCTGAGGGGAGCGAGGCGCCCTCGGCGATGGTTAAAACCTGCGGAGCGGCCTCGGTCACGGCGACCAAAACGGCAATCAGTTCAGCCGCGACCGAACTCGCCACCATTAGGCAGCGAGAGCAAAACGGCGCGCGCCATCGTGCAGGAACATCGCTGCGATGGCGGGCTTGATAGATTTTGCATCTTCGGGCGGCAGATCTTCATTGATGCACGGCTCAGCGAACACATCTTCCGGCTCCAATTGAACCACCCTGCCCTCGTGGGCGAGTTTCAGAAGATGCGCCAGGACATTGCGCTGGGCGGCAATTTTCAAACGGTAATCAGTTTTGTGGTAGAGCTGCTCAGCCAACGCCGCCACGCTTGATTGCCCAGCCTGCAACGCAGCCAGAATGGTGGCCTCGCGCCTCTGACGATGCGATAATAACTGGCGCACCAGATCACGCGGTTGCCGTAACAGCGGGCCATGGCCTGACAAGTAAACGGTATCGTGCCGCCCCAGCAATAATTCCAGTGATTTGTAATAATCCACCATGTCGCCATCAGGCGGCGATACGATCGAGGACGACCACGACATGACATGATCGCCACTGAACAAGATCTCGCCGGTACCCGGCACGTGATGGGCGAAACTTAAATGATCGGCGGCGTGGCCGGGTGTGTGGACGGCGGTAAGACCGGCGACGGTACTGCCGTCATCGAGTTTCACATCAGGCTCAAATTCGGCTTTGGCGGGGTGCCGGTACCCATAGACCCTCGCCCCCGTGGCGGCCTGCAGCTTTGCGGTGGCGCCCAAATGGTCGGAATGGGTGTGGGTAAGCAGCAGCCGCGTGATGGGCTCGGCGGCGGCGGCTTTCAGCAGGTCTTGCACATGTTGGTCATCATCCGGGCCGGGGTCAATGATGGTCAGGCCATCATCCCCGCTGATTAAATAAGTGTTGGTGCCAAAATACGTCATCACGCTGGGGTTGCGGGCGACGACGCGGCGAATACCCGGCAAAACATCCAAGGCGATGCCGCGCTTGGGTTCAGTTTCAGTTAAAAAAGTCATAGCAGATTGTGGCGCGGTCAGCGGGCGGTTGTAAACCTCAAGAATCTCACACTATTGAACGTGATAGAGCAGCGCCAAAACAGCGAACAGGCCAAGCACGCAAACGCCGCCCAGCAGTGCCACGGCAAAGCTTGGACCCTCACTGGCCTTGCGGCGGGCGGTTTGTCTCACAGGCTGTCTTGGCAACGCGTCGAAATCTCTTGTTTTCATTGACTTTGTCCTGGACCAACAAATTCAACCTTTGCGCCACGTCAAATTTTACATTTTTGAACCGCAACGCCGTACGAGCATGCGCTAAAATTCTTACCTTGTGCAACAAAAACCATCGATGGCCGCGATGACTTGCCGAGAGGCCCACCGCCCCCCTATGTCTGGTGGCAAATGACCACGCCAGCACCGCTACCCGACCCCGACATTGAACTGCGCCGCCAGTTGGCCCGGCACCGGGCGTTTGCCACCGGTTTGCTGGTTTTAATGGCGGTGCTGACGGTTATAGGGTACGCGCTGCCATTTACTGTGTGGACCGGCCTGTTACGGGATTCTGCCAAGGCCGGGTTGATCGGGGGCGTGGCTGACTGGTTTGCGGTGACCGCGTTGTTCAGGCACCCATTAGGGTTGCCGATACCGCACACGGCCATATTACCCGCCCAAAAGGTCCGGCTAGGCGCTGCCTTGGGCAGGTTTGTCGCTAACCATGTATTCACCGAAGCTGACGTGCGGAAATTTCTCGGCAATTTGGACAGCCCCGGCGTTCTGCGCCGTTTTCTCTCGGATGGGGCATCCACCACGCCGGTGGCAGAGGCGCTGGCCGGGATGCTGCCGAAACTTCTGGCAAGCATCGAGGACGGCAAGGCCCGCCGCCTGATGGCACGCTTGCTACCGCGACTGATTGGTGGCCGGACGGCGGGGGTGATTCTGGCGCGGGCTTTGGGCGGACTCGTGGAAGGCGGGCGACACCAGGAGGTGTTCTCATTTATTCTTAACCAATTGAAAGATACCTTGCGGGCCCGCGAAGATGTATTGCGTGAAGCGATCAAGGAGCGCGTGCGAGACCAAGGTGGGCGCCTGGTGGGATGGGCTATTGGAGCCACTGTGGCGCGCCGGGTGATCAGCGGCGTAAATTTAGAATTAGAGCGTATCAGCCCGGATAGCTCGGAAATGCGCGATGCGTTTGATGAATGGGTGCGCCGCGAAATTGATAAGTTGGAAACCGACCCGGAACGCGCTGCCGAGTTAGGTGCTGCGGTGAAAAATATTCTGGCGCATGACACGGTAAAGGCCTGGGCTTGGGATGTATGGGCGCGGCTACGGCGGGCTTTGGAAATGGACGCCGCCAAGCCGCATGGACGCTCGGTGGCAGTGATTGAGGGCGCGCTGGCCAACCTTGGCGAGGCGCTGGGCCATGATGACGCTGCCAAAGCACGGGTAAATGCCGCCGTGCAAACGCTCGCACTGAATATTCTACCGGCCGCGCAGGCGGAATTGGCTGATTTTATTGGGCGCGTCATCGGCCAATGGGATACCGCGACGATTACCGGCAAATTGGAGCTTCGCGTTGGCAAAGATCTGCAATATATCCGCGTTAATGGGACGCTGGTGGGCTGTTTGCTTGGTGCCGTTATTTACGGAATTTTGCTGGTGGTAAAATAATGCATATTCATTTTCACGATACGCTTGACCATGAAAAATTGCCGGTGCAGCCAGCGGAATGGGAGGCGGCGGCCAAACGTGCCGGAGCATTGGGCCAAGGCCATGTGGTGAGCTTCAGCACCGATTTTGAGGCGGTGCGCGACACTGTTGAAGTGATTATAGCACCCCCTTACCGGCTGCAGCAGATCGACATGCACAGCGCGCCAAAGTTAAAAATTATCCAGTCCACCTATGCGGGAATGGATAGCTTGCATCCGTTCGACATGATTCCAAAGTCTGCCATATTGCTCAATAATCGCGGTGTGCATGGCAAGCGGGCCGGTGAATATTGTGCGATGGCGATATTGATGCTGACCAATAAAATGCCACTGTTCATCACACAGCAGCGCAACAAACATTGGCAACGAGCGATTGGCAGCTTAGCAAACCGCCAGCGCATCACGATTGTGGGGCTGGGCGCCATTGGCACCGGTGCTGCTGCTTGGGCGCGTAAATTGGGCATGCATATTACCGGCATCCGGCACGGCGATGCGCCGCATCCTGATTGCGATGAAACCTTTCCGATGACCGGGCTTGATAAGGTTTTGCCGACGACCGACATTTTGCTGCTGGCCTGCCCGCTGACGCCGCTGACCACCAACTTGCTCTCGCGCGCGCGGATTGCGCTGCTGCCCGACGGGGCCGGGGTGATCAACGTGGGCCGCGGCAAATTGCTGGACCAAGAAGCGCTGTGCGATGCGCTGGAGGCCGGGCGGCTGGGCGGCGCGGTGCTGGACGTGTTCGTGGTTGAGCCAATACCGCCTGCCGACCGGATTTGGACGACGCAGAACATCGTGATTACGCCGCATATGTCAGCCGATGACCCGCTGGCTTATAATGCCGATACGCTCGACATATTTTTTGAAAACTTGGCCGCTTATCTGGCCGGCAAAAAGCCGCCAACTTTAGTGGATATGGCGAAGGGCTACTAGAAGACGTTTTTGCCAGTGAATCCTACAAAAATTGTTTTTGCCAGAATGATAAGATCAAGCGTTGGCGACCAGTTCTCGATATAGTAAATATCATGCTCGACCCGGCGTTCGATCTGCTCAAGGGTCACCGCCGGGCCGCGCCAGCCATTAACCTGCGCCCAGCCGGTCATGCCGGGCTTCACCCAGTGGCGGCCGGCGTATTCATCAATGGCATCGGCAAAATCACGGCCCTCAACCTGTTGCCCTACCATATGTGGCCGCGGCCCAACCAACGACATATCGCCACGCAGCACGTTGATTAACTGCGGCAATTCATCGAGGCTGAACCGGCGCAACCAACCGCCTGCCTTGAACACCCGGGCATCAACGCGCGCTGCCGGTAACTGGGCGGCTGTTGCGGTGCGGTACATGGTGCGGAATTTTATGATGTTAAATTCCCGACCTTTATACCCGACACGCGGCTGTATGAAAAATACCGGGCCAGGGTCGCCCAACATAATGGCCAGAGCACACAGCAACAAAACCGGCGCAAAAACCACCAGAGCGCATAAAGCGATGATGCGATCAAACAGACCCTTGGCAAAAAATGCCATACCAGAAATCGGCCGATCTGCTACCGGGATCAGTTGAACACCTGGCAGCTCATTGCGGGTGAGGCGAATCGGTGACACGCGTTGCATGCCTAAGCTGCCTGGCAAAACCCGAATGGTTAAAGGCTCGTTCTGCAAGCGGCGCAGCAGCGTGGTAATCCGGCCAGTTTCAGCAATCGGCAATGTCACGACCACCAGATCAACCTGATGGGTCTTGGCATGGGCGATCAGTTCATCCACCCCGCCCCGCTTCGGCACACCACCGATGAAGCCAGTGCCAGCAGAAT
>JAQNCT010000100.1 GCA_029077825.1 Acidocella sp. | reverse complement strand
TGCAGACCCCTGAAAAGCTTTCCTATATCACCCAAACCACGCTGTCAGTGGATGATACACGCGGCATTATCGCGGCGCTGAAGGATCGTTTCCCCTCCATCGTCGGCCCGG
The DNA here is from genome assembly GCA_029077825.1 of Acidocella sp. Lineage (GTDB taxonomy): Bacteria > Pseudomonadota > Alphaproteobacteria > Acetobacterales > Acetobacteraceae > Acidocella. The sequence continues at coordinate 3,070 of JAQNCT010000100.1, read as the reverse complement.
ATGTGCGCGATATTTGCTATGCTACCCAAAACCGCCAGGAAGCCGTGCATCATCTGGCCGAATTGGTGGACCTGATTTTGGTGGTTGGCAGCAAAAATTCATCGAACTCTAACAGGCTAAGGGAAATCGGCGCTGAATTGGGCCGCCCAAGCTATTTAATTGACGATGCCGCGCATTTGCAGTCCTCGTGGTTTGAAGGCATCCACTCCGTGGGTTTAACCGCCGGGGCTTCAGCACCTGAGGTGTTAGTGCAGGGCGTGATTGAAGGGCTGAAGCAATTTGGCCGGATTGAGATTGAGTTTTTGGCGGGAACGCCAGAAGATGTGAAATTCAAACTGCCGGCCGAAGTGGCTGACGTCCACTAATTCACAGCAGCATATAAGGATAGCTGAATATGGTGCCTTTTACCCAGGCGTTAAAAGTAGGGGCCTATGTGGTGAAACAGCACATCACGGGGGTGAAACGCTACCCGATGGTGCTGATGCTGGAGCCTTTGTTTCGTTGCAACCTGGCCTGCTCTGGCTGCGGCAAAATTGATTATCCATCAGAAATTCTAAATCAACGCCTGTCGGTGGCGGATGCCATTGCAGCCGCGCGTGAATGCCCCGCACCGATTATTGCGATTGCCGGCGGTGAGCCGCTGCTGCACCGGGAGATGCCACAAATTGTGGAGGCCTACCTTAAAATGGGCAAATACGTCATTTTATGCACCAATGCGCTGCTTCTGGAAAAAAAGATTGACCAGTATAAGCCGCATAAAAACTTCTGCTGGGACATCCATCTGGATGGCGACAAGCAAATGCATGATATGTCGGTGGACCAGGACGGGGTTTACGAGCGCGCCATTGATGCGATCAAGCTATCCAAGTCCAAAGGTTTCCGCACCAGCATCAACTGCACTTTGTTTGAAGGCGCCAACCCTGACCGGGTGGCAGCTTTTTTTGACATGATTGCCGATTTGGATGTTGAGGGCGTGATGACCTCACCGGGTTACGCTTATGAGCGTGCGCCTGACCAGGAGCATTTCCTTAACCGTACCCGCACCAAGGAATTGTTCCGCGCCATCTTCAAACGCGGCCAGGAAAGCAAAAAGCGTGGCAAACACTGGAAGTTTACCCAAAGCCCGCTGTTTCTGGATTTCCTCGCCGGGAACCAGACCTACGCTTGCACGCCCTGGGGCAACCCGACCCGCAATGTGTTCGGCTGGCAGCGCCCTTGCTACTTGCTGGGTGAAGGCTATGCCAAGACCTACCAGGAATTGATGGATACCACTGACTGGGACAAATACGGCGTTGGCAATTATGAAAAATGTTCAGACTGCATGGTGCATTCAGGTTTTGAAGCCACAGCGGTGATGGATTCGGTCAAAAAGCCGTGGAAAATTGCCGCATTGGCGCTAAAGGGCATTAAAACTGACGGCGCGATGGCCAAAGACATTCCGCTCGATAAAGCGCGCAAGGCTGATTATGTGTTCTCAACCCATGTTGAGAAAAAAATGGCTGAAATTCATGCCAAGAAGGCTGAAGCACAGGCCATCGCGGCTGAGTGACTTTTACCCTCTCGTCATGGCCAACAATGCCATTACGAGAGAGTTTTGAGCTTCAGCACCAATGATTTGCGCGCCCGGATGGCATCATTTGCTAGTGCGATGAGTTTAGGTACCTGTGATGGGTTTTGTAAAATTGACCACAAAATTGGCATGGGCTTGATCTGACCAGCGGCGTTCAGGGCGATCAATGCGGCGGGGGGCAGTGTTCGAGTTGCAGGGTCAGCAATGGCTCGCAGGGCCGCAAACGGCACGCCTAAGCGCGCTGCAATTTCAGCCACCGCACCTGATTCTAAATCAACGGCGTCAGCCCGATGGGTATGGTGTGCCTGCAATTTTTCAGCCGCGGTTATGGCAATGGCATCACCAGCGTAAATCCTCTCGTGGGTGGCACCGCCTAACCAGTTAGTCAGCCCCACGTCACAGGCTGCGTGGTTGATGTAACGCGGGATAATAATGGTACCCGGCGCCAGATGAGGGTTAAGCCCGCCAGCCAGCCCGAAGCTGATGAGAGCCAGCACCCCCTGCCCGATAAGTTGTTGTGCAGCACCAGCGGCTCCTTGCGGTGTGCCACCACCTACCCCCACCATAAATGGCGTGTTTTTGAGCAAAGCCGCTTCAGCGGTCAGGCCCGTAATAAAACCAATAGAGGCTGGATTCATACCGGTTGTTTAGCAGTATTGTTAAGCTTTATCGAGGTAATGGCACAGCCGTGATTTGAGCGGCGTTGGTGAATCAGCTAGAGCGAAGTTATTATGATGAGGATGCTGAATTTATGACAACGATGCCGCCTATTTTAACTCAGCCCGCACATGTTGGCCGTAGCGGTGAGATGCTCAATCTGGGCGGATTTCAGCTATTTGTGGATACGCTAAATTACGACCCCGCAATCATAACGGCGCTGCGCCAACAAAGCTACGAGTCAAACGAATTTCGCCTGGTCAAAAAATGGCTACAACCAACTGACCGTGTGATTGAAGGTGGCACCGCGATTGGTGTGATATCGATGGCGGCAGCCTCAATTGTGGGGGCCCCACATGTTATGACCTTTGATGCAAACCCAGCGATTGTTGCGGATGCCCAAGCCAACTTCGCCAATAATGGCTTAAGCGGCATTCAAGCCAGAGCAGGGATATTAAAAAACCGCCAACATATCGAGGCGAATAATCCAGCGGTTGATTTTTTCATCTCACGTGAATTTTGGCGCTCCCGGCTGTCGCAAGGAGAAGACCATGCTGACATTGTCGCAAAAATTTCTGTTTCGGTATTTTGCCTTGAAGATGAAATAGCCCGCCATAATGCCAATGTTATCATATGTGATATTGAGGGCGGTGAGGTTGATTTGTTTGATGGTGCTGACTTGTCAGCCATTCGCCTGATAATTGTTGAAACCCATGATTGGTTGACCGGCCTGCCCGCTGTTGATGCGCTGGTGCGCCGCTTGGTGTTTGCAGGCTTTACTATTGATGTGCGAGATTCTGGTAATAATGTTGCGGTTTTTAGGCGGGTGGCCTGACAATTATT
>JAQNCT010000004.1 GCA_029077825.1 Acidocella sp. | reverse complement strand
ACTTTTCTGCGCGCGAAAAACCCAAAAATCCGCATAATTTTAACCGTTTCTCCTGTGCCATTAATAGCTACTTATGAACCGCGAAGTGTTTTAGCTTCAACGATATGCTCAAAATCAATCCTGAGAGCTGCAGCAGATGAAATGGAATCCGCTTATCCAGAAAATATAGCTTATTTTCCATCTTACGAAATTATCACGGGCCCGCATGCAGGGAATTTTTACTACGAAGCTGACAAACGAGAGGTCACGCAAGCTGGAGTAGCACATGTCATGCGTCTTTTTATGCGCCACTACACAATAAATGACGAAAAAATAGATTTAACTAGGGTACAAGAGCCACAACCAACGGATATGAATTTCATCAAAAAACAATCAGCTATTATTTGCGATGAAGAAGTCATGGACCAAAGTCGCAAGCCCTACTCTGAGTTCAATCACTAGGGCGTTACGACAACTTACATTCCGCCACCCGCAACAACCGTAAAAAATTACCACCCCAAATTTTACCCAAAGCCTCGTGGTCATACCCGCGCTTGAACAATTCCTTGGTTAAATGCGGGGCCTGTGCTGCGTTCATATAACCGCGCACCCCGCCGCCGCCGTCAAAGTCAGTGCCAATGCCGACATGGTCGATGCCGATTTTCTTAACGGCATAATCCACATGGTCAGCAATATCGGCCACACTCAAATCATTAGCTCGTGCTTTGGGGCGCAAAAAATTTGAGACGATGGTAATTTGCACCAGGCCGCCGGTGGCACTTAGTGCCTCCAATTGTTCGTCATCAAGGTTGCGCGGGTGGTCGCACAGCGCGCGAATACAGGAGTGAGTGGCCAGAATTGGCGTGCGTGAAAGGGCTGCGGCTTGCAGCATGGTGGATTTGGCGGCGTGCGAAATATCCACCAAAATTCCCAGCTGGTTCATCCGCATCACCGCCGCCCGGCCAAGTTCTGAAAGCCCGCCATGTTCAGTGGCGGCGTTGCCCAGGCTGGCCAGCGGAATGGCGGCATCAGCCAGGGCATTATGGCCATTATGCGTGAGGGTCATGTAGCGCACACCCCGGGCGGCAAACTCATCCAATGCCGCCAAATCCTCGCCCATCGCATAACCATTCTCAATGGCGGGGATAATGCCGGTTTTACCCGCCGCAAACGCGGCCTCAATGGCATCCGCCGTGCTGGTCATCACACCGCCGGAGCCGTCTTTGGGCGCCATTTCGGCAATGCTATCTAACATCGCCCGCACCCTTATTGCCGCCTGTTGATGGCCGGCGGCATCGCGCGGGCCTTGCGGGATATAAGCGGCAAAACATACAGCGGCAATCTGGCCGGCTTTCAGCTTGGGCAAATCCACGCAGCGCGGGCCATCCTCAAACGGGCTGGGGCCGTTGGGCCAGGGAATGTCCACATGGGTGTCAATGGCAAGCAAACCGTCGTGCGGGGAAAATTCTTTCATGCGCAATCGTCAATTGAGTTCAGCCCAGCGTCAAGCGCCTTGCGCATTACCGAGGGCAAAGGCACCGTTTTGGCTGGGGCGGCCAAAACACCAGGGGGCAATGTAGTCACCACCGCCAGCCTAACCTGCAAGCTAAGCGAGAAATGGGTAAACATATGCTGAATTTCACCAGCGTCTCGCCATTTTGCCTCAATCGGCGCCACATCAGGCAACGCTAACATGCCGCCCAGCAGGCCAGAAGGTGGCCTTCGGGTCAAAAATACATTGCCAGATTTATCCAGCAGCACATAGGCACTGCCGGTACGGTGCGGCCGCTGCGCCTTTTTGGCGCGGGCCGGCAAAGTGGCCGCGATGCCCAAATCATGGGCCTGGCAACAGCCCCGCCAGGGACACGCAGCACAGGCCGGGTTGCGCGGCGTACAGATTGTGGCACCCAGATCAAACAAAGCCTGAGCAAAATCACCAGGTGCTGCAATGGCGGCCTTGTCCTGCATGAAGCGCACCGCGGTGCTGGCAATTTTGAGCTTGGCAGCAGGTATCGGCGCGGTGATGGCGAATATCCGGGCTGCAACGCGTTCAATATTACCATCCACCGGCAACACCGGCAGGTTAAAGGCAATGGCGCCAATGGCGTTGGCGGTATAAGGGCCAATGCCGGGCAACGCCCGCAAGCCTTCAATCGTATCAGGAAAACCGCCCAGGGCCGCCACCAACTTGGCACAGGCGTGCAAATTGCGGGCACGCGCATAGTAACCAAGCCCGGCCCACAAACCCAACACTTCATCCAGCGGTGCCGCTGCTAGATCATTTATCTTCGGATACACCGCCAAAAATTTCGCGTAATAGGGTATCACGGTGGCAACCACAGTCTGCTGCAACATGATCTCGGAGAGCCATACATGATAAGGGTCAGCCCTCTCACCTGGCGGCGAACGCCAGGGCAGATGCCGCCGGTGGCGGGCATACCAGGCCAGGAGTTTGCGGGCTGATGGTAAAAGCGTCACCCCGCAAGGATGTGCCTCTTGCGCCGCCGCCGCGCAACTTCGCTGCCAGAGGCATTGCAGCCTTGATCGCCCCCATCGTCCGGCCTGCCTTCCGCCGCCGCGCCCCCGCCGCCGCGCAATTATTGGCTGACTGGGATAGTCTGGCCGGGCCGGAGTTTAGCACCCGCGCGGCACCGGTAAAATTTGCCGGGGGCACCCTTACCCTGGCCTGCAACGGGCCAGCCGCGATGGAATTACAATACCAGGGCGCTGCCTTGATCAGCCGGCTTAATCTGGGGGTTGGCCAGCAAATGGTTGAACGGCTGCGCTTTATTCAATTATCCCCCACCGCAAGCGTTGCGGTGCATAAACTGTCCGCGCAAGCCAGTGCCAAGCCGCCGCCAAATCTGCCTGATGGACCTTTAGGTGAGGCACTAGCCAAATTATATGAGGGTATTGCGCGGCGGGGCTGAACTTACGATTCGACTCTGCCTCGGATTCCTGGCTAAACTACATATAGAGGAAATTATGCAGATATCACGCCGTTCTATACTAACCCTAGTAGGTGCCACCGTTTTGTCCCCGTCGGCTTTTGCCGCCGGTAGCCCGGCTGACCCGTTCGGCCAGCGTTCCATCGGCTCGCCGAAAGCGCCTGTCACCGCCGTTGAATATTTTTCAATGACCTGCACCCATTGTGCTTATTTCGGCACGGTTGTCATGCCACAGGTAAAGCCAAAGCTGGTCGACACAGGGAAACTGCAAATCATTTATAAGGATTTTCCTCTGGACGGGGTGGCCCTGATGGCCGCTCAGGTTTCGCGCTACCTCCCCGCCGATGAATATTATCCATTCATTGAAACCCTCTTCGCCAGCCAGAGTGATTGGGCATTCACCCCAGGGATCGACTATAAGCAGGCGATTTTTAAATACGCAGCGCTGGCGGGAATGGACCGCAGTACTTTTGATGCAGCACTGGCTGATGACAAACTCAAAAATGATATCCTGCAGGGTCAGCAGGAAGCTGAGAAAATGTACCACATCAACGCCACACCCAGCTTCCTCATCAATGGCAAGCTTCATACCGGTGCCATGGAATATGATGATTTTGCCTCAGCTGTCGCGGCAGCCACGAAAGGATAACCATGCCCGCTCGTTTTGCCCGCCTGCGCATTGCTGGGTTCAAGAGTTTCGCTGATGCGACAACAGTGGAAATTTTGCCGGGCCTGACAGGCGTGGTCGGGCCGAACGGTTGCGGAAAATCCAACGTTATTGAGGCATTACGCTGGGCAATGGGGGAGGCCAATGCGCGCAACATGCGCGGTGGCGAAATGGAAGACGTTATTTTCGCCGGAACCGCAGGGCGTGCGTCTCGCAACCTTGCGGAGGTGACGCTGACGCTGGAGGAAACCTCCGGCCTCGCGCCACCGCCTTTCCACGAGGCTGCTGACCTTGAAATCTCCCGGAAAATCGAGCGTGGGTCGGGTAGTTCATACCGTGTAAATGGTAAGGAAGCGCGGGCGCGCGATGTGCAAACCTTATTTGCTGACCTAGCCTCCGGCTCCAGGGCTTCAGCCATGGTCAGCCAAGGCCGGGTTGGTGCTCTGGTGAATGCCCGCCCTGATGAGCGGCGTGCGTTGCTGGAAGAAGCCGCCGGTATTACCGGATTACACGCCCGCCGGCATGAGGCCGAGTTAAAGCTCAAAGCGGCGGAGCAAAATCTCTCCCGCGCTGAGGATTTGAAAGGCCAGATCGAGTCGCGCTTGGCTGAGTTGAAGAAACAATCGCGCCAAGCCAGCCGGTACCGTAATCTGTCAGGTGCCATTCGCGCCGCCGAGGCCGAGCTTTTAGCCATTCAACGCGCCGTGGCTCAAGCCGCACAAACAGCAGCGCAAGCGGCTTTCAATTTGGCCGACGCCAAAGTGACTGAAGCTACAATCGCCAGCACCGAAGCTGCCACCTACGCGGCTGAGACCGAGGCGTTACTGCCACAATTGCGCGGTACCGAAGCAGAAGCCCGGACCTTGCTGGAACGGGCGCGGATTGCGCAGGAACAATCCGCCGAAGCTGAGACTCGCGCCCGCGCCAGCCTCACCGAAGCACGGATGCGGGTTGATACTCTGGCGCGTGACCACGCCCACGCCAGCAAACTAGCCGCTGATGCCCAAGCAGCGCAGAATCGGCTTGATGAAGAACAAACCAGGCTGCTCAACGAACTCGTGTCGGCCCCGGCATTGCTCGAGGCGGCTGGCCAGGCCGAGGACGCAGCGTTGGAGGCGATGCGCGAGGCGGAAGCCGCGGCAAATTGCGCCACCGAGGATGCTGCACGAATTGCGGCTGAATCGGATGCTGCCCGGCGGGCCTTAGGCGAAGCCGAGTCGCGCGCGAAACGGGCGGCCAGCCGCCGGGCTGAGAACGAAGCCGAGTTCAACCGCCTGTCAGCCAGCTTAATCCCCGCTGAGCGCGTCGCCGCAGCTGAAGCTGAGCGCACCACCGCAGAAGCCGCATTATTAGCGGCGCGGGAGGCCGTCACGGGTGCGGAAGCAGAGCGAGCCAGCACCGAAGCGGCCCTTGCCACCGCCAGAACCGAAGCCGCCGCCGCCGACTCCGCTGCCACAAAAATTGCCACTGAATACGACGCCCTTGCAGCCCTTTTAGCACAAAAATTTGGCCGAGAGGGCACGCCCATCCTTGATTCCCTTTCGGTGCCACCCGGCCTTGAAGTGGCTTTGGGTGCGGCGCTGCGCGAGGAATTGTCAGCTTCGGCGGAGCTAACAGCGGCGCGGCATTGGCGCCAATTGCCGCCGCTCGAACTCACAGTGGTTCCGCTGAAATCATTTGCCAACCTGGTGGCGGGACCCACCGCCCTGACTCGCGCCCTCTCACATATATTATTGCTGCCCGAAGGTGCCGACGGCGATATCCACCAAGGTAACCTGACGGCTGGCCAGATTTTGGTGTCACGCGAGGGTGCGGTCTGGCGTTGGGATGGTTATACCATCCGCCCCGGCGCAAGCTCTGAGGCAGCGGTCCGGCTGGCGCAACGCAACCGCCTCAACGCCTTGGAATCAGAACGTGCCACAACCCGCACCGCCGCTGAGTCCGGCCGGGCGGCACGCGCTCAGGCTGAATTGGCGGAACGCAACGCGCGCAGCGCTGAACAAGCGGCACGTGATGCAAGGCGGGCTGCTGAACAACGGTTCGACCGTGCGCGCAGTGAGGCCGTGCGTTTGGTTGCGGAAGCTGAACGCGCCAGCGCCAAACTTACCACGGTTAAGGTTCAATTTGATCAAACCTCAGCCGAAGCCGCTGAGGCCCACGCAATTTTCACCGATATCCAATCAAAAGCGGCCAAACTACCTGACATTACTGTGGCCCGCACCGCCGTTGAGGCCGCGAGGTCAGCCCTGAACACGGCAAGGCAGGTAGAATCAGCGGCGCGCAGCAAGCTTGAGGCGCTACGCGCTGCGGACGCAGCAAGAACCAAACGGATTGAAATTCTAGACCGTGAACGTGGGGATTGGGTTGAGCGCGCACGTGACGCGACTGACCGCCTGACAGACCTTACCGCCCGGCGCACCGAGGCTGAAATAGCGGCAACGGCCCTAACCGATGCCCCCGCTGTTGCTGCTGCGGCGCGCCGCGAGGCATTGGATACGCTCAGCACTGCCGAAGCTAACCACCGGCGTGCGGCTGAAGCCCTCCATGTGGCGCAAACCAATGCTGACACGGCTGCCCGCCAGGCGCGTGCTGCCGAGGCTGCGCTTAGCCAAGCGCGTGAAGCCCGAGCCCGCGAGGAAGGCAATATTACCGCTGCCAACCATGCCTGGGGTACCGTCGCGGAACGAATTCTGGAGCGTTTGGGCGCCACACCGGCCCTGCCTGACCCCCCGGCTGACCTAACCGCGGATTCCGAAGATAAAGCCCGCAAACGTTGGGAGCGTTTAACCCGCGAACGTGAGGAAATGGGGCCTGTCAACTTACGTGCTGACATCGAAGCCGAGGAGGCTGAGGCCGCGATTGCGACCATCGAGCGTGAACGCAACGAAATTACTTCGGCCATTGCAAAGCTCCGCGGGTCCATCGGGCACCTCAACCGGGAGGGCCGCGAAAGGCTCTCGGCGGTATTCACCGAGGTTGATAAGCATTTCCAAACCTTATTCTCCCGCATGTTCGGCGGCGGCAAAGCCCATCTGGCCCTGGTCGGCTCGGACGACCCACTGGAGGCCGGCTTGGAAATTTACGCCCAACCGCCCGGTAAAAAGCTCGCAACATTGTCCCTCCTGTCGGGCGGTGAGCAGGCGCTGACAGCTCTTTCATTGATATTCGCAGTATTCAAATGCAATCCCGCTCCCATCTCGGTACTGGACGAAGTGGATGCCCCGCTTGATGACGCCAATGTGGAACGGTTCTGCACCCTGCTTGAGGATATGGTCCGTGAAACCGGCACGCGGTTCATGGTGGTTACCCACCATCACCTGACCATGGCCCGCATGGACAGGCTCTACGGAGTCACCATGCAGGAGCGCGGAATATCCCGGCTACTGTCAGTCGATTTGGCGAGAGCCGTTGATATGGTGGAGCCGACAGGCCACGCGATGGCTGCCGAATAAGGATTATTCCTAAGTATCGCTTTATATCTTCCGGCATTCTTGACACAGTAAGGGGGGATGGGTAGCAACCCCTCAATTACCAGCGTCTGTTATAAGGGCGCTGAAAACAGGTGCATGAACGAAAGTCGAGACAAAGAGACATTCGAGCAACGTCTTGCGGCAGCGCAGGACAGAGTTGGGTTGTCTCGGCCAAAAGCGAACGAGGCACAATCCGGTGCCGGTGCGGCGCAAAAGGCAATCAATCTCGCCATGCGTCTGGGGGTTGAACTGGTGGCCGCGATGGTCATCGCTGTGGTGATTGGGTGGGGGCTGGACCGGCTTTTTCATACCAAGCCATGGTTGATGGTTTTAATGGTGCCGGTGGGTATGGCGGCTGGGTTGCGCAATTTGGTTCGCGCCACCGGGTCGAAAACGGGTAACAGGAAAGACTGACTATGGCGGGCCCATCGATCGACGCGCTTGGACAATTTCGTCTCTCAACAGGCCTTGGGCCTTTGGGTGCGGCGGTCAATTTCACCAATTCAAACGAAGCCATGCTCGCCAGCGCTGCAATCATTGTGGTGCTGTTTGTCCTTGGCCTGCGTTCCCGCGCTATCGTACCAGGGCGGCTGCAAGCCTTGATCGAACTGCTGTACGAGTTCGTGCGCAATATGTGCGTTGATACCATTGGCGAGGAAGGGCTGCGGTTTTTCCCCCTGGTGTTTACGTTATTCAGCTTCATTTTGCTCGGCAATTTGCTTGGGCTATTTCCGTATTTCTTTGCCTTTACGAGCCATATCGCTGTCACGTTATCATTGGCGCTATTTGTGTTCGTGTTCTCAACCGGCGTTGGTTTTTACACCCACGGATTCCGGTTTTTCAAATTCTTTGTGCCCGAGGGCGTGCCGGTATGGCTGCTGCCTTTGCTGGTGCCCATTGAGATTATTTCTTACTTGTCGCGTCCGGTTTCGCTGTCAGTTCGTTTATTTGCGAACATGACTGCCGGCCACGTGATGTGGGAAGTTTTTGCCGGGTTCATGCTGCTGCTGACAGCGAGCTTTGGAATTCTCGGTGCTTTCGCCTCAGTGGTACCATTGGGACTGAACGTTGCATTGGTGGCTTTGGAGCTATTGGTGGCAGGCTTGCAAGCCTATGTGTTTGCCATTCTTACCTGTTTGTATCTGCACGACGCCGTGCATATGCATTAATTGACTATTGATTTTGCTTAAAAGTTTCGGAAAGGAACATTAAATGGACGCAGCTCAAACCGCCCTTCTCGCCAAAGACATTGGTGCGGGCCTTGCCACAATCGGCGTTGCCGGTGCCGGTGTCGGTATCGGTAATCTCTTCGGCTCATTCGTCTCCGCGGTTGGCCGTAACCCGGCCGCGCGCGATACGATGTTCCGTGACGTGTTGCTGGGCTTTGCCTTGACAGAAGCGGTTGCTTTGTACGCGCTGGTTATTGCGCTGGTTATTCTCTTTACCTGATATGATCCGTCGTACCGCCTTCGCGCTCGTGCTCAGCATGGTTCCCGCCGCCGCCATGGCGGAGGGCACCATGCCGCAGATGGATTTCCAGAACCCGCTAACCACGGCCCAGTTGCTCTGGATGGTGGTGATTTTGGTGGTGTTGTATTTTACTTTGTCGCGCTGGGGGTTGCCGCAAATCGGCAGTGTTCTGGAGCGTCGGGAAAAGCAAATCGCCAACGACCTTGCCGCGGCGCACACAGCCAAAGCCGAAGCCGATCGTGCGGTAGCTGAGCTGAATGCCACGATGAAGCAGGCGCGTGAAAAAGCCCAGGCAGACATCGCCAAAGCGGAAGCGGACGCGAAAGCGAAAGCTTTTGCCGACGCGAAGGTGCTGAATGACAAGTTAGATGCGCAACTTGAATATTCAGAAAAACAAATTGCCGAGGCACGGGCCACCGCCTTGGCGGCTATCAAGCCTGTGGCAGCCGATGTGGCCACAACGTTGATAACGCGGTTGACCGGTAAAATTCCAGATCAAGCTGTACTTGCTCCTGAAATTGAGGCGGCTTTTCTGGCCCGCAAAGTGGCCTAAGGCGAGGATAACACTATGGAATATCAAGCCCTTCAAGCCGCACCTTGGGAACATGGTTCCTTCTGGGTCGCCGTAGCGATTGTTATTTTTGCCGTTTTATTTGCAAAAAAGATTGTTGCACCAGTCACTGCCATGCTGGATGCCCGGACGAACACAGTTCGCTCAGCGCTGGATGAAGCGGCCAAGCTGAAAGCTGAAGCCGAGGCTATGCTGGCTGAGGCTAAAGCCCGGCAAGCGCAAGCTATCGAAGATGCCAAGCAAATCATTGCCCACGCCGAAGCTGAAGCCACCCGTACACGGCTTGAAATGGCAGCCGATGCCCACGCGATGACCAAACGCCGTGAGCGTCTTGCCCTGGACCGGATTGCTGCTGCCGAAAAGGCTGCGCTCGAGGAGGTCCGCAATGTCGCCATTGACGTTGCAACCGCCGCCTCGACCCAACTTCTCCGGGCCGGCTTTGCCAGCGAGACCGCCACCGATATGGTCAACCGGGCCATTGCAGGCGCCCCTGCGGCACTTCGCTCAGCAGTCTGACTACCGTTCACGGTCAGGGTCCTGCGGCCGTTGACACTTGGGACCGTTGGATAAGCCATCCCGAATATAAGTTGCTAACCAGTGTTATTGCGTTAAAGTGACAGGAATGCGCCTCGAACGAAATGTGCCAGGCCAGGAGACTTTTGCGTAAATTTAACTGGGAGCTATCTATGAAGAAAATTTTGGCCACGGGTGCGATGACCGTTTTGGCACTTGGTTTTGCGACGAATTCGCCGGCAAATGCCAAATCCCTCACCGAGATCAAATTTGGCGTCGACGCAACCTACCCGCCGTTTGAAAGCATGTCGCCGGGCGGGCAGTTTGTTGGCTTTGATATCGACCTTGGCAAGGCAATCTGCGCTGACTTAAAAGTTAAATGCGTGTTCGTCGCCCAAGGCTTTGATGGCATTATCCCAGCACTCGAAGCCCGGAAATTTGATGCCATTCTCTCCTCGATGACCGTGACCCCCGCACGCCAGCAGCAGATCGATTTTTCATCTGAAATGTATAATGAACCGACCAGCCTGATCGCTAAAAAAGCTTCCGGCTTGAAACCGACCGTAGATAGCCTGAAAGGCAAAACAGTTGGGGTTGAGGCTGGCACCATTCAGGAAACCTACGCCAACACCTATTGGAAGCCCTCTGGCGTCAACGTTGTCTCATATCCTGGCCAGGACCAGGTTTATGCCGATCTGCTGTCCGGCCGTTTGGATGCCTCGTTACAGGACTCCGTCGAAGCTGATTATGGCTTCCTGAAAACCCCGAAGGGGACAGCTTACGCTTTGGCCGGAAACGTTACTGACGATCCCAAAGACGTGTTGGGTTCGTATATCGCCATTGGCATCCGTAAGGATGAGCCGGACCTGAAGGCAAAAATTGATAAGGCGATTGCCACCATTATCAAAAACGGCACCTATAAGAAAATTGAGGCGAAATATTTCAACTTTGATGTTTACGCCGCAACACCAGCCAAATAAGAACGCGGGCGGTCAAGTCACTAAAAAAGACATGACCGCCCTTCAGTTTTCCATGTCCGCCGGAATTTGGCGATGCTGATGCTCAATGGTTATGGCCCGCAAATCCTTGCGGGAACCGTCACGACCGTTGAATTATCCGTTTTATCTTTATTGGTATCATTTTTCATCGGCCTGGTGGGCGCGTCTGCCAAATTGTCAAAAGGACGGGTCGTTTCCGCTATCGCAACAATTTATACGACCATTGTTCGCGGCGTTCCCGACCTCGTGCTGATGCTCCTGATTTTTTATAGCCTCCAGATATGGCTTAACAGTTTGACCGATTATCTGGGCAATGTTCAAAGCTATGTCGACATCGAGCAGATCAATCTCGATCCATTCACCAGCGGTGTGATAACGCTCGGCTTTATATATGGAGCCTACTTCACCGAAACTTTTCGGGGTGCGTTCCTTGCTGTACCGCGCGGTCAACTTGAAGCCGCCCGATCTTTTGGCATGAGGCCCGCTCAGGTTTTTCGTCGAATATTATTTCCGCAAATGATGCGTTTCGCCTTACCTGGCTTGGCGAACAACTGGCAAGTGATCCTAAAAGCTACTGCCTTGGTCTCGCTTATTGGCTTAACCGACGTGGTGAAGGCCTCTCAAAACGCTGGCGAGGGCACTTTCCGCACCTTCTACTTCATGAGCCTTGCTGGCTTGGTGTATTTGGCGCTGACCACAATATCCAATGGCGTATTATTCCTGTTAGAGCGCAGGTTTTCCGTCGGCGTTCGCAAGGCGGTGCTATGATCTATATTCTCCAGAATTACTGGCAAGCACTTTTATACTCAGACGGCTACAATATGACCGGTGTCGCCATGACGTTGTGGCTGCTGGTCACAGCCTGCGTCATCGGGTTTTTTATGGCCATACCGCTTGCGATCGCCCGGAATGCCCGCAACCCACTCATCTGGTTTCCTGTTTGGCTTTACACGTTTATTTTCCGCGGCACCCCGCTCTATGTGCAATTGCTCATCATTTATACTGGGTTTTACAGCCTTGATTTTGTCCGCAACACAGCCCCGCTGAATGAATTTTTCCGCCAAGGCATTAACTGTACGATTTTGGCATTCGGCCTAAACACCGGCGCTTACACGACAGAGATTTTTGCCGGCGCCATTCGTGAAACAGCCTTCGGCGAGATCGATGCGGCGAGATCGCTGGGAATGTCACAATTCAAGCTGTATCAACGCATCATCATTCCCGGTGCCCTTCGCCGCGCCTTGCCGGTTTACAGCAATGAGGTGATCCTCATGCTGCATGCCACCACGCTGGCCTTTACAGCGACCGTGCCCGATATATTGAAAGTCGCCAAAGACGCTTATTCCGCAACCTACAACCCTTTCGCGTCCTTCAGCATCGCCGCTGTTTTGTATTTATGCATTTCTTTCGGGTTGATTTATGCGTTCCGCAGAGCTGAGCAGCATTTTCTGGCCTTCCTAAAACCCTAGACAACCTCTTCCTAACCTCCTAAATTACAACCTATGATGGCATATAGGTTGTGAGTATAGCGCGCATTCAAAGCTTCGCTTTCGCCGGAATTGATGCGCTGCCGGTTGAGGTACAGGTTCAAATTTCCAGTGGATTGCCTAATTTTTTGATGGTTGGCCTACCGGACAAGGCAGTTGGAGAAGCGCGTGAAAGGGTGCGTGCGGCACTCACCTCAATGGGGCTTGCCCTGCCACCTAAGCGCGTACTGGTGAATTTGGCGCCGGCGGATGTCCTTAAGGAAGGCAGCCATTTTGATCTGCCGATTGCCCTCGCCGTTCTCGCCGCCATGGACGTGCTGCCGCTGGAAGACCTCGCCCAATATGCAGCACTCGGGGAGCTGTCTCTGGACGGCCGCTTAAACCCAGTAGCAGGCGTTTTACCAGCGGCAATTGCCGCAAGTGGGCGTGACCTTGGCCTGATTTGCCCACAATCCCAAGGCCCGGAAGCGGGCTGGGCGGGAGACATCTCGGTTCTTGCAACGCCTGATTTGCTTGCATTGATTAATCATTTTCGGGGCACACAGATCATCTCCCCGCCACCTATGGGCCAGCTCGGCGCTGGGTATAAAACCCTTGACCTGGCAGACGTCCGCGGCATGGAAACGGCACGCCGGGCGCTGGAGGTCGCTGCTGCAGGGTGCCATAATCTTTTGATGATCGGCCCGCCAGGCGGCGGCAAATCCATGCTTGCATCTCGTCTACCCGGCCTTCTCCCAGATCTTTCACCACGTGAGGCATTGGAAGTAAGTATGGTTCACTCAGTAGCCGGACTTCTTGATGAGGGCCGGCTGGTGACGCGGCCACCATTTCGCGAGCCACACCACTCAGCCAGCATGGCAGCAATATCGGGCGGTGGAAACCGGGCCAAACCTGGTGAGGTCTCGCTGGCACATCGCGGCGTATTGTTCATGGACGAGCTGCCAGAATTTCCGCGGGCAACGTTAGAGGCTCTCAGACAGCCTCTGGAAGCAGGGCAGACCACAGTTGCCCGGGCCGCAGCACATATTACCTACCCTGCCCGCTTCCAACTGGTAGCCGCCATGAACCCATGCCGTTGCGGCTATCTGGGCGACGCTTCGCGTGAATGCGGCAGGGCACCGCGCTGTGGCGAAGATTATCAAAGCAAGGTCAGTGGCCCGCTGCTTGACCGCATTGATTTGATTATTGAAATATCGCCGGTTACCCCGGTTGAATTATCACGAGCCCCGGTCGGCGAGGCAAGCCATGTGGTCGCCAAACGTGTCGCGGCCGCACGCAACCTGCAACGTGAGCGCTATGGTGAAGCCGGCGCTTCGACAAATGCTGAGGCCCTGGCTGATGCAATAATCATAAGCTCTGATGCAAAAAAATTTATCGAAATGGCAGCGACCAAATTGCGGCTTTCGGCGCGCGGTTATACCAGGACACTTCGCGTCGCCAGAACCATCGCGGATTTAGCCGGGCTGGATGTTGTACAACAAAATCATATCGCGGAGGCCTTGTCCTACCGCCATCGGTTTCCAGGGCGTGCAGCGCTAGTTGCCGGTACCCAAAGCTAGATCAGGGGTAAACACCTGTTCAAGAATATCACTGAGTGCCCGCTCAAATTCTGATTTTGAATTTTCACGTTCGATCCGCTCAGCGGCCTTCTTTCTGAGCTTTTGCCATAGTGCTGCGGATTTATATAATTTTGCAATCTGCGCCGCAAAGCGCGTTGCATCAGTCGTGGGTGCTGTCAATAATTCAACGCCATCCTGCCAGCCAAGCTGCTTTTCCAGAACATCAGTCACAACGCATGGCAGGCCAAATGACGCAGCCTCATAGACCTTATAGGCTGTACCAGCGGCAAATCTGGTTGGCGCAATGAACAATCGATTGGCATCATAAAAAGGTGCCAGATTAGCCACCTGGCCATGAAATTTTATTTTTGGCTGATCATAAAAAGCTGATAGATCTATGCTCGAATCTACATAGCCTACCACATTCAAAATCGGCACCTCATCCATTAAAGAATTAAGAGCAGGAAGAATATCATTCATATACCAAACTAGCGAATCCAAATTGGGGCTATCAGCTTGATGAATACTTGATACAAATAATATACCATCCCGCAATCGAAAAGGGCGCTGTGTCAGTTCAACCGAGCGCATTGTACCCACTATTGAAGTATTTTTTATACCCAGATCACGAAGCTGGTCATGCTCAATTTGGCTCACCGCAATAACGTGACGGCAAACCGCTGCTTCTGAAAATTCAGCTTCCACCATGTGCCGAATGTCAGATTTATTGGTAGGGCTATCAAGCTGCATCTTGAGGTTATCCCGGTTTGATACGACCGCTTCAGTATCAAGAATGATCGGTAGGCATTTCAAGTCAATGCCGACCTCCTTTAAGATCGGCAAAATACGCGATAGATTATGAGTTCTGGAAATCCATATCAGATCATAAAAATTTTCACGATCTCGAAGAATTTTTTCCAAAGAATTTATGTCGGATTTGTAGAGAATTTCAATTGTGGACTCAAAATCACCATAGATTTTCATTAAATCATGGGCGGTTCCGTTAATCGGGAATACCGAGACTCTATGTCCAAACTGTGCAAGCGTGTTTACTATGTCATTCGAGCGAACAAAGCCTGACCCAAGATGCCGCAACGGCAAAGTATCCTCAAAAAACAAAATATTTTTTCCATAGGCACCAACCGAGCGCGCTGCCAAGGAATTATTTTCAAGTTTATTAAATTTTTTCTCCAAATAAACTTTATGTTTTTTCTGAAATATTTTTTGCCCGCGTCGCATCAGCGCAACTGAAACATCGGAGTGAACAGCGCTTCCATATTCAAAATGATAAATCGTAATCGTCGGATCATAAACAACCCGATATCCTGCCTGATACATTCGCACACATAGATCAACATCTTCGTAATATGAGGGGCTGTAGTCTGCATCAAAGCCCTCTAAAGCGCGTAGAATGGTTGAGCGACAAAGCAAAAACACCGCCGAACAATAGTCAACGTCACGGACAAAATTTACCTCTGGCGCCGAAGGAATGGCATCACGCATGTAACCCGTGGTCGTTCCATCACGCCATATAATCGACCCGGCCTCCTGCAATTGCCCATGCGTGCGGATGATTTTACCACCCACCGCGCCGATATCCGGCGATGACTGCAACCGACCAAGCGCTGATTTTAAGGCGCCATAGCCGAGCTCAATATCATTATTCAAATAAAGCGTTGTTTCAGCTTTAATATCCGTAAGAGCCAAATTTACTGCTCGTAAATAACCGATATTTTCAGAAAGGCGATGGATAAGCACACCCGTTACATATTCTTCGATCCAGCGCGTATCATCATGAGACGCATTATCAACAATAATAAGCTGAATATCACCAACCAAGTTATTTCTTAAAGATGCCAGCGCCTGCATCGTCAGTGCAAATTTATTAAACAAAACCATCACAACTGACACGACGGGGTCAACCGAAGTAAAATCAATTTTTTGTCGTGAAAACGTAAATAGCTGATTGCGCGCTTTATCCAAAAAAAGCTGTTTGGCATCATCCTCCCGCAAACTTAAGTTAAGTTGCGTCGGCATAAAAACAAGACGCTGCGGAATCCCCACCAACCGCAAATGCGCAAATGCGTCGCGCATCGTACCAGAGTTTAGGTCATCGCGCACTTGTGGATTCATGTCCCGATAATAGACCAGATCAATATTCGGGCTTGGCCGCCTTAGTTCAAAGGCTCCAAATTGCACGAAATGCTGATAGCCACATCGAAATGTGCCGTTTTGAATGGCACTGATTATATCCTGATTAGCCTCGCAATAATAGACTTCCGAGAATTCGGGAACAGGGTCTCGTATTTCAGGGTTTAAATTGCAAAGATAATGCTCGATGGCGGAATGAAATACCCCACGCTTTATATCTGAACGTACCCCCAACCCGGTCTCGCGATACCATTGCGGACTAAAATATATTGAGGGTGGGAGCTCTTTAGATTCCGTATAAAGTCGTTTTAAAAAATTTCGGTAAGGTCCCAAATCATCTATAGCACGGGCTTCAATCCCCGCCTCGATTGCCTGCTGGCGATAATAGCCACCGTCGAACATATAATGCGCTTGCCGGCCCTCAAACTGGCCGGACTTCAAGTAATGGTCGTACCGGCCCGCAAAACCATGCTGGTCGAGATTTTCAATCGACATATCCTCATATAGCCGCGCATAAAGCTGGTCATCGAACAGCCAGTGCGGTGATAACGCGCGATGCCCAAACTGACAAAAATGGTCAAACCCTGATTCGTAATGACCGACGCGAACCAGTTCCAAAACATCGGGGTTTTGCGCACCATAGAAGGCTTCATTAAAATACGGGTTTGGTGAATAGCCCTGCGAGGCGCCAATGTTTAAATAATCACCCAAAGCGGCATCGATTTGCCCCTCACAGCGCTTCTCTGCCGCCGTGTAGCGGGCCAAATACCACTTCGCATCAAATACGCCCCACGATGGCCGCGCATTATCGGCTGAAACCAATATTTCGCGGGCGGGTTTTAGCATGCTGCGCATAGGCTTTCGAAAAAAGAATTTTTAAGACCCTCAAGCCGAAGGTAAGTTTAAAAAACATCAAAATTTAATACTTAAGCATCTGGAATTTGAATTTTTTAGGAGATTTTTTTTAATTTATCTTTTTTATAGAGCGACAAGAGGCTCGATAAAAAAATTGCAGCACCGATAACCATTGTCAACCAGGCGGTTAGATGGGAATTATGATAAACCTCTGGCCAAAAAAAAGTCGCAAGGTTGAGAATAATGATGATGGCTGAACCAAGACGTATTAAATATTTTCTCATCTTAGCATCCATTTAGCTTGAGAAAAAACCACCAAGGAAATCCGCATTGCCCCCGAGTATTCCTAAGGCAACACTAATTATCACGCCAGCGGATTAACATCCAGTGCCGCCAGTATGGCCCAGGCTGTCGGCGCCAGTGCGGGGCGCCGGAAATAGTTGAAATTCTGTTCCGGCACACCCGGCTGCAAAGCAGGCCCCACCGTCAACCCTGTCGATAACTGCGGTTCAACCGTGGCATAAACATAGCCCCATGGGGAAATGTTGGCCTCAATGCTAGCCAAAAACCGCCCCGCCAAATGATCATCAAGCCCTCGCAAGGCCAAAGCTGCAAAGGCCGTGCCTTCAAGCCACGTGCCGGAACTTGCCGCCGAGAATCCAATGCCGCCACCCCGCAGCAAAGACTTTACCGCCGCTGAAGCGGATGGGGCCGTGCCGATACCGGCCAGGTACGGCCAAATGCCGGCATCAGCCGCCAATAAGCCGTTCTGAGCGCCCGTGGGCGTCGTGCCCGCGTTAAATAACCCCCTTGGCTGGTCAAACATGGCCTTAACAAAATTTTGCGCGTGGTGAGCATCTTCCCAGCGGCTCAATTTTGCGGATGCAACGCTAAGGTCAGTATTCTGCTCGGTGCTCTGCCAGGTCAATTTCACCTGATGAGGCTCGAAGCCATAAAATCCGCCATAATAACCGTTGCTGGCCCGTAATTTTTCATCCAGCCAGTTGCCGGCCCGGTTGGCGCTATCGGTTTGCCCGAGGGCTGACCACAGCAACATCGCCCATGCCACGGGGCCAGTTTGTGACCCCACCTGATAGGGGTCTTCCTGCCAGATTTTTGCTTTATCATCCCACCAGCCTGGTAGTTTTGCCGGTGTTGTCATTCCCCCCGCCTGATAGGCATTGCGTAATCTGCCGTCATGCCAATAGCGGTCATGCAACTGCGCAATGGCCAGCGCATTACCAAGCCGCAGCGCATTGCCCCGGTCGCCCACCGCCAACAGCGCGAGGCCAGCCAAAGCATTATCATACACATAGGCCGCGTTGGATTGCGTGAGGTCAAAATCATTCGGGTTGGGCCCGGTATCAACCATAAAACTATTCAGCAATACCGGCCCCGCCGGCAATATGGCCATGGCATTTTGAATGGCCCCGGCCAGCCGCATCGCCAGCGGCTTATCAGCGCTCCAGGCTGCCGCTGGGGTCAATATAACCCCAGCAGTGAAAGCCCGGCGCGATATCAACCCAGAATATCGGTTAAAATTTCTGCTGTCCGGCCATTGGCAATTGTTGCTGCCCGCGCATCGTAATGCACGCCATTTACCCGGGCAAAAGCATGCTGAACATCAGGGTACACAAAGGCATCCACAAACTCACTATCCTCAATGCCCTCAAGCACCGCATCCACCACCGCCGGGGATGAAAATTCATCGTTTTCAGCAATATGAACCATCAATGGCGCGCTGATGTTTTCAAATTCCGGAACCAGCCCATCAAGGCCCACCCCGTAATAGGAGACATTCACATCAGCATCCGAGCGGGTTGCCATCATCACCGCAAGCCGGCCACCCAAGCAAAAGCCCATGGTTCCAGCTTTGCCGTTACATCCCGGCAGTTTCCGCGCCGCCGCCAGCGTAACCTTCAGGTCCTCAACACCCTTGGCCTGGTCAAACCCGTTCATCAGGGCAAAGGCCTTCTGCCATTCTGCCTCTGTTTTATCAGTCAGGTTCACGCCTGGCTCCTGGCGCCAAAACAAATCCGGCGCCACCGCGATAAACCCCATGGCCGCCAGTTCTTCACAAGTGGCACGCAGCGAGTCATTAACGCCAAAAATCTCCTGGATGACCACGACAGCTCCGGCAGACTTACCCTTGGGTTCAACGACATAAGCATTAAACTGCCCCGAACCGTCAGCGGCGTTGAGCTTGATATCCGACATACTAAAAACTCCCTGTAGCGAGGTTTACGCGAGCCTTATGGCCCACGCGACCACTTACAGATAGTATTCAGCTAGCGGCGTGAAACCATTAAAATTCTGGCTGGCGTAACTTGTCACATAAGCGCCCGCATTATGGATCAACACACGCTCACCCGCTTGCAAACCAAGCGGCAGCCGGTAGGGGGTTTTCTCATACATAATGTCCACGCCATCGCAGCTAGGCCCTGCCAGAACAACCGGCCCGGTTGCACCTGCTCCTGATGTTATATTGTAGCGGATTGCCTCGCCTTCAGTTTCAGCAAGCCCACCAAACCGGCCAATATCAAGATAAACCCAACGGCGCTCATCTTCGGGCATCCGGCGGCAAACCAGCACCACCTCAGCGGCAACCACGCCTGCATTGCCCACCATCGCGCGGCCTGGCTCGATCAGCATATCGGGCAGGTCATTGCCAAAATGGCTGGTCATAGCATGCATGATCACATCACCAAACATATCGGTGCTGGGAACATCGTCCTGGTAGCGAATTGGGAAGCCGCCGCCCAAATTGAGCATTTTTAACTCGATACCGGCGGCCTTCAGGTCAGTGAACAGCATCGCCACCTCAGAAATCGCTAGCTCGTAAGCGTCCGTGGCAGTCTGCTGGCTACCCACATGAAACGAGAGCCCGTAAGGAATTAAGCCAAGATCCCCGGCCTTCAACATCAAATCCCTTGCCAGATTCAAAGTGGTTCCGAATTTTTTCGAGAGCGGCCATTCAGCCCCGGCGTTGTTGACGGCGATCCGGCAATAAACCTTTGAGCCTGGGGCGTGGAGCGCAATTTTTTGTAATTCTTCGATTGAATCAAAGGCATATAGAGGCACACCCAAGGCAAAGGCCGCCGCGATGGCACTTGGCTTCTTCACCGTGTTACCGAAGCTGATCGCGCCAGCCGGTGCCCCCACAGCAATGCATTGCTCAATTTCCTGAATGCTGGCCGCATCAAAGCAAGAGCCCAAGTTCGCCAGCAAGCTTAAAATCGGCGCCGCCGGGTTGGCCTTCACGGCATAATAGATTTTAGCCGTCGGCAGCGCACGACGAATGGTGGCATAGTTGTCCGCAACTTTTTCAAGGTCGAGCGCCAGAAACGGCGTAGCCAAAGACGAAGAATCAAGGAATGCGGCGACTTTTGGGGTCATCACAACGAGCCTTTCTATGGAAGCCCGCCTTTCAGATCAGACGACGGGCATGGGTTACAAAACGGTCGAACGAACCAGCCACTTTCGGCTCACCTGTTTAAAGGTAGGCCAGCAGTGCTGCCAGAACGCTTGACGTCGTTGCGTAACCACTCTCCATTAAGCTTTGAAGAAGCGGCAGAGGCACGTACGTTGCTGCGTGAGCGGGCTGATAGGGCCAATAGCCTTACAACGCAAGAGAAATTTTGGTGGGCCGCACCGGCTGCAACAGCCGGAAAGCTGACCTGAAGGCGATGGCGCAAATTGCAACCAATTGCAACACGGACTGCCAAATACGCGCGCCAGGCGCTATTGTAACAGCCATGGAAACCATGCCGCATATCTTGATCATTGATGATGACCGCGAAATTCGTGACCTACTTGCGAAATTTCTTGAACGCCAACGGTTGCGCGTGACGACAGCGCGTGACGGCAAAGAGGCCCGCCGCGCTTTTATGAACGGGCATTTTCATCTGGTTGTGCTTGATTTGATGCTGCCCGGAGAGGCTGGCTTGGATTTGGCGCGGTGGCTGCGGGCTGAGACAAACGTCCCCATCGTTATGCTTACCGCGATGGCGGAGGAAACCGACAGAATTATTGGGCTTGAATTAGGCGCTGATGATTATGTCACAAAGCCTTTCAACCCGCGTGAACTGCTGGCACGCATTCGCGCCGTACTGCGCCGTAGCAGTGACACTGAAGACCGCGTGTTGGAGGGTACAGCCAAAACCTACCGGTTTTCGGGCTGGTTGCTTGAAACAGCCCGCCGCCGGCTGTTGGACCCCTCGGGCGTTGAAGTTGCCATTACCGGTGGCGAATATGAGCTGTTATTGGCCCTGCTGGACCGTCCCAACCGGGTGCTCACCCGCGATATGTTGTTGGATTTATTGCGAGGCCGACAAGCCGGCCCGTTTGACCGCGCGATTGATGTTGCGGTGTCACGCTTGCGGCGCAAACTAGAAGATGACGGCAGAAACGCCCAGCTTATAAAAACAGTTCGTGGCGGCGGCTATGTTTTATCCACCCCGGTTGAGCGTACGTGAGATTATGGCTCCAGCCGCGCAGCCTCGCCGGCAGGACAATTTTAATCCTGCTGTTTGGCTTCGCGGTCATCCAAGCGCTGGGGCTTGGTATTCATACAGTCAATCAAATCAATCTTGCCCGCATTGAACAGCAGCGCGTTATTGCCACTCAGGATGTGATTATTTACCGCCATGTTGCGGCTATTGCGCCAGACCAGCGGGCGGCATTATTGGGCACTGAACCAATCCCAAGCGGCGATGCTATCAGCCTCAGCAGCGCAGCGCCCGCGCACGATGCCACATACCCACTCCCCCTGGCGGCACGGCAAATTCTGCGGGCCAGCATCATAGGGTATGGCATTCCACCAGCCCTGCGCCCGCGTGGGCTAGAAATGCGCGGTGCTACCAACCCACCACGTTATATCCTCAGTTTTGCACTACCTGACAGCCAGGCAACACCAGCACCGCTGCAGCCAGAGCTACCGAACGCTGCCCCAAATCCACTGCCGCGCACACCGCTGGTATGGCTGAGCATCGTCTCACCCGCTCCCCGCCCTGAACCCTGGCGCTCACCAGAATTTGGCACGGCTTTTATTGTGATGTCCTTGCTTGGCGGGGTGATGATTTTCTGGGCGGTGCGGCGGTTGCTGGTGCCTGTGCGCACGCTGGCCCTGGCCGCAGAAAGACTTGGCCGTGACGTAGCAAACGCGCCTGACCTGCCAGAAACCGGGCCCGTGGAGCTGGTTACCGCCGCCGTTGCGTTCAACACCATGGCAGCGCGCATTCGAAAATTTGTCGCAGACCGCACTTTTTTAATCACCGCCATTGGGCATGATTTGCGCACCCCCATTACCCGGCTGAAACTGCGCGCCGAATATATGGATGATGATGAACAGCGCCTGAAAATGCTGGCTGATTTAGATGAAATGGAAGCCATGGTGGCGGCCACATTGGCCTTCGGGCGTGACATTGCCGCGACTGAAGCGGTCACACGCATCGATCTTCCTAGCCTGCTGCGAACGATACTCGATGAGGCAGGAGACGGCATGCCCGAGAGGGCGGGAGCGCTAAGTTACGACGGACCGGAACATCTCGCCATCAATGCGCGGCCATTGAGCCTCAAACGTGCGATTGTAAATCTGGTCAATAACGCGCTGAAATATGGCGATGCCGCGAGATTACGGCTGACCCAACAGGACGCTGGTAGAATTCAGATCGACATTGAGGATAATGGCCCAGGCATCCCCGCCGCTGATAGCGAAACTGTGTTCGAGCCTTTCAAACGGCTTGAAATAAGCCGCAACCGTGAGACCGGTGGATCGGGTCTCGGACTCTCGATCGCCCGCAACATCATCCGGGCCCATGGTGGCGATATCGCTCTTTCGAATATGCGTGGCGGGGGGCTTCGCGCCAGAATCACGTTGCCGGTTTAGCCTCGCTATGGCATGGCAAACCCATGCTTAAACGATTTTATGACTGGATCATCTCCCTCAGTGAGCGGCCCGCAGCCATAATCTGGCTGTTTTGCATCGCCTTCGCTGAGGCCAGCTTTTTTCCGGTTCCACCCGATGCTTTGTTGATACCGATGGCGCTTAGCCGCCCGCGCCGGGCGTTTTGGTTCGCTACCGTATCAACCGCGGGTAGCGTGCTTGGCGGCGCGTTGGGCTATGCCATCGGGTTTTGGTTGTTTGCCAGGCTGGCGCAACCCATCATTGATTTTTACCATTATCATGCTGCTTTTTTGGCGTTTCAGCAAAAATTTGCGCAGTATGGGCTGTGGATTATTCTAATCAAAGGTCTCACCCCTATCCCGTATAAAATAGTCACCATCGCCGCGGGGGCGGCAGCGTTTAATTTTCCATTGTTTATGGCTGCCAGTGTTATCACCCGGGGCGGGCGGTTTTTTCTTCTGGCTACGTTGCTTAGGCTGTTCGGGGAACCGATAGCAGGCTTCATCGAAAAGCGGCTGGTACTTGTAACAACGTTACTCGCCGCCGGGATTGTCGGCGGATTCTTTATCCTCAAGCTGGTTTAACGCTTAATCCCTATCGCACGGCCCAGTTTTTCTGGTCGTTGCAGTAAATTATGCACCGCCAACGCGGCTTGCAGGTTTTCCAGTACCGGCGCTGCCCAGGGCACCACCCGTCTGGTGGTAAGGTTTACATTTACAAACATGATCTCTTGCAGGCAGGCGCGTGCCGCCTTCCCCTCCTGCACCATCTCATGTGCCAGATGCAGCCTTTTGGCATCCACATCAATTACGGTGGTGTGAATGCGGGCCTTATCGCCCACGTTCATTTCCCGCTCATAAACCAGGTGCGTTTCAGCCGCAAAACAGGTGCAATCCGCCGTTTGGCGGTAACCCTGGCCTATCCCCAGCGTTTCAAACACAGCATCGGACGCAGCATCAAACATCACCAAATAATAGGCCAGGTTCATATGCCCGTTGTCATCAACCCAACCGGGGAGAACCTCTCCCCGGTGGTTGATAAAGGGTGCCGCAATCACGTGAGTTTACGCCGATTTTTTGGCCTCAATGGCTGCCTGTGCCGCCGCCAGGCGCGCCACTGGCACGCGGTACGGGCTGCATGAGACATAATCCAGCCCAACCGACTCACAAAAACTAATGGAAGCCGGGTCACCGCCATGCTCGCCGCAAATCCCAAGCTTCAGCGCTGATTTTGTAGAACGCCCTTTTTCGGCGGCAATCCGCACCAGGGTACCCACACCTTCCACATCAATCGACACAAACGGGTCCTTCACCAAAATGCCCTGCTCTACATAATGCGGCAGGAACTTGCCGGCATCATCACGTGAGAGGCCAAACACCGTCTGGGTTAAATCATTGGTGCCAAACGAGAAAAAATCAGCCGCTTCAGCAATGGAGTCAGCGGTCAGCGCGGCGCGCGGCAGTTCGATCATGGTACCAACGCTGTATTCAATGGTGGTACCGGTTTCAGCGAACACCGCCTTGGCCACTTTTTCCACCTGTGCGCGGGTAATATCCAACTCGCGCTTAATGCCCACCAGCGGGATCATGATTTCAGGCACCGGTGCCGCACCGGTTTTGCCGACCTCAACAGCAGCTTCAAAAATCGCCCGCGCCTGCATCTCATAAATTTCAGGGAAGGATACCCCAAGCCGGCAGCCACGGTGCCCCAGCATCGGGTTGGTTTCTGAAAGCTCAGCAGCGCGCTCAGCAATGGCGTGCGCATCCATCCCCAAAGCCTGCGCCACTTCTGCCAATTCCGCCGCACCGTGCGGCAAAAATTCATGCAAAGGCGGGTCAAGCAACCTAATGGTCACCGGCAGGCCGGCCATGATTTTGAACAATGAGACAAAATCTTCACGCTGGAAGGGCAGCAATTTCTCAAGCGCTAAGCGACGGCCGGCTTCATCCTTCGCCATGATCATCTGGCGCACGGCGCCAATGCGGGCGGGGTCAAAGAACATGTGCTCGGTGCGGCACAGGCCGATGCCCTCGGCGCCGAACTTGCGGGCGGTATCAGCATCCAGCGGGGTTTCAGCGTTGGCGCGCACCTTCAGGCGGCGGGCTTCATCAGCCCAGCCCATCAGCGTGCCAAATTCAGCCGAAAGCTGCGGCTCGATCATTTTAACAGCGCCAACAAATATCTCGCCGGTTGCACCATCAAGCGTTAGAATATCACCAGCGCGCACGGTAATACCGCCGGCGGAGAGGGTTTGCGCGCCGTAATCAACACTTATTCCCCCGGCTCCTGCCACGCAGGGCCGCCCCATGCCACGCGCCACCACGGCGGCGTGGCTGGTCATACCGCCGCGGGTGGTAAGAATGCCGCGGGCAGCGTGCATGCCGTGAATATCCTCAGGGCTGGTTTCAATCCGCACCAAAATCACGGAATCACCCTTCTGGGCGCGCAACTCGGCTTCATCGGCGGTGAACACCACCGCGCCTGATGCCGCACCAGGGCTGGCCGGCAAGCCTTTGGCAAATAATTTCGGCGTGGCTTTGGGGTCTAATGTTGGGTGCAGCAATTGGTCCAACGAGGCTGGGTTCACCCGCATGATGGCGGTGTTACGGTCAATCAACCCACTTTCCGCCATTTCCACCGCAATGCGCAATGAGGCGGCAGCCGTGCGTTTACCCGAGCGGGTTTGCAGCATGTAGAGCTTATTTTGCTGCACAGTGAATTCAATGTCCTGCATGTCCTTGTAATGCTTTTCAAGAACATCGCGCACCTTGTTCAGCTCAGCATAGGCTTGTGGCATGGCGTGCTCCATGCTCACTTCGCCTGGTTTGGCATAGGCCTGGCTCAATGGGCGCGGGGTGCGGATGCCCGCCACCACATCTTCGCCTTGTGCATTCACCAGATACTCACCGTAAAATTCATTAAGGCCGGTCGATGGGTCACGGGTAAAGCACACGCCGGTGGCGCAATCATTGCCCATATTGCCAAACACCATGGCCTGCACATTCACAGCCGTACCCCAGCTGGCGGGAATATCATGCAAGCGGCGGTAAACATTGGCGCGGGGGTTCATCCAGGAGCCAAACACCGCCCCAATCGCGCCCCACAGCTGGTCATGCGGGTCTTGCGGAAACGGCTTGCCGGTTTCCTCGGCCACCATTGTTTTATAGCTTTCAACCACCTGCTGCCAATGCGCCGGGGTGAGAGCGGTATCCTCGATCACATCAGCGTCCATTTTGGCGGCTTCAATAATCTCCTCAAACCGGTGATGATCCACCCCCAGCACAACTGAGCCGTACATTTGAATAAACCGCCGGTAGGAATCCCAGGCGAAGCGTTTGTCACCCGAATTGGTCTCCAACCCGCGCACAGTTACATCATTCAGGCCCAAATTCAGCACGGTATCCATCATGCCGGGCATGGAAACCCGCGCCCCTGACCGCACTGAGACCAGCAGCGGCTTGTCCTTGTCACCAAACTTGCGGTCCACCGCGGTTTCAATGCGGGCCAGTGCGGCGCTAACCTGGGCTTGCAATGCCGCCGGATAATTCTGGCCATTGTCATAATAGGCCGTGCAAACTTCAGTGGTGATGGTGAAGCCGGGCGGCACTGGCAGGTCAATGCTCGCCATTTCCGCCAGATTAGCGCCTTTGCCACCCAACAAATTACGCAGTGCGGCGTTACCGTCATTTACACCGGCGCCGAAATTATAAACCCATTTGGTCATGGCAAATAAAGCTCCTCAGCCTTCAATCTTAGAAAAATCAGCTATTTGATGCATGGCATCGCGCAGTTGGGCGAGCAATCGCAAACGATTCTGGCGTATTTGGGGCACCGGGTCATTGACGGTTACTTCATCAAAAAAAGCATCAACTAAACTACGTAATTTCGAAAGCGCTTGCATCCTATGAATTAAATCACGCTCACGAATATCGGTTACTGTCTCGTTTGCTAAAAAAGATAATTGATCTCGTAGATTTTCTTCCTCGGGCGTTGGCAATGGCCCCAACACGGGTTCAGCCACATGCGGGCCATCTTTCATGTCTTCAATCCGCAAAATATTTGCTGGACGCTCGTAAACCATTAGAAGGTTAGAACCGTCGTCGGAAACTAAAAATGCCGAAACAGCATTTACCCGCTCCATTATCTGCACCAAATTATCATCGGTTCCCGCTGCCAAAACTGCGTCCAGAACGTCAAACCGCTCGCCCTGGGTTCGCAGCTGCACGCGCAACCGTTCAATTATGAAAGCGAACAAATCATCCTGCGCGATAAAATGCCGTAAAGGCAGATTAAGTTTATTTTCCAAAATAACCCGAATCACACCCAAAGCAGCACGGCGCAACGCGTACGGGTCACCTGAGCCGGTTGGTTTTTCACCAATTTTAAAAAACTGGATCAGCGTATCCAGCTTATCAGCCAGCGCTACACTTATCCCTACAAAGCTGGTTGGCACCGCATCCGATGGGCCTTTGGGCTGATAATGGGTTTTGATGGCTGAGCCGATGATGCTGCCGTTAGGCGCGCTCATTGCGTGTTCAGCATAGTAACCGCCCATAATGCCTTGCAGCTCAGGGAATTCGCCCACCATGCCGGTTACCAGGTCAGCTTTGCACAAGCGCCCGGCGGTTTTTGCAAGTTGAATCTCTGGCGAACCAGGAGATAGAACCGTTGCAATTTCTTCTGCTAAATCAGCAATGCGCTCAGACCGCTCCAACTGTGTGCTAATTTTCGCATGAAACGTAATTTTGGCCAGCTTGGGCAACAATTCATCCAGCCGGGTTTTGCGGTCTAAATCCCAAAAATGCCGCGCATCGGAAAGCCGGGCCCGCAACACCCGCTCATTACCCGCAATAATCGCGGCACCACCATCAGTGGCCGCAATATTCGCCGCAAACGCAAAATAGGGCGCAGGCTGGCCAGCCGCATCACGCAAAGCAAAATAGCGCTGATTCACCTTCATGGAGAGCTCGCGCACCTCAGACGGCAGGCTCATGAAATCAGTGTCGATTTTGCCCAAAAGCACCACCGGCCACTCCACCAGCCCGGTCACTTCATCAAGCAGCCCAGCGTCATCCACCACTGACAAGCCAACTTTGCCCGCGACAGCCGCAAGCCCTGCAACCACCAGCGCCCGGCGCTCGGCTTGGTCAGCGATCACGTTGCGGGCGCGCAATTTATCCTGCCAGTCCGCTGCTGAGGTAACGCCAAACGCTCCAGGGGCCATAAAGCGGTGGCCCTCAGTCTCATTGCTGGCATGCACCGGCCCCAAAGCAATTGGCACCACCTGGCCGTCCAGCAAACAAATCATGCGCCGCAAAGGGCGTACCCAGGTGAAATCGCCGCTTTGGCCCCACCGCATTGATTTTGGCCAGGAGAATTTTGCCAAAGCCCCAGGTAAGGCCGACGCAATAAGGTCAGCGGCTGCCATTGCGGCTTCGTTGCGGCGCAGCAAATAGAAGCCGTTTTCTATCACCAACTCATCAGAGCTGGCTTTATACTTGCCTAAAAACCCGGCCAATGCGGCGGCTGGCGCGCTTTCACGTGGCCCGCGCGCCTCAATCACGCCGCCGGGCTTTTCAGCGGCTACCAGCGCAGCCAGCGCAATCCGGCGCGGGCCGTAGAATGTCCGCAGCTCGCTTGGGCGCAAATCTGCCAATACAGTGCTGCAAATGCGGGCCAGTTCAGCCGCAGCCCCCGTCTGCATACGGGCAGGAATTTCCTCAGAGAATAATTCAATGAAAAATTCAGCCATCACGCGGCCTCCCCGGCTACCCAGGCTTCGGCACACGCCTTGGCCAACACCCGCACCCGGCCAATATATGAGGCCCGCTCCGCCACCGAGATCACGCCCCGCGCGTCCAGCAAATTGAACAAATGGCTGGCTTTTATGCACTGGTCATACGCCGGCAGTGCCAATTTATGCCCTACCAACGCCGCACACTCAGCCTCAGCATCGGCAAAATGCCTGATCAGCATATCGGTATTCGCAATTTCAAAATTATGGGCGGAATATTCGCGCTCCGCCCGCAGGAATACATCCCCATATCTTACGCCAGCGCCATTGAAATCCAGCTCATAAACATTCTCAACGCCCTGCACATACATCGCCAGGCGCTCCAACCCGTAGGTCATCTCAAAGCTCGGCAAATCCACAGCAATGCCGCCTACCTGCTGGAAATAGGTGAACTGCCCTACCTCCATGCCATCACACCAGACCTCCCACCCCAGCCCCCAGGCCCCCAATGTTGGGCTTTCCCAGTCATCCTCGACAAACCGAAAATCATGATTGTTCAAGTCCAGCCCGATGGCCTGATAGCTCTGCAACAGCAAATCCTGCGCTGCCGCCGGGCTTGGCTTTACGATCACCTGATACTGGTAATAATGCTGCAAACGGTTGGGGTTTTCACCATAGCGGCCATCCGAGGGCCGACGCGAGGGCTGCACATACGCAGCGGACCATTTTTTGGGCCCCAAAGCCCGCAAAGTGGTCGCGGGGTGAAAAGTTCCTGCCCCCATTTCCACGTCATATGGTTGCAAAATCACGCAGCCTTGTCGCGCCCAAAAGGCGTGCAAGGTGAGAATAATCTCCTGGAAGCTCTTTGGCTTGGCGTATGATGCGTGCTCTGTCATGAACCGTGTGTGAAATTGTTGTTGTGGCGCGGCGCAGCAATACGGCCCCAGCGGCCTCAGAGCAAGGAGACATGAGCATGGCGGAGACAAACAGGTTCAACAGCACTGATGGTTTATGTGCTGTGCTCGCCATGGCGATCGGTGGCAGCGCCATCATGTTCCGGCAATTGGCCATTGTACCGCGTGCCACGGTGGGCATCTGCGCCGCCGCCAATGCCCCTGGCTTTTGCGGCCCGCGCGAAGTGATATTAAAAATGCAATATTTTCATGCGTTTGGCTGGATCGCGCTGGCTCTTGGGCTGCTCGCCTTCACTTTGGGGCACCGGCTACTGGCTGCCCTTGCCATCGGCATCGGCGTTGCGGCCGTGGTAAATTACAACGGAACCTATGGGGTGTTAGGTGCGGCTTTCGGCCTGTTCACCTGGATCAGCCTCAAGACGGGTCGTTATCAGCTTTTCCGCTAGTGTTTTGTTTTATAAGAACCGCGGATTCCTGAAGCATCACACCAGGCCCAATTTCCCCATCGCGAGGAATTTCTCGCGCCGCCGTGCCCGCAGCGCCTCGGCGGTCATTGGCTTCAGCGGTGCCAGCGCCAACGCAATCGCATCAGCCAGGTTCGCCAGGGCTTGGTCAGGGTCACGCTGGGCGCCCCCCATCGGCTCGGGTACAATTTCGTCGATCAGCCCCAGCCGCTTCAAATCCTGCGCGGTAATCCGCATGGCCTCAGCCGCCAACGGCGCCTGCGCAGCATCCCGCCACAAAATTGAAGCGCAGCCTTCTGGCGAAATAACCGAGTAAATAGCGTGTTCAAACATTAGCACCGTATTGCCGGTTGCCAACGCAATGGCCCCACCCGAGCCGCCTTCACCAATGATTGAAGCGATCAACGGCACCGGCGCACTAAGGCAAACCTCAATACCACGCGCAATCGCTTCCGCCTGGCCACGCGCCTCAGCATCAATGCCCGGAAACGCGCCGGATGTGTCAACAAAGGTGAGAATTGGCAGGCCAAACCGGCCGGCCAACTCCATCAACCGGTGGGCCTTACGGTAGCCTTCGGGCCGCGCCATGCCAAAATTATGCTTAATCCGGGTTTCGGTATCAGTGCCTTTTTCGGTGCCTATTACCATCACCGGGGTACCCCGAAAGCGCCCCATGCCACCAATAATGGCGGCATCATCAGCATAGGCGCGGTCACCCGCGAGAGGAATAAAATCTTCAATGAGTGCAGCTATGACAGCCGCCGCCTTGGGCCGGTCAGCATGCCGCGCAACCAGAGTTTTCTGCCAAGGTGTTAGCTTGGCATAGAGAGCACGCAGTTGCTTATCGGCCTTATCCGATAGCCGGTGCACCTCATCGGCAATATTAATCTCACCGGGAGACGTCATCCGTCGCAGTTCCTCGATTTTACTCTCGAGTTCGGCGACCGGTTTTTCAAATTCCAAATGTTGGCGCATGTGACCGGGCGTTTACCACATAAAGCTGTTGAGGGAACCCAGGCGCTTAATCGCCGGCAACCGCGATGTCTGGCGCATTAGGATTCTTCATACCCACAGTATGATAGCCGCAATCCACATGGTGAACCTCGCCGGTGACACCCTTTGAGAGGTCTGAGAGCATATAAAGCCCAGCACCACCAACCTCCTCGAGTTCCACGTTGCGTTCAAGCGGTGCGTTATATTTGTTCCATTTCATAATATAGCTGAAATCACCGATGCCGCTGGCTGCCAAGGTCTTGATCGGCCCAGCGCTGATGGCATTCACCCTGATCTGGTTCGGCCCTAAATCCGCCGCCATGTATCGAACCGACGCCTCCAGAGCCGCTTTCGCAACGCCCATAACATTATAATGCGGCACAACACGCTCGGCCCCCAGGTATGTGAGTGTCAGCAGCGCACCACCATCGGGCATAAGTGCTGCCGCCCGCTGGCCGACCGCCGTAAATGAAAAACAGGAGATATCCAAAGCCTGTAAAAAAGCTGACCGCGGCGTGTCTAGATACCGGCCACGAAGAAAGTTTTTATCGGCAAAACCAATGGCATGAACCAAAAAGTCAATTTTGCCCCATTTTTCTTTGATCGCGGCAAAGGTCTCATCCATAGCCGAGTCGCTGCTGACATCGCACGGCAGCACCAAATCTGAGCCAACCGAAGCCGCCAACGGCCGGACCCGCTTTTCCAGAGCCTCACCTTGGTAGGTAAACGCAACCTCGCCACCCTGCGCCGCCACAGCTTGGGCAATGGCCCAGGCGATTGAGCGGTTATTGGCAACGCCCATGACCAACCCGCGCTTGCCCTGCATAAGAGTGCCCTTTGGGGGCGATATCTGGGATGCGGTATCAGGCATGGGGTCTCTCTCCTAGTGGCATTACATAAGTGATATGGTGGTGGCATAGAGTGTCTCATGCGATCAAGTGTTGCGAAATTTCGCTTTGGAGAACTTCGCCGTGAAACAAGTACAAAACGACCCCTTTGTTACATTTGGTGATTGGTTGGCCGAGGCCGAGACCTCTGAGCCAAACGATCCAAACGCGATGATATTGGCCACAGCCACATCTGAAGGCAAACCTTCTGCCCGCACGGTCCTGCTTAAAGCCTGGAACCACCAAGGATTTGTATTCTATACCAATATGGAGTCCCGTAAATCATCGGAACTAAAACAAAACCCCCACGCGGCATTGTTGTTTTACTGGAAAACGCTGCATCGGCAGGTCCGTATTGAAGGTACAATGTCCCTGGTCTCCGACACCCAGGCCGATACCTATTATGCGTCCCGGCCTCGCGGTTCCCGAATCGGCGCTTGGGCTTCGGCGCAATCCAAGCCCCTTCCCGATCGCGAAACTTTCGAGGCGCGGTTCGAGGAATTTGAAGCCAAATTTCCAGACGATAACATCCCACGTCCGGCTTTCTGGTCGGGCTGGCGTGTTACACCGACTTATTTTGAATTTTGGCAGGACGTTAAATACCGGCTGCACGAACGTATTTCATACACGCTGACAGAGGGACACTGGGTATCAGGCATGTTGTACCCATAACAATTAGCCATCCCTTCAGCCTTGAAGCCTCATCGGTGGCGGTTAATACGCCCTGCGCGACAGCCACGAATGTTAATAGCGCGCGCTAACTCCGGTAGCTGCCGTTGATATCGATATACCCGTGCGTAAGGTCACAGGTCCAAACAGTGGCGCGCCCGGCGCCTAGGCCGATGTCAACGTCAATTTCAATTTCCCGGCCCTTCATATGAGCCACGACGGGTCCTTCATCATAGCCCGGCACGATACCGCCGGCCTTCGCCATCCATGTTCCGCCAACCGCAATGGCTAACTTATCCCTATCGGCTGGCTCACCGGCCTTACCAACCGCCATAACAATGCGGCCCCAATTCGCATCTTCACCGGCAATCGCGGTTTTAACGAGTGGTGAATTCGCGATGGCCATGCCTATCCGCTTGGCTGAATGGTTCGAGACCGCACCATCAACAGTGATCCGCACCATTTTTTGCGCCCCCTCGCCATCACGCACAACCATCATCGCCAGTTCGTGCAGAACCTCACCAAGAGCACGGCGGAAATCCGCCAAGGCCGACGGATCATCGGTGGGCTTATTGGCGGCTTTTCCAGTTGCGAACAGTAACACCGTATCAGATGTCGATGTATCAGAGTCGATGGTGATGCAGTTGAAGCTCTGATCGACAAGTTTACTCAGCATTGGCTGCAGGGCATGCGCCGGGATCGCGGCATCAGTAAAAATAAACGACAGCATGGTTGCCATATCAGGCGCAATCATGCCGCTGCCTTTGGCAATGCCTGAAATAGCTACATCCACGCCATCAAGTTTGGCCGTGCGTGTGGCTGCTTTGGGGAAGGTATCCGTTGTCATGATGGCACGGGCGGCGTCAGCAAGGCCGCCTTCTTGTAAATTGGCGCACAAATCATCCATCACCGCGACGATTTTGTGAGCCGGCATAGGCTCGCCTATGACACCAGTTGAGGCAAGGTAGATTGTCTCAGGCGTTGAACCAAGGGATTTTGCCGCTGCCTGGGTGGTCGCTTCAACCGCGCGCTGACCTGCGATACCATTGAATACGTTAGCATTACCAGCATTCACAACAAGCCCGCCGGCTACGCCCAACGGCAAGATTTCCCGACACCATGAAACTGGCGCTCCAGGGCAGAGATTTTTTGTGAAAACACCCGCTACAGAAGTACCGGCAGCAAATTTTACCAGTAAAACGTCGGTCCTGCCGTGATAGCGAATACCAGCCTGACCGACCGCCATCGTCACCCCCGCGACCGGCGCCAAATGCGGCAACGGCAAAGCAAGGGGCGAGACGGGTATCGGCGTTGCCAAAATATTACTTCCCAGTCGCTGTTCCGGCGGTTGGGGCAGCAGCAGGCACAGCATCCGGAGCGGCGGCCGGCGTACCATCCGGGTTAAAAATTTGAATCTTTACTTTACCACGCGCTGCGGCAAGGGTTGCTTTGATGGCGTTATCGGCCAAACTTTTACGAATTTGATCCTTCACGTCATCGAGCACCGGTGCCGGACCGGTCCGTTTGCCTTCACAAAGAATAACGTGCCAACCAAACTGTGTCTGAACTGGCGTTTTTGTATATTCGCCGGGCTTTAACGCAAAAGCGGCATCGGCAAACGGCTGCACCATCTCATCCTGGCTGAACCAGCCCAGTTCACCACCGTCTTTGGCGCCCGGGTCGATACTATATTTCGTCGCCAATTTTGCAAAGTTAGCCCCGTGTTCAAGCTGCGTAATGATACTTTGGGCCTCAGCCTTGGTCTTCACCAGGATATGGCGGGCATCCACCTGGGCTGGGCCTGGCTTGCCGGCATAATCCTTTTTAAATTCGGCTTGCACGGCAGCATCAGTGACTTGGGCACTCACTTGTTCCTGAACATAAGCGTTTTCAAGCTGCTCATTCGCAGCAGCCTGCATCAACGCCTGAATTTTGGCGTCCTTATCAAGATTCTCAGCTTGCGCGGCGACCAGCAAAGCTTTGCGGTCGATCAATTGATTAACCAGCAAAGGAAATAGCTGCTCTGGCTTCATCTGCTGCAGTTGAGGGGGCAGGCCTGCCGCAGCACTCTGCACGTCACTCATGTGGATAGTAGCCCCATTTACCGTTGCCAAAACCGGGTCGGTCGGAGCCGGGGCTGGCGCTGCGGCTGCGGCCGGTGCCGGCGCCGTGGTTTGAGCAAACGCAGGTGCAGCGGCCAATGAGGCCGCAAAAGCGATGGTCGAAATCGTAGGGAAACGGCGCATGTGACAAACCTTTTTTCGTTAGCTTCGGCGCGTCTATGAGCCAAGTGGTAGCAACGGGCAAGATAGGCCGGGTGTGCCCTATGATTGTCAAACGGCTTCAATTGACCCTCCCCCACCCCGCGCCTATGTGACAACCGACCCTATTACAGCGGATATCGCCAAAAATGTTTACCAGTCTCGCCCGCGCCGTATTCGGCACCAGCAACGACCGCGCTCTAAAAGGCTTCAAGCGCAGAGTCGCCGCCATCAACGCCTTTGAGGCTGAAGTGTCAGCCCTGGATGATGCTGCCCTGCAGGCCAAAACCACGGCGTTCAAGGCCAGGCTGGCCGACGGCGAGACGTTGGACGATATACTAGAAGAAGCTTTCGCCGTGGTCCGGGAAGCCAGCAAACGCTCGTTGGGATTGCGGCATTTTGACGTGCAACTCATTGGCGCCATGGTTCTGCATTCCGGCAGGATTGCCGAAATGAAGACCGGCGAGGGGAAAACCCTGGTCGCGACACTGGCCGTCTATTTAAACGCCCTATCAGGCAAGGGCGTGCATGTGGTCACTGTGAACGACTATCTGGCGCGGCGCGATGCCGAATGGATGAGCCAGCTTTATGGATTTCTGGGGCTGACGACCGGTATCATCGTCCACGGGTTAAACGACCTTGACCGCCGCGCTGCCTACGCAGCCGACATAACCTATGGCACCAACAACGAATTCGGGTTCGATTATCTACGCGATAACATGAAATATCGTCTCGAGGACATGGTTCAGAGGCCATTCAACTATGCCATCGTTGACGAGGTCGACTCAATTCTCATCGACGAGGCCCGTACACCGCTTATTATTTCAGGCCCCTCTGATGAGCCGACTGAATTATACGGCAAAGTCGATGTGATCGTCGTCGAACTCCTCAAGACACCGCTCGACGAAGATGGCAAGCATCCGATGTACGAGAAGGATGAAAAAGCCAAAACCGTAACACTCACGGATGCTGGTTCTGAGCATGTGGAACAGTTGCTGCGTGACTTCGGCCTGCTCACTGAGGGTAATCTCTACGATATCTTCAATATTTCATTAATCCATCATGTCCAACAATCCCTGCGCGCCCGGGTGCTTTTCACACGTGACGTTGATTACATCGTCCGTGAAGGAAAAGTCGTTATCATAGATGAATTCACTGGCCGTATGATGGAAGGCCGGCGCTATTCTGACGGTCTGCACCAGGCATTAGAAGCCAAGGAAAAAGTGACCGTCGAGAAAGAGAACCAAACACTCGCCTCGATCACGTTCCAGAATTATTTCAGGCTGTTTCCCAAACTGGCCGGCATGACCGGCACAGCCCTGACAGAAGCCGATGAGTTCGAGCAGATTTATAAATTGGAAGTGGTGGAAATTCCCACCAACGTCGCCGTCACCCGCAAAGACTATGATGATGAGGTTTATCGCACGGCAGGCGAAAAATATGACGCTGTTGCAAAACTGATCGAAGAATGCCGGGAGCGCAACCAGCCCGTGCTGGTCGGCACCACCAGTATCGAAAAAAGCGAAATCATCAGTGATTTGCTGAAGCAAAAGAAAATTCCGCATAGTGTCTTGAACGCACGGTTTCACGAACAGGAAGCGACCATTGTGGCGCAGGCCGGAGCCCCCGGGGCCATTACAATCGCAACGAACATGGCGGGCCGCGGCACGGATATTAAGCTCGGCGGTAATCTTGATATGCGGCTGAAGCTGGAATCAGTGGCCGATGATGCAAAAATCCGCGCCGAAATCGAGGAATACCACGCCATAGTTAAGGCTGCGGGCGGACTTTTCGTCATTGGCACCGAACGCCACGAAAGCCGGCGGATTGATAACCAGTTGCGCGGACGCGCCGGGCGCCAGGGCGATGAGGGAGCCTCGCGGTTTTTCCTGTCACTTGAAGACGACTTAATGCGCATTTTCGGCTCCGACCGGATGGGCGGTATGCTGCAACGACTAGGGTTGCAGGAGGGCGAGGCGATCACCCACGCCTGGATCAACAAGGCTCTGGAAAAAGCCCAGAAGAAGGTCGAGGCCCGCAATTTCGATACGCGGAAAAACTTGCTTAAGTATGACGACGTCATGAACGATCAGCGCAAGGAGGTTTATGCCCAGCGCCGTGAGTTTATGGGCAGTGAATCAGTACAGAGCGTGGTTGCAGAAATGCGTGAAGATGTCATCGCAAACCTCGTTCACCGGAGAATCCCCGAACGGGCGTTTGCCGAGCAGTGGGAAGCCAAGGAACTTGCCGAAGACGTTAAGCGCATTTTGAACCTTGACCTTCCCGTCGTTGACTGGGCCGCGGAAGAAGGGATCGACGAAAACGGTATCCGCGAGCGGTTGATCGAGGCTGCGGAAGCTGCCGCGGCAGAAAAAATGCAGAACACGGGCGTTGAGCTGACAAATTTCGTCGAAAAATCAATCCTGCTCCAAACGCTTGATCAGGTTTGGAAAGAACATCTGCTAGCGCTCGACCATCTTCGGCAAGGCATTGGCCTGCGCGCTTATGGTAACCGCGACCCGCTGAATGAATACAAGCGCGAAGCCTTCATGCTGTTCAGCAGCCTGCTCGAGGATTTGAAAGAACGCGTGACCTTATTGCTGTCCCATGTCGTGATCGGTACAGCACCTCAGGCTGCACCGCCGCCACCGGTGATGATCGAGAATCATCCGGAACCACAGCAACTTGTCGGGGGTAATTCTGCCGGCAACGGTAGTGACCGCTCACCCGTACCCGTCTTGGTGCAACCATACCGCGAAGAGAACATCGACCGTGATCGGCCGGAAACGTGGGGAGCAACCCCTAGAAACGCCCCTTGCCCGTGCGGGTCAGGCAAGAAATACAAATACTGCCATGGCAAGGTGTAAGCTCCTGGTTAAGCTGATACCGCAGCCAACACAGCGCTCAGCTTACTCGGCGCTCGTCTTCAGCAGGTCACGGATTTCG
The DNA here is from genome assembly GCA_029077825.1 of Acidocella sp. Taxonomy (GTDB): domain Bacteria; phylum Pseudomonadota; class Alphaproteobacteria; order Acetobacterales; family Acetobacteraceae; genus Acidocella. The sequence continues at coordinate 50,187 of JAQNCT010000004.1, read as the reverse complement.
GTCAGAAGCTTCTCCGTTGCTGTAGGTCCGGCCGGGGCCGTCGGCGGTGCCTTGTAGAGCTTAGAGACCAGACGAACCAGCCAGAAAATGGCAAATGCAATGATGACGAAATTAAACACGGCATTCAAAAAAATCCCATAATTCAATGTCACCGCACCAGCTTTCACAGCCTCGGCAATCGTCGGCTCCAATGGCCCTTTAAGGGTAATGAACAAATTGGAGAAGTCCACGCCACCTGTGAGCAGGCCGATAATCGGGGTAATCATGTCCTTGACCAGACTACCGACAATCCCCGTAAATGCCGCACCGATCACGACGCCAACAGCCAGATCAACCACGTTGCCGCGCATGATGAAGGCTTTGAATTCGTCCAGCCAGGCCGGGGAACTTATTTTTAGCTTATCAGACATAAAATCTTCCCACATTCGTTACAAAATTACCGTACCGGGTCTTCACGATTCCGCCAACAATTTATCTACCACTTGGCATGGCGCGGACTACCGTGCTCACTTGAGAATGGTTAACTTAAAGCCAATCAGGCTCTAGTGCCGGTTACGCGCATCATCAGATCGGAGTATTTATATGAACGATGAAAAAACTGCCCTTGGTCAAAAAATTCTCAAATTAAAAGCCAAAACCGGCTTAAATTGGAAAGAAATCGCTGATAAAATCGGTTATTCTCCGGTTTGGACCTGTGCAGCCTGTCTTGGCCAAATGTCGATGCTGCCGGAGACCGCACAAAAAATTGCCGATATTCTTGGCTTGTCCGCTCAAGAGGCAGACGTTCTAACGGCCATTCCCTACCGTGGTTCGCTGCCAACGACTGTCCCCACTGATCCATTAATTTATCGGTTTTACGAATTAGTATCGGTTTACGGGACAACATGGAAAGAATTAATCCATGAGGAGTTCGGCGACGGGATCATGAGCGCCATTGACTTCGATATGACGCTTGAACGCCAGCCGGACCAGAAGGGGGATCGGGTTCAAATGATGCTCAGCGGGAAATTTCTGTCCTATAAACGTTATTAAGCGTATCCGCACTTGCCAAGCACCTCAGGCTTCTGTGACAAATACGTTGCGTTGCCTTGAGGAGTACCTGATGCGCACAGTATTTCGTTTAACATTTGCCGCTAGCCTGTTGTTAAGCCTCGGTGCCTGCGGTGATGGGCAGCCGGGGCGCCTACAAGGGGGCACCGCAGGTGGCGCGGTGGCCGGCGCCACATTCGGGCTCATCGGCGGCCCGGTTGGCGTGGTGGTAGGGGCAGCCATTGGCGGTGCCGCCGGTGCTATCACCTCCACGTCAACATCGCCCAAGCAAGTGGATCTTGGAAAACCTATCTGGCAGCGCGGCGGAACCTAGGCGACCGCGCCCACCACATACGCCCGCAAACTATCCACCTCATGAGCCTGCTGATCAATTCTCGCCTTAACAACGTCACCAATACTGACCAATCCGACCAATTTACCACCGCTGACCACGGGTAAATGACGAAAGCGGCCATCTGTCATGATCTGCATCGCCTCGACGACTGTTGCCTCTGGCGATGTGACCGTCGGCGAAGGCGTCATGAGTTGGGCGACTGTCATATCGAGCGTGGCGGCCGCATGAGTATTTAGCGTCCGCACAATATCTCGCTCACTCAAAATGCCGACCAGCCTCTCTTCAACATCGATCACGAGCACCGCGCCAATTCGCTTCTCACCAAGCAATTTGACGACACTTGTTATGCTCGCATCAGGATGAACTGAAATCACCATCGCTGGCTTATTCTTCAAAATTGCGGAAAGCATCATTATGGCGTCCTCCTTCTCTGCATTATGTAATAACCGGCGGTTGCAAATCAAATGGTATTTATAACCATGGCCTGATTGCTGTGCTTCAATGCGACACATCAGCCATAATTTGCGTTTCTACCAGATAGGCAAACTTGCCCTTGGCCAGCAATAATTGCGCAAATCCCCCGCGCTCAACGATTTTCCCATCGTCAAATACCAAAATTTCATCAGCATCACGTATCGTCGACAGCCTGTGCGCTATCACAAAACTTGTGCGCCCTACCATCAACGATCTGAGTGCCAGGCCGACTTTTGACTCCGTTGCTGCATCGAGCGCACTCGTGGCTTCGTCAAGAATCAATAGCGGCGGATCTTTTAATATCGCCCGTGCAATCGCGAGGCGCTGACGTTGGCCGCCGGACAGATTTGACCCTCGCTCACCAATCATGGTCTCAAAGCCATTTGGTTGCGCTGCAATAAAATCTAAAGCCTCGGCCATGCAACAGGCCTTACGCATCTGATCTTCCGTCGCATCAGGCTTACCAACGAGCAAATTCTCACGAATAGAACGGTTGAATAGCAGGCTATCCTGAAAGACCACGCCGATCGCCGCGCGCAAACTATCCAGCGTTACAGCCTTAATATCCTGGCCATCAATGGTAATGCGCCCCCCTGTGGGATCCCAGTAGCGCTGCAGCAAGGCCATGGCGCTGGATTTTCCAGCGCCCGTTGCGCCTACCAGCGCGATCACGCTACCCGGCTTCGCCTCAAATGACACATCGTTTACCGTCGGTATGCCAGGAATATATTCAAAGGTAACATTTTCAAATTTTACGTGGCCGGCACTGACATGTATCGGCAACGCACCAAACTGCTCATGAATGGTTGTCTTGGCATCCAGCACCGCAAAAAAATCTATCAATATCGGCGTTTGCATAAACAGGCGGGCAATAAATCCCATCGCACCGGTAAGTCTTCCAATCAGCAACATGGCAAAGCCCATGAATGAAACGATCTCGCCGATGCTGGCCTCGCCGCGCAAATGTAAAAATGTACCTACAATAAAAATTGCGATAATCGTGATGGTGCTTGCGGAAGACGTGACAATGCTCAAAACCGCCCACCAGTTCAAAACCGGGAATTGTTTAGCCAGCACAAGATCAGTCGTACGGGAAAAATTTCTGGCCTCGGCTGATAATCGCGTGAAAGATTGTACAACAAGGATATTTGTCAAAGCATCCTGGGCGGTGCCAGCCAATGCGGAATGATAAGTCTCAACCTGTTTTTGGGCGGTTTCGGTTTTGCGAATTACAAGTAATGTAAAGATACAAAAAACCACAACTAAAATAATCAGGGCAATCGCCAATTGCCAATTTAGGAAAACCGTCAAAGGCAGCAAAAATATGGTCGCCAGAAATGTAGCCAAATGCTCCCTGAAAAACGAAAGCCATATCCCAAAAAGACCATCGGCGCCGGAGAGCATGGTTTTAAGTAACCGGCCCGATTGGCGTTCACGATGAAACGCCGGCGGTAGCGATAAAACATGCTCGAAGTAGCGCGCCATCGCGGTCAGACGATTACGATGGGCCAACCGGTCAGCATGAACGGCAACCATAACATTTGCCATTATACTGGCTAACCCAACCAGCCCCCAAACAAGCAGCAGACCCTCAGCTTTATGGAAAAGAATGTTCCGGCCGATGCTGTCAGATTGGGTAAGAAGATTAATCACCCGGCCAAAAAATACTGGCTCAGCGAACTGCAGGCCAACCACAAAAAAATTGCCAAACACCAGGGTCACCACCACCCGGCGATCTGGCTTTAACAGCCCGAGAACACGCCGATAAACCGCCAGAAAGCTCAAACAATCATCTCCGCCGTGAAGTTGCAAGCCGGAGCCGCCATCCGATTTTGGGCGGCAATCAATGAGAGTTCATCCGAATTTTGTGCCACCGTCTCAAGCAGCACCTCATGTACCGCGGAACAGGCAGCACCAAACGCAAAGCTTGTATCATGGCCCGGTAGCCAAAAATGCAAAAACATAGATGCCAACAAATCCCCCGCCCCTGAAAATTTGCGGTCAAATTTTGGAAGCGTGATTCGCCAAGCCAAATCCCCATCGACAATCAACGCATCAATGGTATTTTTTAGGGTATCATCGCCGCAAAAACTCGTCAGAAAAACGATTCTAGGACCGTAAGCCTGCACAACCCGCATTGCTTGCAAGGCTTGGCCTCGGTTGGCAAAGCCACCACCTGCGAGAAGCGATAATTCATGAGCGTTGGGGGTTGCAATATCTGCCAGCCTCACAAGGCCCTGCATGGCAGCCACGACTGAATCATTCACATATGTGCGGCCATCATCGCCGAGGACAGGGTCACATAAATATATCGCATCAGGTCTTGCCGCATGAATACGCACTAACGCCTCGCGGACTATCAATGCATTTTCAGCGCTACCCAAATAGCCCGAAACTATGGCATCACAACGAGAAAAACATCCGCGCACCTGCAATCCATCAAGGATCCGTGCCAAAATATTCGGCGGAAAACGATCACCCGCTGCACCGCCGTGCCCCGGGTGGTGCGAGAGGAGCACGGTTGGAATGGCAAATACTTCGACACCCAAGCGCTGCAACGCAAAAGCCGCTGCGGAATTGCCAACGTAGCCTGCAACGACCTGCGATTGAATAGAAATAATGCCCATACCAAGAACAAAACACTACTCACACCAGAGAGCAATCAGCCCTCTCGGAACGCTAGGACCAAACGGTAAAAGCGCCGATCAGCAACAGTATAGAAACAGCGACCAGCACATTGATCAGCAAAAACCGGCTAAAGCGGTTCCAGCCATTCTGGCTTACAGAGGTGAACGGGTCATTTTCCGCGGACTCGTTATGTTTAGAAATCTGCTCAGCCATAAGTTTTCCTGCCTGCCATACCGTTTCAAACCCTTAAATAGGGCTTGCATTGTCCCTTTAGCGGGCAATACTTCGGTTTGGCAATAGTTTTTCAGAGCGAACTCCCTTTGCAAGAGAAGTAACGGCGGGACGTTCTATCTTAAGTTTTAAAATGCTCTTGTGCGGCCCATTTAGCCAAGGCCTCAGGATAGACCCTATGTTCTTCAATCAGGACGCGCGCCGCAAGTGTTGCTTCAGTATCGCCCGGCAGTACCGGCACGTGCGCTTGCGCCAGAATCGGGCCCTCGTCCATTTGCTCGGTAACAAGATGCACCGTACAGCCGTGAATGGTCTCGCCGGCCTCCAGGACTTTTTTATGCGTATCCAATCCAGGATATTTCGGCAGCAGACTGGGGTGGATATTCAACATGCGCCCCGCCCATTCCCCCACCAGATACGGGGTCAACAGACGCATATATCCGGCTAAGCATACAATCTGAACGTCGGCATTCCTTAATTCGGTATTGATGGCGCGCTCATGCGCCTCCCGGTCACGCCCAAAGCGCTGTGTCCCAATGGCCACGGCCCGAACACCTTGATCTCGGGCAAAAGCCAAGCCTGGCGCATCTTCACGATTAGACAGAATGAGCACGATTTCTGCCGGATAATCAGGCGCTCGGGCAGCCTCAATCAGCGCTGCCATATTGGAGCCACGCCCTGAAATTAAAATGGCAACGCGCGGTTTCACCCGAAAATCAAAGCTTCATCAACAATTTCAACGCCAGGGGTATCAGTGACCGAACCCAATAAAAATGGCTCCTCACCCGCCTCACGCAAAATCTTCATTGCCGCTTGCGCATCTGAGACAATGAGCGCCATGCCCACGCCGCAGTTGAAAACCCGCAGCATCTCATGGGGTGCAATGTTGCCGGTTTTCGCCAACCAGGGGAACACCGCCGGAACCGGCCAGGGTGCTGCCAGCTTAGCGCCCATGCCAGCGGGTAGCGCCCTTGGCAAATTACCCGGCAAACCGCCGCCCGTAATATGCGCAGCACCTTTCAGCAAATCGGCCCCGTGCAAGGCCAGCATGGAGCGGACATAAATACGGGTAGGCTTCATCAGTGCTTGCCCATAAGTTTCATCACGCGAGAACGCAGCGGCTTCACCCAAGCCCAGCCTTGCATCGGCAAGCACGCGCCTGACCAGGGAAAATCCATTGGAATGAACGCCCGAACTTGGCAACCCAATGATAGCATCGCCTAGTTTTACATTGGCTGGCAATAATTTGCCGCGCTCAGCCGCACCCACTGAAAATCCGGCAAGGTCGTAATCACCATGGGCGTACAGCCCTGGCATCTCGGCGGTCTCACCCCCTACCAAGGCACAGCCTGCCATGTGGCAACCCTGGGCAATGCCTGCAATCACCCGCGTAGCCGCCGCAACATCCAACGCGCCGGTGGCAAAATAATCCAGAAAAAACAATGGGGCCGCACCCTGAACCACCAAATCGTTCACGCACATCGCCACCAGATCAATCCCGACAAAATCATGAATGCCAGTGTCAATCGCAAGTTTCAGCTTGGTGCCAACGCCATCTGTTGTGGAGACCAAAATAGGGTCCTGGTAGCCCGAGGCTTTCAGGTCGAACAAGGCGCCAAAACCGCCAAGCCCTCCCAATACCCCCTTGCGGGTGGTTGCCTTGGCCAGCGGCTTAATCGCTTCAACCAGCGCATCGCCCGCCTCAATATCAACCCCGGCATCCCGATAGGTCACGCTAGTCATGTCAGCCCCCAATGCGCTAAGTCAGTGCCATGAGTTCTCGACACCCATGCCCGCCCGATCAATACGTCGCATCTTTCACCATAGGTGCACCCCAGGCGCAATCAGTGACGGTGCTGGCATGAACATTCCGCGCCCACAAGCTGATACCGCCCGCAAAACCCAATGGCAGCGCCTTGGCCTGGTATTGGGGCTTTTGTTGGTCGTTTGGTTGTTTTTTAAGTTGTTTTCGGCTGCATTTACGCCTTTTGTGGTGGCTGCCGGCGTGGCTTACTTCCTTGACCCTGCGGTCAGCCGGCTGTCCGCTCACAGGGTACCACGCTCAATTGGCGCAGCTATCTTGCTCATCGCGGTTCTGCTGTTTGTGGCGCTTTTTATCCTGTTGCTCTACCCCATCATTTCCGCCCAGGCGACAATTCTCATCACCAACCTGCCAAATTACATAAAAACGGCGCAAGCTGACTTTGGCCACATCATATATGTCCTACAGGCCCGGCTTGGTCCTGGCGTCATGAGCCAAAAATTGAAGGACCTGGCTACCAATCAAGCGGGGGCTATTGTCTCGTTTGCGGAAACCGCCGCCGGCAATATCGTTGGCAGCGGCTTTGCTGTGGTCAATATCCTGACCCTGCTTGTCATTACCCCGATTGTGGCATTCTATTTTTTGCGGGATTGGCCGGGCATTATCCGCCATGTGGATACCTGGCTGCCGCGCCCTTATGAGGCTGTGATTCGCGCGCAAGCCCTGGAAGTGAATCGGATTTTGGCTGCCTGGATTCGCGGGCAGGCAATTTGCTGCCTGATTTTGGCGGTTATCTATGCCGCCGGCCTTACCATTGTTGGGTTGGATTTAGGGTTGATTGTGGGGCTTACGGCAGGTTTCCTCTCATTTATCCCTTATGTGGGCACAATCATTGGCGCTGGCAGTGCCGTACTTTTGGTACTGTCGCAGGAACCGGGCTGGCATGGTGTGTTTGCAGTTCTGGCGGTATTTGCGCTTGGCCAAGCCCTGAACGACTATGTAATCCAGCCGCGGTTTCTAGGAGACCGTGTTGGCCTGCCAGCCGTTTGGGTTATATTTTCTCTGTTCGCGGGGGCAGCGGCTTTTGGGTTTCTTGGCATTATGTTGGCTGTTCCAGTTACGGCAACCCTGGGCGTATTGGCGCGCTTTTGGCTGAAGCGCTACTTGTTAAGCCCACTTTATTTGGACACACCACATCTGGAAACGCCGCATTTGGAAACACCGCCGGGGCCATGAGGCAGCTGCTGCTTCCGTTTGACCAAAAGCCAGACTATTGCGCAAATAATTTTTGGTCGAACACCGGCAACGCCCTTGCCCAAAAATGGCTCGCTAATCCTTCCGGCTGGACAAATGGCCGACTGGTTTTATGGGGCGAGGCCGGGTGCGGCAAGACGCACCTGCTCCATATCTGGGCCGCCGCCAACCAGGCAAAAATTCTCCTCGGCCCATATTTAAGGGGCATATTAGAAGCACCCTTATGCCCCCTGGCCATTGATGATGCCGATTTACCAGCCGACGAAATTGCGCTGCTGCACCTATTAAATGCCGCCGCCGAGGCCGGGTACCCGGTGCTGATGACCGCACGGCTACCACCTGCACGGCAAACGCTACAGTTGCCAGACTTGGCAAGCCGCTTACGCGCCAGCCTGGCCACCGAAATTCGCGCCCCCGAGGATGCTGAATTGGCTATATTTTTAGCCCATCTGGCCGCCTCCCGGCAGCTCGTATTAGACATTCATGTTCAAAATTTACTTCTGTCCCACCTGCCCCGCACACCCGCGGCACTCGCCGAGGCGGTCGTTCGGCTAGATCGTGCTGCCTTGGCTAACGGGGGCAAAATAACGCGCACGCTAGCGCTCAACCTGATCTATGATCTAAGCGTAATCGACTAACCCGGTGAAAAACTGTTACAAAACCGTCACTCGCCCGGCAGCCCAGCGTTGATGTAGGAACAAACCATGGATCAATCCGCGACGGCTCCCGTAGCCGAAATTACCTTTGATGACCCAAACCGCTTCATCAATCGTGAACTTTCGTGGCTCGATTTCAATTTCCGCGTTGTCTCCGAGGCTGAAAATCCCCGCCATCCGTTGCTGGAGCGCCTGCGCTTTGTTTCAATCAGTGCCTCGAACCTCGATGAATTTTACTCGGTGCGCGTCGCCGGCTTAATCGGTCAATCAAATGCTGGCGTGCTTGAACGCTCAGCTGACGGGGCAACACCCGCCCAGCAACTCATCGCCATCAATGGTCACGCAAGGGAACTCATCGCCGCTCAACAACGCGCCTTTAGCCATCTTCGCACCTTGCTGGCGACAGCGGGCATTGTGGTCTGCCCGACCATTTCCCTAACATCTGATGATGCGCAATTCCTTGATAGTTACTTTATGGAGAGAGTATTTCCGGTACTAACGCCTCTGGCGGTTGACCCGGCGCACCCCTTCCCGTTCATACCCAATATGGGGCTGGTCATGGCCCTGAATCTCGCGCGCGACGATGACCATGGTAACATGGCAGCGCTAATACCCATGCCCAGCCAGATTGAACGCTTTGTGCGCTTGCCAACAGAACCAGGCCAACCGATCCGGTTTGTTATGCTTGAAGATCTGGTCAGCATGTTCATGAACCGCCTGTTCCCCGGCTTTAAGGTTGAAGGCTCCGGGTTATTCCGGCTGATCCGCGATACGGATGTTGAATTTGAAGAAGAAGCCGAAGATCTTGTGCAGTCCTATGAAACCGCACTGAAACGCCGCCGCCGCGGCAAGGCCATTCAACTCACAATTCAAGCCGAAATGCCGCATGAATTGCGCGAGCTCGTAACGCATGCCGTCGATGCGCCAAATGACGAAATTTACATTGAAACCGGCATCATGGGCCTGGTGGATGTCAAACAACTGATTGTTGATGACCGGCCCGACTTACTATTTCCGCCTTATACGGCGCGCTTCCCTGAACGTATCCGTGATTTTGCCGGTGATTGTTTTGCTGCCATCCGCGCCAAGGATATTCTGGTGCATCATCCGTTTGAAAGCTTTGATGTGGTGGTGCAGTTTCTTCGCCAGGCCGCAGCTGACCCTGCCGTGGTTGCGATTAAGCAAACGCTTTACCGCACCAGCCGGGATTCCCCGATTGTTAAAGCGCTTATTGAAGCCTCAGAGGCTGGCAAATCAGTTACCGCCATGGTGGAATTGCGCGCGCGTTTTGATGAGGAGGCAAATATCCGGCTGTCGCGTTCACTTGAAGCTGCTGGTGTGCAGGTTGTGTACGGGTTTATTGGCCTTAAAACGCACGCCAAAATCTCATATGTGGTGCGCCGTGAATCCGGCAGCTTGCGGGCCTACGCGCATTTTGGCACCGGGAATTATCACCCCATCACCGCGCGGATTTACACTGATTTATCATATTTTACCTGTGAGCCAGCCTTAACCCGCGATGCCGCCCGGCTGTTTAACTACATGACCGGCTATGCCCGGCCCGAAGAGATGGAACAATTAGCCTTCTCCCCGCTTACCACGCGCAAAACCATTGGCGCCCTGATTGACCAGGAAATTGCCAATGCCAAAGCTGGCAAACCAGCCGGCATGTGGTTGAAAATGAATTCCCTGGTTGATGACCGGTTGATCGACCAGCTTTACGAAGCTTCACGCGTTGGTGTGCCGATTAACATCGTGGTCCGGGGTATTTGCTGCCTGCGGCCTGGGGTGGCGGGCATGTCAGAAAATATTAAAGTAAAATCAATTGTGGGGCGCTTTTTGGAGCATGCCCGTATTTGTGTTTTTGCAAATGGCCATCCATTACCCTCCCGGGAAAACAAGGTATTCATTTCAAGCGCTGACTGGATGGCCCGCAATATGGATGGCCGGATTGAAACCTTTGTGCCCATCCATAATGAAACTGTGCACGCGCAAATCCTTGACCAAATTATGGTGGTGAATTTGCGTGATGATGCACAATCATCTGAGCTACGCCCTGATGGGTCATGGGTGCGGGTAACACCCGGAGACCCCCCGGCCTCAGCCCACGAATATTTCATGACTAACCCGTCCCTGTCGGGGCGGGGGTCAGCCATTCACGGTGGGCTGAGTGCTGATAAACCAAAGGGTAAATATAAGCGGCGTGTCGATTAGGTTTGAACGCAGCTTAATTAGTTACATCTTCGTATTTATTAATGGGCTACCGCGGGAGGTTTTGCCGCGGTAGCCCATTACTTTAAAGCAACATATATTATATAAACGGGTTGCTTTTGCGTTCAGCACCAATAGTTGAACTTGCGCCGTGCCCGCAAATAAAACCAAAATCATCTGGCAACACCATGATTTTTGTAGTGATGGCGATTATTAAATCCGCATGGTTGCCATATTCAAAATCAGTACGGCCTACGGAATTGCGAAACAGCACATCACCAAAAATGCCAAAATTAAGCGTGCGGTTTACAAACACTACATGCCCAGGCGTATGGCCAGGGCAGTGCAAAACCTCAAAATTCTCACCGCCAATCGCTATTGTATCGCCTTCATTCAGCCATTGGTCCGGCTTCACAGCTTTTAGCCCGTGCACGCCAAAACGGATGGCTTGTTCTGGCAAACTATCCAACAAAAATTTATCAGCCGTATGGGGCCCGATAATTGGCATGCCCAAAACTGCCGCCAATTCATTGGCACCCGCGGCATGGTCTAGGTGCCCATGGGTTAAGTAAATTGCTTCAACCGTAACACCCGCTGATTTTATCGCCTGGGTTATTTTTTCAATATCGCCGCCAGGGTCAATCACCGCACCTTTCAGGGTTTCAGCGTTCCAAATCAACGCGCAATTTTGCTCAAAGGGCGTTACTGGAATTAGTTTTACTTTTAGTTCGCCCATGAAATCATTCCCACTCGATCGTGCCAGGTGGCTTGCTGGTAATATCATAAGTCACACGGTTGATACCGCGCACCTCATTGACAATTCTGTTGGACACACGGGAGAGAAATGCCATCTCGAATGGGTAAACATCAGCGGTCATACCATCCGTGCTGGTTACCGCGCGCAAGGCGCACACTTGGTCATAAGTCCGGCCATCCCCCATAACCCCCACAGATTTTACCGGCAACAACACCGCAAACGCCTGCCAAATGGCGTTGTATAACCCAGCGGATTGAATCTCTTCCAAATAAATCGCGTCAGCTTTCTGCAATATGGCCACTGCCTCGCGGGTTACCGCACCCAGAATGCGTATTGCCAAGCCAGGCCCCGGGAAGGGATGCCGGCCAACAATCGCTTCTGGCAAACCCAGTTCACGGCCCAGTACGCGCACTTCATCCTTGAACAGCTCGCGCAACGGCTCAACCAGTTGCATTTTCATATGGGCTGGCAGCCCGCCAACATTATGGTGTGACTTGATGGTAACGCTTGGGCCACCCAATGCACTGACTGATTCAATAACATCAGGGTACAAAGTTCCCTGCGCAAGAAATTCAGCACCGCCAATTTTAGCGGCTTCTTCGTCAAACACATCAATAAATAATTTACCAATAATTTTTCGCTTCTGTTCCGGGTCAGTAACCCCCGCCAGCTTGCCTAAAAATAAATCTGAGGCATCACGATGGATCAGATTGATTTTGAATTGATCGCGAAAAACCTTCACAACCTGCTCAGCCTCATGGGCGCGCAACAACCCATGGTCCACAAAAATGCAGGTTAACTGGTCGCCGATAGCTTCATGGATCAAAGCGGCAGCCACTGAGGAATCTACCCCGCCGGACAAACCACAAACCACCCGGCTGGTTCCAACCTTGGCACGAATTTTGGCTTTTTCAGCCTCCCGGAAGCCGGCCATCGTCCAGCCGCCGGAGAGCTTGCACACATTATGGGTAAAATTACGCAGCAGTTGCGCGCCATGCGGCGTATGCACCACTTCTGGGTGAAACATCAGCCCATAAAAACGCCGCACATCATCAGCAATCAGCGCAAAAGGTGCGCCTTCACTTATGGCAACGGTACGAAAACCTGGCGGCGGCGCTGAGATATGGTCGCCATGGCTCATCCAAACCTGCTCACGGGCACCCTTCGCCCAGGCGCCTTCAAACAAGGCGCAATCTTCAATCACATCAACATAGGCGCGGCCAAATTCACGAATTTCAGCACCGCTTACATCACCACCCAGTTGGGCGCACATGGTCATCTGCCCATAACAAATGCCCAGTACCGGCACGCCAGCGGAAAATACTATGGCGGGCGCGCGGGGTGAACCGGCATCAGAAACACTGGCTGGCCCCCCAGAGAGAATAAACCCCCTGGCATTAAATGCCGCTATGCGCCCGGGGTCCGCATTAAACGGCCAAATTTCACAATACACACCAGACTCACGCAGCCGCCTGGCAATCAACTGTGTTACCTGGCTGCCGAAATCCAGGATCAGAATTTTTTCATCTTGCATGCTCGCAAACAGCACGGTCAGCCAAGCTTCACAAGTGGGTTTTAACCAGGGGCACCTGCGCATGAGGCGCCGCCATACACGCAAAACTGCCCGCAACGGGCGTGCGCCAGCGTAACCGGCGCTAGGGCCTGTGCCAAAGATGAGCCAAGGTTCACATCCGGCAATAAAGTGCACGGCGTAAAGCTCATGCTTGCCTCACCTTTGCGCCGCAGCACCATCCGAGAGTTCACGCACATCAAAGGGTTATCCTCCCCCAGCAATGAGAGTGCCTGGCTGGTCACGCGGGTTACATCATGCGCTGCCATATCCATCTCCGGGAACAGCACCAGCGCCTCTGGGTTATGGGCATCCAAGCCTAGTCCCTGCTCAGCAAACAACCCGGCAAACCCGGCGCGGATCATGGCCTGTGTCTCACCCCAAGGGGTGCGCGCGGCGACTGACAAATTGGCGCCAAGTTCCGCCAGCAGCTTGAGCCCCGCCAAACTTGGCTTAAAACTCCCCTTGCCGCGCAAAATTTCATGCCGGCCGGGTTGGTAATGGTCCAATGAGACCCTAATGGCCAAACCGCCCGCATGGCTTGCAACCAAACGGGCAAGCGCTGTGGCATGTTTTTGCATCGGGCGCATGGCGTTGGTTAGCACCAGTGCGCGCCGCCCAGATGCCAGGCACATATCCAGCATCGCCATGATGTCAGGGTTCATGAAAGGCTCACCACCGGTAAAGCCAATTTCAACCACTGTGGGGGGTAGTTGCGCCAAAATGGCCTTAAAATCAGCCAGCCTGAAATAGCTTAAATCATCATTACGGGGCGTGCTTTCCATAAAGCAGTTCCGGCATGCCAGGTTGCACCGGCTACCAGTGTTTACCCATAAATTTTCCAGCCTCTGCAGTACAACTTTAGGAATTTCTTCAGCTATGGCGCGTTGTTCTAGCGCAACCCCGGTAAAATAGCGCTCAACCGCCGGCAGAATATCTAAACTGGGCCAAATACCCGTCTCAAGTGCTGCCGCATACGGCTCTGGTAACCCAACCTGCCGCATTGAGTCTGCTGCGGCCCGATAATCATAGATTAAAGGATGGCTGATGATCGAGATGTCACCGTCCTGAACATCAATGGTGCTAAACCAGCCGCGCGGCGTGCCATCATTGGCAGGCATCCCAATGCTGCCGGCATTATGCCAGACTTTATCACCCAGAGTTCTGGTAAAGGGGATGCCGCAATGCCCCGCGACCAACGCATCGCAGCCTGATAATTCCAACTGGTGCTCAAGCTCAAGGTCACTGGCGGAGGGAAAAACAAACGCGTTGATCCGCTCCACATTGCCGTGCACAAACAGTATTTTTTTGCCCGCCACGGCAATTTCAATATGTTTTGGCAGGTGCGCCATGTAATGGCGGTCAAACTCATCAATCTCCGCTGCCGCGTGCGCATACCAGGCGGCGGCCAGAACATCACAGGCTGAACCCTTGGGGAAGCCACAGCCACAATCATCAGATTGCGCGCCAAAAGCTTCCTCACAATTGCCCATCACCACGGCAACACCCGCACGGCGCACCAACGCCAAAGTTGCCTGCGCATCCGCCCCATAGGCAATAATATCACCCGTGCAGATCATGTTTGAAGCGGCAATGCCCAGGCGCTGCGCTTGGTGAAACAACGCCTGGGTTGCCTGTAAATTGCTGTAGCAACCGCCAAAAACCAGCAGCCTGCCGTCACGCTGTAATTTCACGCGGGAAGTTTGTTCAGCCGCTCAAGCGGCACGCCGTTTGCTTCAATGCCTACAAACCACCATACCAGCATGGCCAAAAACCCTATCAACCAAAAACCGGCAAGCACAGCCAGCGCGGCTGCCAGCCCCGCTTTGCCGGCAAAATCCATTAAAAACGGTGAAATTAATGCGCCAATGCGCCCAACCGCAACCGAGATACCGATGCCCGTGGCCCGCAAACGGGTGGGGAATAGTTCAGAAAATGTTGGGTAAGCGCCAACCCAGCTGGCGGTTGCCAATAAATTAACCAACACAAAGCCCCCACCCAGCACCCAAATGTCAGCATTCACCCACTTGGCAAACCCCAGGCAGGCCAGGGCTGTGGCGCCATAAAAAAAACTCACCACCGGTTTGCGGCCCAACCGGTCCAGCAATAGACTCACCATGATGCCACCTAACAAAGCCCCCAAACTGCCTGCGATATAAAATGGCGGGAGCGCGGTTGCGCCCAGATGTAAATTTGGCAAAACCGCCAACGGCAAAAAAGCAAACAAACCATAGTAACCCCCCGCCTCGGCAAAATCGAGCACACAGCCCAACGCCAAAACAGATTTGTGATGAGTGATTAAGGCCCTGAAATCTGCCCAAAACCGCGTTTTTATGCGTCTGGGCTGAGCGGGAGCAACCGCTAGGCTGGTGAGGGGAACTACCCCCTGGCCAATGGCTTGAACAATCGCCGCTGCCTCAGCATCCCGGCCCTGTGCTAACAACCAGCGGGGCGATTCAGGCAGCTGGCGGCGCAGCCACAAGGTGGCAAAGGCCACCACACCGCCGCTGGCAAATATAAGCCGCCAGCCATCGGCAGCTGGTAAAAGCGCAAAAACCAACCACGCCAATAATGCCGCCAGCAACGTGCCAATTGACCAGAAATTCATCACAAAACTGGCCGCAAAGCCGCGCTTAGCACTTGGCATAAACTCAGCAATCGCCGCGTTCACTGCTGCATACTCAGCCCCCACCCCAACCCCTGCCATAAAACGCAAAAACAGCAGCCCCCCAATCCCTTGGGTAAAGGCTGTGAGAAATGTAGCCGTGCCATATAGTACAAGGCTGGCCAAAAATATCACCCGGCGGCCATAGCGGTCAGTCAAAATGCCAAAACCAAGCGCGCCCAGCATAATGCCGGCAAACCAGACGCCCAGAATGGCCGAGAGTGCCAGGCCATTTAAATGCCATAACGGTCCCAACACACCCAAAATCGAGCCAATCAGCGTGACTTCAAAAGCATCCATTCCCCAGCCTAATCCGAGTGCTATGGAAGCTCTGCGATGGAACTTGTTCCAAGCAAACCCGTCCAGCTGATCAAGCATGATGTGTTCGGTCTCCATCCCTTATCCCCTTATTATAGGAGCACCTTGCATAAGTTCACGAAATGACGTCTCCGCGAGGCATCGTCGATCGCCAAAGGTTGACAGATTAAACCCACCGGGACTATCCGATGGCCTCCCCATCGGGCGCGTAGCTCAGCGGTAGAGCATTCGCTTCACACGCGAAGGGTCACAGGTTCAATCCCTGTCGCGCCCACCATCAGGGCTTCACCATCTGGTGGCAGCGCCAGGGTTCATTTGTTGCAGGTTAAAAGCCAAACATATGGTCAAGTGAAAAGCTCCCCGCACCATCTATAACACCGTGGAAGCCAAACAAACGGCAAGTCATGTCACGGATCAAAACATACCCGGCCTCGCCGGCGGCACAGAGTTTTTCCGCCTCAAAATACGCGGTGGGATAAACAATAGCGGAACCAGAACAGGCAATTTGGAGCGGCTTAGTGTCTAACATCGTGCCCTCAGAATCATACAACTCCAAATGCGTGCTGGATTTTTCGCTCCAGACGGCGGAGGCCGGGTATATCAGAACACAAAAGCTGGCACGGCCCGCCAGGCCCAACTTTAAGAATAGCCTGGTTGAAAGACCTGGAGGTGGACCGTTATATGATTGCGGCTCGCCTTTATACGTCATGATCATATTAAACATATGCGCGCCGAAACTGCTCTCAGCGGCATGGCCGCTTACCCGGTCTTCAAACCGGAAAAGCGCGTGCAACCAGCCGTTGGCGTCTCCGCCATTGCGAAAATCATAAACCAGTTCAGCATGTCCACCGCCCTGCAATGCGTCAGCCGGAAGCAAATCATCCAGATCAACGGCAACATTATGGTTGCGCGGTAACAGCCCGATGAAATGCTCGAAAATTTTTCTACCATCAGCGTCAAATATATCCACACGCAGCGGCATATTCATTTCGCTGATCGCCATGGGGGTAGGTTGCACAATGGTTTTATAGCTATGGCGCGGCAAAATGGGGAAAGGTAACAAAAACCCCCGGCCCAACGCAGGTGATAATGTTTTAATGCCCGGATCAGGTTGCAGATCGCTGCGTTCCACATTGATATGCGCAATCCGTGTTCGGCCTTGGCTTGTTACCTCGTAACGGGGCCTTACCAAATGCCGGCCTGCCCGCAATTCAATTTGCGCCGGCCATTTTAACCCTGGGAAGAACTCTGCAACATCAATTGGCCGGGTCGCGAAAGCGGGAATTTCAAAATTAATCGGCACGGGCACCTCAGCACCCATCCGATCCAGCGCCATGGCACCCGCCGGAATGGTCACGGCGTGGCTGTTTTGCACCCACAGCACAACAGTTTCGTTATCGCGTGGTGCGGGCAAACCTGCGAACCGGTCTGAGGGCCAGGCATTGGCATCATGCGTGCACGAAAGTGATGCGCCATTGTCGGTTGAGTAAGTATCAAGGGCGTATTTGACGACATCATGTCCCGCTACGCCGACGGCATGAATGAATAGCTGGCCTGTAAACGGCCCGAAATTAAGCCGTTGCCTTACGTCGCGGCTGTCAATAATGAACCCGCCGTTTTTCGGTGGTGCCAGCGTTTCCCATTCGGCCAACACCTCACCGGCATCGTTAAACAATCGGTGGAAAAACTTGACTGACTTTGCACCGTAACCTGCCCAGTAGTTGGCGGTTGTTAGGCGCGTGGCAAAATGGTCGTCATCACGGAAAAATACAAAATTCGTCGCGAAATTTACCGGGTCAAGATAATGCTTGGTGTTTGTAATGAGTGATTCCGGTAGTTTTACCGCATCAAGCGTTACAACCCTGCAAGTATCGGGCACCAACGCTTTGATGCGCGCGGCCAGCCGGCCCGCATCGAACGCGGCAATCAACACCGCGGTGGCTTTTGAGGTCGCAAGTTCGGTTAAAGCACAGGCAATATGCCCCCCACGCGCCTCGCCCACTGCCGAAGTATCATGCACATAAATCCCTTCGACATCGATCGGGGGCGTGAGCGCCAGCAACGCTGCGGCGATACCATCCGGATCATAAATCGCGGTCGAACCAGCTTTGTTGAGATCTGCAGCCAACCGGGCCAAAGCCTCTGCCGCCAGAGGATGCGCCAACGCCTTGTAAACAACATTGCCGCCGCGCCGGTTATCAAATGTTTCAATGTCTAGCATGAGCCGCTCTCTTGGATTTCCAACAATTGCCGCAATCTCGCGCCGGCCAATGGCGTATCGTCAAGTGGGGCGCAATCCCATGTCTCAAAGCGGCCTGCAAAGTCTTTTACCCGGCCCTCAGCCACCAACATATCCATAAACGCACCAATCCGGGACGATTTGCCCGGCAGCCTTAATAAGAATACCGGCTTTGAAGTTGCCACTGCCTCTGACACCATTGAAACTGAATCAGCACTTACAATCAGCGCATCTGCAAGGCCAAGCATCCCGAAATAAGGGTTCTCGCCGGTACCGTCCCAAATCCATGCACCCAGCGGCTCCAAAACCCGCCGCAGGATGGCAATAACCTCATGTCCGGTCCGGCGTGATGGTGTGATCATCACGCCAGTCCCATCACGGCGCATCATCGTGGCGAGCTGATGCGCAAACAGCTCAGCAGCAACCGCGTCAAACCGGTAGCGGCCATTGCTACCGCCCAGCATAACCGCAACCAAGGGGCGGCTGTGCGGGGCAAAACTGGGGCACCAAATCTCAGCCTCAGCCGCCAGCCGGGCAGCTGTTACGCGGTGCAACGCGGTACGTGTGATAACCACATTGGCACCGGCAATACCGTCATGGCGGGCGGCAAACACCAGATCAAATTTTTTTAATGCCATGCGTGGGTGCTGGATCACGACAACCTTAACATCTGGCCCGCGTAAGCCCGCCGCAACACGGGCCCCTGCCCCGCCGCAACCGATGATCAACCGCGGCAAAGGTCCGGCAATCGCGGCTTCATCAACGGCTTTCAGTGGGTTTGGCCACAGGCTGGGTGAAAGCCCCGACCATGGCTTGCGAATTGTTAATGTCCGTAAATCCGGGGTCAAACCAGCGGCCTCCGCCAGCCCGATGGCCTGGGCCCGCAGCCCGGCCAAATCCGTGCATAATATTCGCGCAATCTCCATATGGGGCGGTTTGAGGCCCATAACCCGGCTCGTCAATATTCAGCCTTTACGATAAGGGGAATATTTGCGTGCGCCAGTGGTCCGGCTAGAGTGTTCTTATGCCAAGTTCGGTTGACCAACCACCCTTACGAGACATACCGGCGCCAGCCGCACTGCTCCCAGCGGATCTGCCGCATTTTCCGGTGTTTATTGAAGCGCCAGACCTCACCCCATGGCTTGCCGGAAACGCGGGAATTACCGGCTTTACCACGCGGGACTCTGGTCTTGCCGGCCCTCATGTCGTGTTGATTTCTTTAATTCACGGCAATGAGTTGGCTGGAGCCATTGTTTTAGATGAAATGCTGCGGGCGAATTTTATGCCCCGTTGTGGGAAGCTTACCTTCGGCTTTGCAAACCTAGCCGCGTTTGCCAGATTTGATGCGCAAAACCCAGTGTCGTCGAGATATGTCGAAGAGGATATGAACCGCGTCTGGGATGATATTGACCTGTTTGGTGTCCGGCGCTCGCTTGAGCTCGACCGGGCGCGTGAAATTAAGCCTTTGATCGACAGTGCCGATATCGTGCTGGATCTGCACTCAATGCTCTGGCCATCAGAAGCTTTGCTGCTTTGCGGACCCGGCATGCGCGGGCGCAAACTCGCCCTGGCAATCGGCACCCCATCCATGGTCATTGCAGACCAAGGCCACGCAGGCGGTAAAAGATTGATCGACTACGGCCGTTTTACGGAAAGCGCCGGACAGGCGGGATGCATATTGGTCGAAGCCGGGCAGCACTGGGAATATACGACAGTTGTTCAAATACGCGCGACAATCACAGCGCTGTTGACCCACTCAGGAATGATAGAACAAGCTGCAATGTCGGCGCCAACAGCAACGCGGTTCGCGCAAGTGACGGAGCTTGTCACGGCGCGCACCAATCGCTTCGTTTTTGTCAGAGACTTTTGGGGTGGCGAAATCATTAAAGCGAAGGACACTCTGATCGCTCATGATGGCGATACGGAGATCCGTACGCCGCACGATGACTGCTTGTTAATTATGCCAAGCCTCAAGCCAACCCGGGGCCATACCGCGATACGACTCGCCAAGCTTGGTTAAATAGGGCGGCTGCTAAAAAGTTGAGAGTACCGCTGGTGCCAGAGCAGAAGATTTCGCCTGCGGGTGCATGGGGTTACGGAACCTTAAATCTCCCTCTGAGGCACCAGCCTGCCCCAATTCAAACCGCGATGCGCATGTAACGGCGACAATGTTTTTGGCTTCTTGAAATGTCAAAAACTGCCTTGCTTCACCCTCAAGCAACAATTGATCACACAAAATCCTCCATTCGTCCTTGTCAGTGTCATCAATCATCATCGCCAAAATGCCTGGCCGCGTGCCGGTTAACCGGGCCGGGGCCACAGCAGTCATCCGGCGGCGGACAGCCCCGGCGATGGCATTTTCAGCACTCCCACGCACAGCCATGATAAACATGCTGGGGCCCGCTTCGGTTACCGAAAAATGCGCCTCTGGGCCAAAATCCTGACGAAGCTTGGCCAAAATACCTGGCTGAGTCACCCGGCCATCACGGGCCTGGGCACCGGCTAAAAGCAGCGGGTCAAGCCGCAGCACCGCGGCTTCGTCATAGTCTGAGCGTTTGGCATTCGCGAGCATATCATTAATCCGCGCATGCAAGAGCGGCAGATCCGCGGTTTCAGCCTCTGAGCGGAGGCCCTGCGGCAAAGTCATTTTAAGTAAATATCTGCCTGGATGAGCCGCCAGCCAAGTTTGCAAATCTGGATCGATCCGGTCAACGAGCGCTGTCCAGGCGCCACGATGAACGGCACGGCCATCCTCGGCGGAGATTGGCTCGCACGCAATTTCAGCGGTGGCATCTTCACGCTTAATCAGCAGATCAAACGGTGTTGCCTCATCCAGGCCGGTAAAGCTCACCTCAAAGCCTCGCGCCTTTTGCAATTCAGCGGTGTGCATCAAATGAAGCATCGGGATGATGGTCGCATCACCCAGCATCGCTGCCTCCAAAGCCACACCCAGCCTGGCACGACCATCGGAAGAGAGTGCTTCGTGCAATTGCGGCAATCTGGTCGCCAGATTTACATAGGCCATCTCACTGGAGGACAATGGCAGCCCGCGCCGGGCTTTTTCAATCGCGCATTCAGCCGAGAATTTGGCAGCCGCCAGTTTGCTCGAACGGGTCGGTCTGGCAATTTGTTGCGTTATCGTCTGGACACGTTTTTGCCAAACGGCGTCACCGACCAGAGATACAAAATCATTCGCGCCCGGATATATCATTCCGGTCTTGTAGCGCTAATTGTTCAGCTTGACATTCACAGTTTGGTGAAGCGCAAATTTGGTAGTCTGGCAGTGTCGGGTGTTTCGCCATTTTGGGCCCGATGCCGCAGCAAATGGTCTGCCAGAATACAAGCCAGCATCGCTTCGCCCACCGGCACCGCGCGAATACCAACACAAGGATCATGCCGGCCTTTGGTGACCAATTCCAATTCCGCGCCAGCACGGTCCACCGCGCGAACCGGCGTGAGAATCGAACTCGTCGGCTTGACGGCAAACCGGGCCACAATTGGTTGGCCCGTTGATATTCCCCCTAAAATGCCACCGGCATGGTTGGCGAGGAACTGCACGTCTCCCTCATCCATCCGCATCTCGTCAGCGTTATCCTCACCGCGGGCGGCGGCAGCGGCGAAACCATCGCCTATTTCCACGCCTTTCACAGCGTTGATACTCATCAAACCTGCCGCGATGTCCGCATCCAGCTTGCCGTAAATCGGCGCGCCTAATCCAGGCTTCACCCCCTCGGCAACAACCTCAATCACCGCCCCCAGCGATGAGCCTTGCTTGCGAATGCTGTCCAGAACCGCCTCCCATTCCTCTGCGGCTACAGGATCAGGGCAAAAAAACGGATTTTTTTCCACCTCATCCCAGTCCCATCGCGGTTGGCTCACCCAATGGCTCCCGAGTGCCACCATGGCACCCCGAATAACAACCTGCCCTCCAAGAACTTTACGGGCGACAGCTCCTGCCGCCACACGCATCGCGGTTTCCCGGGCGGATGACCGGCCGCCGCCGCGCGGATCTCGAAAACCATATTTTAACTCATAGGCTATGTCAGCATGGCCGGGCCGGAATTGGGCGGCAATGTTACTATAATCTTTGGAGCGTTGATCAACGTTATCGATCATCAACGCGATCGGTGTGCCGGTCGTAAGCCCTTCATAAACACCCGACAATATTTTAACTTGGTCAGGTTCCTGCCTCTGCGTGGTGAATTTGGACTGGCCAGGTCGGCGCTTATCTAAAAACGGTTGAATATCCGCCTCTGAAAGGTGCAAACCGGGTGGCGTGCCATCAATAACGCAGCCAATCGCCGGACCATGACTTTCACCCCAGGTGGTGACTCTGAATAAATGGCCGAAGCTGTTATGGGACATGGTGCTGGAATAACACGTCACGCCAGGAAGGCTAGAGCAATATCCGGTCAAGTTAAATCGAAGACTCAGCATGATCGGATAAAATTGCTCGCCCAGACAAATCTAGAGCGTTTCCGATTGATCGGAAAACGCTCTAGTCGTTAATCGTCACATCCAGCGGCATGACAACTCTGCCTTTATGTCCGCCCTGCAGCGCTAATCCAGCGGCCACGGCCAGCAAAGCCGCCGCCACAAAAAATGGTGCCCCTGTCAGACTGCCCCCCAGCAAGGTCAAATGCGCCGAAATGCTGTGAGCAAACACAAAGCTGAACAGACCCGGGCCGATCATTTGGGCAACCGCCCCAACGCTGCCGATGGCACCTTGCAGTTCACCTTGCGCGGTGGGCGGGATGCGCCGTGTCATAAGGCCCTGCAGAGCGGGGGTCGCCAGACCCATCAGTGACATCACCGGCACACCAAACCAAAAAATCAGCGGCTTATCAGCAAAGCCAAACATCCCCATCCCAACCGCCCCAAAAAGCAGCCCGATGATCAGGCAAATCCGTTCCCCAAGCCTGGTCACAATGGGTTTCACCATGACGCCGCCAACAACCATGGAGCACAGCCCAACGCCTGCAAACGTCAGCCCCACCGTTGCGATATTCCAGCCATACCGATAGGTGACGTAGAGTACCATGATGGCCGGTAATGCAGCGCGGCTCAACCAGAACAGGAAATGGATCACCGCCAACGGCGCCAAACCTGAACGCCCGCGTAAAAATTTAAAAACACCAAGTGGATTCGCTTTGCGCCAGAAAAATCCTCCCCGCCGATCGGCGGCAAGTGACTCGGGCAGAATAAAATAGCCGTACAGAGCATTGCTCATGCTTAAGCCGGCGGCGACCCAGAACGGTAACCTCGGATTGATCTGCCCCAGCAAACCACCCAATGCCGGACCTAGAATAAAGCCCAGGCCGAATGCCACGCTCATCAATCCAAAATTGGCGGCGCGTTTCTCTGGCGGCGATACATCGGCGATATAAGCCTGCGCCGTTGAAATGCTGGCGGCCGTGATTCCAGATATAAGTCGGCCAACAAACAACAGCCCGACACCGGGCGCCAAGGCCATTAAAATATAATCCAATCCCAGCCCAACATTGGATATCAGCACCACCGGCCGCCGGCCAAAACGGTCTGATAAGGCACCCAGAATCGGCGAAAAAATGAACTGCATGAACGCCCATGCTGTCCCGAAAACACCAATGACACGCGACGCAGCCGCCGTGTCATCGTGCAGAAACCCCAGCACAAGCCGAGGTAAAACCGGAATAACCAGCGACATTGCCAGCATGTCCAGCAGAATGGTTACCAAAATAAACGCCAAGGCAGCACGCCTTGGCGCTTTAACATCATCCGAACGCGATTCTAGCACATGCTCCGGCATTTTTTGCTGGGGTTAATTTGCCGCCTTGTGACGATCAATCAAAGTCTGCATGGCCGTCAGCAGGGCCGAAACCTGGCCACCGTGGCTTGTTACAACCGACGCATAATCATTTCTCGTTGTAATGCGCAGGCTGGTGCCTGCCACAATCACATCAACAATCTTGGGCGCACCATCAACCTCATCAACCGCCCAACCAACATCCGCCGCCGCCTGACCAGGACGCGTGATGGTGGTATCAACAATGGTGTCGCTACCCATCACCGAACTGCCGTTCACGGTAAACGTGATGCCCTGATAAGCTTTGATTTGATAAGTGATGTTATATGAAAGAAGTTGATGAAACAGCGCCAGAAACTTGCTGTGTTCATCAGGGGTGGCAACATTTTTATAGCGGCCCAGGACATAATCCCCCACCTGATCAACCGCCACAATTTGATCAACCAATTGCCTAAGCTCATCGGCCTTCTGCGCGGGAGCCGCATTACCATTTACAATGGTAACAAGCTGTTGGCCGGATTGCGCAATAAAGGCCTTGGCGGCGTCTGGCGCAACTTGGGCTTGGGCTGCTGAAACAGCGGCCAACATCGGCAGCCCGGCGACAGCACCTAAAATAAAACGTCGGAAAATCATTTAGTTAAGTCCTTCTTAGCAGTTACAGACGCTATTTTTGCGCTGGCTGAGGGTACCAATCCGGCACCGTCGGCGTGTCGCGCTGGTCAATTAACTGCAATTGTGAGGCACGTTGTTGGCGATAAAGACTCCGAAATGTGGCATAGGGGTCCAGCGCCGTAGCCTCGATCTGGTCGATCGGATCGATATATTCAGCCCTTGTATTTACCAACCGCAGCCCTGTTTCTGAGTAACTGAATACAGTCAGCGCTGTGCTCGATGGCGCTGCTTCAATTGGGGTTAAAAAGTAAGCGGCTGGAAGATATAATACATCACGTGCACCAGAGGGACCAAAGACCGGTAAATACAGGTATGGTCCGGCCGGAACACCCCATTCAGCCAGGGTCAAGCCGAAGTCAGTATCTGTCTCGGGGTAGCCCAGCGCGGTTGCCGGATCAAAAATACCCCCGATTCCGATCGTCGAATCAACCAGGAACCGGACCAAGGAGGTTCCAGCGTCGCGCGGCTTGCCGCCAAACATGAAGTAAATCAGGCGCCCCGGCTCAGATATATTTGTAACAAAATCACTGACATGGTTGCGAATGGGCTGGGTTGTGATGTGAACATACCCCTCGGCCACCGGCTTGAGGGCATAACGGTCGATCTTGTCATTGACGCTATAAAATACCCGATTGGTGGGCTCGAGCGGGTCATTTTGCTGGATATAAGCTTGATAATCCGCAGTATCGGACTGCGAAGGTGGGGTTGCACAACCCACCAGCAAACCAGCGAGCAAGCTGGGAACCGCAACACCAGCCAAAAACCTTGATTTTTTGGCAAAACTAGCCCCAAAAAAGCGCAAAACAGAATTCTTCAGCACTCAAGCCTCCTCGTCCAACCAGCCAAGCGCTGATTATGGGTCCATGATTATGTATCTCACATTGAGGCTGGATCAACCGGTCACAATATAAAGAGATGATAACAGTATCGCGTTGACGAATAAAAGGCACTTGCGAAAATGCCCCAGAGTGCCACAAAAGAGACCCTCAACACCTCGATAATCCGGATATCACATATACAATGACCCATTCCCCACCCCGCGACACCCTGGAACGTTGGGTAGCTGGTGAGCGCGTTATGCCTCTGCCGGGCCGGCCTGACGCCGGTGCACCGGCCATTTCGTTTGAGTTCTTCCCGCCTAAAACCCCGGCCCTTGAAACTCAGCTCTGGGCGTGCGTTGAGCGCCTGGCAACCTTGCGGCCACGTTTTGTCTCAGTGACTTACGGTGCCGGCGGCAGCACCCAGGAACGCACCCACGCAACCGTTGTGCGTCTGGTCCAGGAGACCGCGCTGGTGCCCGCAGCACATCTCACATGCGTCGGCGCAACCCGGGCGGAAGTTGATGAGGTGGCCCGCCGCTACTGGGAGGCCGGGGTTCGGCACATCGTAGCACTGCGCGGCGATCCCCCCGCGGGCCAGGCTTACACGCCTCACCCCGGCGGCTACGCCTACGCTGCTGATTTGGTTGCCGGGCTAAAGCGCGTTGCCGACTTTGAAATCACTGTCGCTGCCTACCCCGAGGTTCACCCCCAAGCCACCAGCGCAGCTGCGGATCTGGATAATCTGAAGCGCAAGTTTGACGCTGGCGCCACCCGCGCCATCACGCAGGTGTTTTTTGAGAATACCACGTTC
Source organism: Acidocella sp. (assembly GCA_029077825.1). Lineage (GTDB taxonomy): Bacteria > Pseudomonadota > Alphaproteobacteria > Acetobacterales > Acetobacteraceae > Acidocella. Next base: position 23,949 of record JAQNCT010000004.1, on the reverse strand, counting down.
TTGCGGTTTCTGGATAAAGCCGTTGCCGCTGGCATTACGGCGCCGATTGTGCCTGGCATCATGCCCGTTTCAAACTTTGTACAGGCCGCCAAATTCTGCACCGGCTGCGGCACCTCTGTGCCTGACTGGATGGCTGATTTATTTGACGGGCTGGAGGATGATGCCGAAACCCGCCGCATGGTGGCCGCTGCCACGGCGGCTGAGCAGGTGCGGTTTTTACAGGCCAATGGCGTGGATGAGTTTCATTTCTATACCCTGAACCGGCCCGACCTGGTGTACGCGATTGCGCGGATTTTGGGTGTGAAACCAGCAGCGGCTTGAGCGCCTACCTTGATGGGCTAAACACCGCCCAACGCGACGCGGTAGAGGCAACCGAAGGGCCATTGCTGGTTCTGGCCGGTGCGGGAACGGGCAAAACGCGGGTGCTTACAACGCGCTTCGCCCATATCCTGCTTTCCAAGCGGGCCTTCCCAAACCAAATACTTACCGTGACCTTCACCAACAAGGCCGCCCGCGAAATGCGTGAGCGGGTTGCCAAAATTATCGGCCAACCGGCAGAGGGTTTATGGCTTGGCACATTTCATGCGCTTGGCGCGCGCATGCTGCGCCGGTTCGCTGACCGGGTGGGGCTGCAAAGTAATTTCTCGATCCTTGATACTGATGACCAGCTGCGCCTGCTTAAACAAATTATGGAGGCCGCCCGGATCGACGCGAAACGCTGGCCGCCCAAAGCCTTAATGGCGCTGATCCAGGGCTGGAAAGACCGGGGCTTCATGCCCAATGAAATTCCCGCTGACCAGGACAGTGATTTTGCCAGCGGCAGGGCTACGGTTTTATACGCTGAGTACCAAGCAAGGCTGCGCACCCTCAACGCCGCTGACTTTGGTGACTTATTGTTGTTAACAACGCATTTGCTGAAAACTGATGCCGAGGTTCTGGCCACTTATCATCGGGCGTTTCGTTATATTTTGGTTGATGAATACCAGGACACCAACCTCATCCAATATTATTGGTTACGGCTATTGGCGCAGGCGCATAAAAATATTTGTTGCGTTGGTGATGATGACCAAAGCATTTATTCCTGGCGCGGCGCTGAAATTGAAAATATTTTGAAGTTCGAGCGGGATTTTCCAGGGGCTAAAATTGTAAAACTGGAAGCCAATTACCGCTCAACAGCGCCGATTCTCGCCGCCGCTTCACATTTAATTGCCCATAATGAATCCCGGCTAGGCAAAACCCTGCATTCTGGCCGCACAAACGCGGCTGGCGAAAATGTCGAGGTGGTTGCGTTGTGGGATTCTGAAGAAGAAGCACGCATGGTTGCCAACCGGGTGGAAACATTGCGCCGGGATGGTGACTCCCTGGCTGAGATGGCCATTCTGGTGCGTGCTGGCTTCCAGACCCGCGCCTTCGAGGAGCGCATGATCACCATTGGCGTGCCGTACCGGATTATCGGCGGCTTACGCTTTTATGAGCGCGCCGAAATCCGTGATGCCATCGCATATTTGCGCGTGCTCGCCCAGCCTGCTGATGATTTGGCTTTTGAGAGAATCATCAACACGCCCAAACGCGGCGTTGGTGATGTTTCAGTAAGGGCCATGCACAACAAAGCTCGCACGGCACAAATCTCACTTTACGCGGCAACTGAATTTTTAATCGCATCCGGTGAATTGCGCGGCAAACTGCGCGACAATATGCGCAGTCTTTTGCAACAATTTGAACAATGGCGCGCTATGCTAGGGCGCGAAGGCCATGTTGTCACGCTCGCCACATTGCTTGATGAATCTGGCTACACCGCCATGTGGCAGGCTGATAAATCACCTGACGCACCAGGGCGGCTGGAAAACCTCAAAGAGCTGGTTCGCGCCATGGCCGATTTTGAAACCTTGCAGGGGTTTCTTGATCATGTTGCTCTGGTGATGGAAAACGAAGAAAACGCCAGCGATGCAAAACTCAGCATGATGACCCTGCACGGCGCCAAAGGTTTGGAGTTCGATACGGTTTTTCTGCCCGGCTGGGAGGAAGGCGTGTTTCCAAATCAACGCGCCTTAGATGAAGGCGGGCAAAAAAGCCTGGAGGAGGAGCGCCGCCTGGCGTATGTTGGCATTACCCGTGCCCGGCAGCGCGCCATAATCTCCCATGCGTCTAATCGGCGAATTTATGCCAACTGGCAGGCCTCAATCCCCAGCCGTTTTATCGAAGAATTACCCAGCGAATTCATCACAACATCGGGTTCCGCCGCGATCGATAAGTCAAAGCGGCTGATGGCACCGCCGCAATTTCCAATCATTGCCAGCCGACCACGCATCATTGACCAACCAAGCCATTCTCTATCAGCCAGTAAGCCTCAGAATATCGCGGTGGGTGAGCGGGTGTTCCACCAAAAATTTGGCTACGGCATCGTCACCGCGGTGGAGGATGACCGGCTTGACATAAACTTCGAAACCTCCGGCGAAAAACGCGTATTAGATAGGTTTATTGAAAAACATGGCGCCTGAACTATTAGATTGCATTGCCGTCATCGTGCCGGCTGACGCCATGGAAACCTATGAAGCCGCCTTGGGCGCGGTTTGCCGTGCTGTTTCGTTTTTTTATGACGAAGATAATAATCTCTGGGACATTCAAGGCGTCAAGGAACGTGGCGCCTTTGAGGCTGAATTATCATCAGCATTGGCAGTCGCTGAAATTCTTACCGGCTACTCGCCTGAGATTGTTCGCAGCCTCGTACCCGTCGGCGGTTGGCTCGCGCGCACCAAGGCGGCGTTTCCGGAACAAATCATCGGCAAACGTTTCGTAGTTCGCGGCACCCATATCAGCGCTCCCGCCATCCCAGGACGGATTACCTTAACTCTCGATGCTGGCCTCGCCTTTGGAACCGGTGAGCATAATTCCACCCGCGGCTGCCTGATTGCGCTCGAGCGGATTGCGCATCATCATCACCCACTGCGTATCCTTGATCTGGGTACTGGCTCGGGCGTGCTGGCCATCGCCGGGGCAAAGTTGCTGCATCAGAACGTGCTCGCCACTGACATCGACCCACGCGCCGCGCGGGTCGCTTCCGGCAATGCGAAGTTAAACGGCGTCGCCCACCGCATCCGCGCCATCAAAGCAGATGGCTGGATGGATCAGCGCATCCAACGCGCCGCCCCCTATGATCTGGTATTTGCCAACATCCTGGCGCGGCCACTTTGCGCAATGGCCCACCAGTTAGCCCAAAAACTGCAGCCCGGTGGGATTGCTATCCTCGCCGGACTGCTGTCAGTGCAAGCAAACTGGGTACTATCAGCACACCGGCGCGCCGGATTGGTTCTCAGCAGCAGGGTTACCGACGGCGCCTGGACGACGCTCATCCTGCGCCGTCCGAACCGTATTTAACGGTTGCCGCGGACAACGACCGATGGGATATCCTGGCGGTTGATCCCGATGTCGGCAAGCTCCCGGTCAGACAACGACGCTAACTCGGCCTTCGCGGATTGACGCTCGCGCCAAGTCCTAAAAGAGCCCAGAAGCGTCGGGTGCCGTTCGGCTGCAACCAATGGCGTCTGACGCGTGAATATCAGCTCGCCTAGCTTACCGAGGGAGAAAGAATTTAAAATGTTGGTAGTCATGATACGCACCTACGATTCTAGCGTGATGGCCGAGCCAACACGGCTGAGCAGCACCACTTGGCTTAATTATATAGCACACCTGCCAAATTTTTGGGCGAATGACCCTGCCGAGTCAGGTATGCGTGAATCGCATGATAAGAGGTAAGATATGATTAAATTACATGGTGCGCGGCTTTCCGCGCTGCGGGCTAAGTTGGCATCGCTCGGGTTAGACGGTTTTTTGGTTCCCCGCGCTGATGAGCATCTCGGCGAATATGTCCCTGCATCGGCAGAGAGACTAGCGTTCATCAGCGGTTTTACCGGCAGTGCCGGCTTAGCGATTATATTACCTGATAAGGCGGCGGTATTTTCAGATGGTCGCTACACGCTGCAACTGCAAACTGAGACTGATGCAAATCTGTGGGAGCAGCTTCATCTCACAGAGCAACCACCTGAGGACTGGCTGAAGGCTAACGCAGCCGACCTCAGCATCGGCTACGATCCCATGCTGGTATCGCCTGACTTTCTGGCACGGTTTTCGGAATCGAAAATGGTCCCGCTCCAACCAAACCCGATTGACAGCCTATGGGCCGACCGGCCGGCTTTGCCGATGGCACCCGCCGTACCGTACGATATCGCCTACGCTGGCCGCTCCTCCGCCGAAAAACGCCAAGAGCTTGCCCAGCTTCTCCTTAAGGCCGGCCAGGATGCGGCAATTTTAACAGACCCCGCATCTTTGGCGTGGCTGTTCAACATTCGCGGCACCGATCTTGAATTCACCCCTGTTGCCCTTGGTTTCGCGCTCGTCAACGCTGACGCCAGCGCAACCATTTTTATGCCCCCCACGAAACTACCGCCGGAGACGATAGCCCAACTTGGCACCGCTATCACCCTCGCTGACCAGCACGCCCTTACCGCGGCTCTTCAGGCGCTGACCGGTAAAACAATCCGCTATGACAGCGCCACCATGCCGGTCTGGTTCAAAACCACGCTGGAAGCCGCTGGTGCAAAAATAACCCAGGCACCTGACCCGACGGCTCTGGCCCGCGCTTGCAAAAACACCGTTGAACAAACGGGGTCCCGTGCTGCCCATCTGCGCGATGGAGCCGCCATGGCCAGATTTTTAGCCTGGCTGGCTGAGGCAGCCCCTCGAGGCCATGAGACTGAAATGTCCGCTGCCGCAAAATTATTGGCGTTTCGTGCCATGGGGGACAAATTCAAAGGCGAGAGTTTCCCCGCCATCTCAGGCGCTGGCGAGCATGGTGCCATCATCCATTATCGTGTGACACCGTCGAGCAACCGCCCGCTCAACCCGCATGAAGTCTATCTGATCGACAGTGGCGGCCAGTATCTGGACGGCACAACTGACATCACGCGGACCATTTGGACCGGCCCCGGCCCGGCACCGCAAGCCATCAAGGAACGCTATACAAGGGTGCTCGCCGGTCACATCGCCCTTGCGGAAGCGGTGTTCCCTGAAGGCGTCGCCGGGCCCCATCTTGATGCCTTGGCGCGTGGCTCATTATGGCAAGCCGGGCTGGATTATGACCACGGGACCGGCCACGGCGTTGGCTCCTATTTATCAGTTCATGAAGGCCCCGCGAGCATTTCGCGCACCGCCAAGCCGGTGCCGCTGCAGGCTGGAATGATTCTCTCCAACGAGCCTGGCTATTACCTCCCCGGCAGTTACGGCATCCGTCTTGAAAATTTAATATTGGTAAAAAACGCCCCATTCTCAGACTCCACGCGCAAGTTCCTGCGGTTTGAGACTTTGACCCTGGTACCTTTTGATCACGCGCTGATCGACCCGGCCCTCCTTGCGCCCGGCGCGATAAACTGGCTGAATTCTTACCACGCCGAGGTCCATCAGCGGTTGGCCGCACAACTCAACCCCACGCGGGATGCCCAAACATTGGCTTGGCTCAGCCAAGCCACAGGCCCCATTTAAAGATTGACCTTCTGCTCTATGTCATTGCAAGATTCTCATGCGAATCGTGACCACCCTATCAAAAAGGCGGCTTTACCATGCGCCTGTTCGTGGCCCTCGACCTCCCATGGGAAGTCAAAGAACAATTAAGCGACCTCACCTTCAACATGCCGGGCGCTCGTTGGGTTCCAACAGATAATTTCCACCTGACCCTCCGCTTCATCGGAGAAGCCAACCGCTTGCAGGCAGAGGAAATCGACCATGCCTTGGCGTCGCTACGTGGCCGCGGTTTTGCCTTTTCACTCTCGGGCCTGGGGTGGTTTGAAAAAGCCGGGCGGGTTTCATGCCTGTGGGCCGGGGTTGAGCGTAATGAGCATTTAACCAAGCTGCAGGCCAAGGTGGAGACCGCTCTGCACCGCATCGGCATGCCGCCTGACCGTCGGCGATTTACCCCGCACGTCGCTCTGGCACGCATGGATGTATCGGTTACCCCTGGCCTCGCCGCCTTCGTGCAGGCAAATAATCTCTATCGTTCAATCCCGATCCGCGCTGACAATGTAACCTTGTTCAGCTCCTTTCTCGGCAAGGACCAGCCAACCTATACCCAGGAAGCCGAGTACGCGCTGGGTTAACGCCGGTAATCAGAGCCTGTAGCTTCGATCAGGCGAAGCGCTGACTTCCAGGCCATTTTGCAATGCGCTGCCAAATATGGCTCGGGCGGATTAAACTGCCTGGCGGTATGTTCCTGCACAGCCACAGGCGGAAATATCAACTTGGCACCACCTGACAACGCCGCCACCTGCGCCTGGCACGCCCGCTCCAGGTAATAAATCTCAAGGAACGCCTCAGCGATTGAGCGGCCAGCTGCCAGTAACCCGTGGTTGGTGAGAATCATCGCCCGGTTGGCCGGCCCTAAATCAGCAACCAGACGCGGCCGCTCATCCAACTCCAGCGCGATCCCTTCATAGCCGTGGTAGGATAAACATCCGTAAAATTTTAAGGCATGCTGGGTAATGGGCAATAACCCATGGGCCTGCGCCGATACAGCCATACCCGCCGCAGTATGAGTGTGCACCACACAGATCAAATCCTCTCTTGCCGCATGGATCGCTGAGTGGATGGTAAAACCAGCTTCATTGATAAACTTGGTCCCCGCGGCAGTCTGGTCAATGATTTTTCCGTCCAGATCGACCTTGACCAAATCCGAGGCACACATGTCTTCAAATAGAACACCATATTGATTGATGAGAAAATGATGCTCAGGCCCAGGCACACGGGCACTAATATGAGTGTAAATAAAGTCCGTCATCCGAAAATGCGCAACCAGCCGGTAAAGTGCTGCCAGGTCACACCGTACTTGCCATTCGGCTTCGTCCATACCTGACGGGCAATCAACGTGCGTTATGATATCCATGAGTCGCTCCTTCCCTCATTATTATGTGCAGCGATCATGCGGTTGTTTTGCCCTAAAGTGAAGCATAAACTGCAGCTTCAAAAGCCGCGTGGAGTTGCACGGCTGCCGGATCACCAAACGGCATCAACTGCATTAATATCACAACAGCGATTTTTCGATGTAAATCAATCCAGTAATAGCAATTCGGCAGGCCGGCCCAAGCGAGGCTGCCGGCACTGCGGCCATAACGCCCAGGGGCAGGATTTAATAGAAAGCCGAGACTCCATTTTGAGTCCGCTCCTGGATAAAAATCAACCCCATAAGACAACGCAGGATTAGCATTCCCCAAAACGCCCGCGCGCAGAGCCCCTATTTGATTGACGCACATCATCCCAACGGTATCCTGCTGCAATAATGTTCCGCCATTATTCAAAATCATTCGCATGAAAGCCAAATAATCCGGGGCGGATGAATAGAGGCCGCCACCGCCGCTTAAAAACTCCGGAGCCGGACGTGGTTCAGACGATATAAGTTTTAAGCGGCCATTTGCATCACGAGCGTGCATCGCCGCGCGCCGCGATGCTTGAGCCGGCGTAGGCAAAAACAACGTATCGCGCATTCCCAAGGGGCCAGTAATATATTTATCAAAATAGACATCAAGCTTCAGGCCCGAAGCAACTTCCACGGCCCGTCCGGCCCAATCTGTATTGATGCCATATTCCCAACTTGTCCCCGGATCAAACATCAAAGGTTGCCTTAGCCCCGCCCACAGGCCGGTTGCAGCACTTGGAGTTTTTGTCGCCTTCAAATAACGCGCAAGGTGCGGGTTTGAAAATTCATAAGAAAATCCAGCGGTATGGGTTAGTAACTGCCGAAGCGTTATATAACCAACGGCGGGGCGTAATTGGGGCTTGCCATCAACGTCGAAGCCTTCAAGCACTTGCAGTGGCGCTAAGTCGGGCAGCAATTCATATAGCGGCGCATCAAGGCTCAGAGCCCCCGCTTCAACCTGCTGCAATGCGGCCACGCTTGTCAAAGCCTTCGTCATCGAGGCTATCCAAAAGATGCTATCATTCTGCATCGGTGCCGGATCATCTAAGCTCTGACGGCCTGCCACAATTTCAAAAATTGTGCTCACAGGGTCAGTCGCTGCTGCCACAGCACCAGCAATGGCACCACTTCTTACCGCCTCATCGAGAACATCCTGTATCTTCTGAAAGTTCATCGCATTTGCCTCCATATTGCAGTTTGATTTTAGCCGTTTTATGCTTTATTTTTTGAAGGTCGCCAACTAGCCATCTAAAAAGCAAGACAATTGCTAATGTTCAACAAATAGGTTGGTTTTCAACAATGACCAAATACATCGGCGCAATTGACCAGGGAACCAGCAGCACAAGATTCATTGTGTTTGATAAATCCGGCGCCATTCTCGCCGCCGCACAGAAGGAGCATCGTCAGATTTTTCCGCAACCCGGCTGGGTTGAGCATGATCCTATAGAGATTTTACGAAATACTGACGAGGTAATAACGAGCGCTCTGACACAGGGAAATTTGCGCGCATATGACCTGGATTGCGTCGGCATTACCAATCAACGTGAAACTATAATTCTGTGGGACCGCCAAACAGGCAGGCCGTTGCATAACGCGCTCGTCTGGCAAGATACCAGAGTTGACGACAAAGTTGCCGCGTTTATTCGTAAAGATGGGCAAGATCAATTTCGTGGTCAAACTGGTCTGCCTTTGACCAGTTATTTTTCGGGACTCAAACTTAACTGGTTACTCGACAATGTAGCAGGTGCCCGCTCGGATGCAGCGCTCGGTAATGCGTTGTTCGGAACCATGGATAGTTGGCTGGCATGGAATCTGACAGACCAGCACATCACCGATGTTTCCAACGCGAGCCGCACCCAACTGATGAACATTGAAACATGTCATTGGGACAACTTTATGCTCACAGCTTTCAACATTCCTGCCGCTTGCCTGCCAATCATCAAATCATCATCAGAAATTTTTGGCGTCATCAAGCGAGGCCCGCTCAAAGGCGTTACATTGGCCGGTTTGCTGGGTGACCAACAAGCCGCACTGGTTGGCCAGACTTGCTTCAAACCGGGCGAGGCCAAAAACACCTACGGCACGGGCTCTTTTCTCCTCATGAACACCGGCACCCAACCGGTGCAATCAACCGCGGGATTACTCACCACAATCGCGTATCAGTTCGGCAGCGCGCCACCCCACTATGCGCTTGAAGGCGCCATCGCCATTACTGGCGCCCTGGTGCAATGGTTGAGGGATAATCTACAGTTATTCGAATCCGCCGCGCAAATCGAAAGCTTGGCATCATCTGTGCCTGACAATGGCGATATTTACATTGTTCCGGCTTTCTCGGGCCTTTACGCCCCCTATTGGCGAGAGGATGCTCGCGGCGTCATCACGGGGCTGACGCGTTATGCCAACCGTGCCCATATTGCGCGAGCCGCCCTCGAAGCTACCGCCTACCAAGTGCGCGATGTTGTTAACGCCATGGCCAAGGATAGTGGCATCGCGCTTACTTCGTTAAAGACTGACGGCGGTATGGTCGCCAATGAATTACTTATGCAATTTCAGGCCGACATACTAAACGTACCCGTGATCCGACCCAGCATCCTTGAAACCACCGCGCTCGGCGCTGCCTATGCGGCTGGCCTGGCTACTGGCTTTTGGGCTGACACTGACGAACTACGCACAAATTGGCGCCCCGACAAAATTTTCACCCCGGCTATGGATGAGCGCTTGCGCGACAAGCTGTACGCATCTTGGCACAAAGCCGTGCAACGCTCATTTAACTGGGTCGAAGATCAGTAATTTCACTGAGCCCGGTGCAAACACGTAATGAATTTTACCATCGGGTGTAGCCGGTGGCGTGGTAGAGGTTACTGTCGCGGTGATTAAATAAACCCGGCCGGTGGCAGGATTAACGGCCATGGTGCGGGCGGCTTTGGCTGTCAGCATTGTGGCATCGGTAAAGTTCTTGGTCGAGGTTTCACCAATAATATTCAAGGTGCCATCAGAATTTGATGAAAATGCCGTATGGGTTTTTGCATCAAAGGCGGCGGCGTCTGTGCCTTTGCCAATAGGTAATGATGCAACAATTTTACCAGTATCAGCATTCATCACAATCATCACGCCGCTGTGGCAGGAGGCAAACAACAGGCGGTTTTTGGCATCCATCGCCAAGCCAGTTGGGCTTTCACACGGGGCCACCGGCCAGCGGGCCGCAATATTATTTGTTTTGGTATCAATCCGAACAATCTCGTTTTTGTCATTAATGTTCACATAAAGCGAGCCAATACCATCAACCACCAAAAACTCTGGCGAACCGCCCAGAGCAATGTCAGCGGTAGCTTTTTTGGTTGTCGCATCAATCGGGGTTATGGCATTGCCATCACCGCCCACCACAAAAATCTGTTTGCTGGCGGGGTCATACGCCATGCCATCAGCATCTTGCACAACTGGCATTGTGGCAACCGGCTTGAAGCTCCGGGGGTTAAACGCAATGGCTTGATTGTTTTTGGCACTATCGGCGTAAACCAGCCCGCTTACGGGGTCCACCGCTATGCCATGGCTGCCCGGCAAACCGGTTAACTCGCCAATTTTGGCGCCGGTTTTACCATTCAGCACATCCACCACATCACCATGAGAGACGTATAAACGGTCAGTCGCGGCATCAAAATGCAAATAATCCCATTTCAGCGCACCACCCAGGGCAACGGTTTTGGTAAGCTTATAAGGGGCTGGTGTTTGCGCTGGCGCGTTAGGCACTGAAGATACTACCAGCGCGAGCACACCCAATAAGCTAAAATATTTCACGTAAATAATCCTACATAACAAAGTTAATTTATAGTGGTTGATGCGCCTGAAAACTTGCCAACAACAAGCGGCATTTCAGCCATAACCAATGACCATTTGATGAAATTGCATCACCTCATACCAACGGCATTGCCGGCAACAACCGCCCGCCAACGCGCACCGGCTCAATGCGTAATGCCAGCCCCTTATCATTTAATTCAATAAACGCACCGCAAATTGTGGCGGGCCCCTCTGCGGGTGCTAACCGCTCACCTGGCATTTTTTTAATGAATTTGGAAACTGAGGGTTCCTTGGTCATGCCAATCACGCTGTCATAGTCACCACACATGCCCAAATCAGCGCTAAAACCTGTGCCACCGGGCAATATCTGGTGGTCCGCTGTGGGGATATGGGTGTGGGTGCCAACCACCGCCGAAACCCGACCATCAAACGCATGGGCAAACGCCATTTTCTCAGATGTCGCCTCACCATGAAAATCAACCAGAATCGCCTGGCAGTTCAAGCCAATTTTATTGCGCGCGAGCAATTCCTCCATGGCGCGGAACGGGTCATCGAGCGGGTCCATAAACAACCGGCCCATCAATTGCGCGATCAGCACTTTGCGCCCGTCTGGCAATGTAACAATGGCAGCACCGTTGCCTGGCGTGCCGGGCGGAAAATTCAGCGGGCGGATCAACCTGGGTTCTTTGGCAATGTAGGGGATAATCTCGCGCCGGTCCCAGGCGTGGTTGCCAAGGGTTATGGCATCCGCCCCGGCGGCAAATAAAACATCAGCCATGTCTGGGGCCAAGCCAAAACCATGCGAGGCATTCTCACCATTAACTGCCACAAAATCAGCTTTGGTTTGGGCCCGCAGCCCTGGCAGGGCGGCTACCACCGCATCGCGGCCTGTGCGGCCAACCAAGTCACCTAATATCAAAATGCGCATGTTCATGCAGGGTCTATACGGCCCTCTTGCACCCTATAAAAGGCCGCTGCCAGCCCGCCAAAAGGCTCAACATCCGTGCCGGTCAGCAAAGCATGAAAATTTTGTGCGCCCAACGCCTTAAACAGAGCTTCCCGCATGGCGCTATCTAAATGCACCAGCGGCTCATCCAGCAACAACAAAGGGGCTGCCCCTCTGGTAGCGGCAATCAAAGCGGCGTGGCCCAGAACAATGCCGATCAACATGGATTTTTGCTGCCCGGTTGATGATAGGCTGGCCGGTCGGCCGGTGTTGGCATCAGCAATCGCTAAATCCGCCCGGTTAGGCCCAAAGCTCGCACCACCACGCGCTGCATCCGCCGCGCGGGCATCGCGCAAAGCGGCGCGCAGAAAATCTTCCACGGCAAGAGCTGGTGTGTGGCGCAAACGCTCAGTAATCATACAATCCAGCGCCAATGCAACGGCGGGAAATGGGGCTGCTGCACCGCCCGCCAAAGCGCCATTCAACCGGCTGACCAAGGCTGCCCGTGTTGCGGTAGCGGCCACCGCGTGGCGGGCCATGGAATCCTCAAGCCCCGCCAGCCAATCCGGGTCAGCGCCACCTGCCGCCAGCAGCCGGTTACGTTGTGCGGATGCAGCCTCAAACCCCGCAATTTGGCGGGCATGTGCTGGCTCAAGCGCCACCACCAGCCGGTCCAAAAACTTGCGCCGGCCAGAAGCGGGCTCAATAAACAGCCTGTCCATTTGCGGGGTTAACCACACCGCCGCCAGGCGTGCGCCAATATCTGCCTGGCTGCGCGGTGGCACGCCATCAAGCCGGAACACCCGGCGCTCCTGGTCATCGGCTGTACCGGTGCCAATTTCAAAATTTCCATCGGGACCGTTAAGCGTGGCGGCAACCGCCCAGTTTCCTGTGGCCTCAGCCCCCTGGCGGGAAAGCTCAGAGAATTTAGCACCGCGCAAACCACGGCCCGGCACCAGCAATGAAACAGCTTCGAGCAAATTGGTTTTGCCAGAGCCATTCGGCCCGGTAAAAACACACACCGAGGCGGCGGGGTTAAACCGCAGCGCTTGGTAAGACCGGAAGTCCGTAAGGGTTAGGCGGAGAAGCGTTGCTTAAACCCCAATCATAAATCTGGCGCTCACACCCGTTACTTACATGCGCTGCCCACACCCACCGCTCATACGCGCCGCTTAAACGCGGCGCTTACACACGCCACTTACACACGCCGTTTACACGCGCATCGGCATCAACACGTACACCGCGCCGGGGTTTTCCGGGTCGCGCACCAAAGTTGGTGCAGCGCCATCAGAGAACACAAACTCAACCTCGCCTTGAATCTGCTCCGTCACATCGTTCAAATAGCGCGCCTGAAAGCCAATTTCGAGCGGCCCGGCATCGTATTTAATCTGGTCAGCATCCAACTCCTCAGAGGCAGTGCCCTGTTCCGGGCTGGCTGCTGAAATCACCAGCAAATCCTTGGCGAGCGACAATTTCACCGGCCGATGACGCTCCGATGAAATGGCTGAAACCCGCGACACCGCCGCCGAAAAATTGCGCTGGTTCACGCGCAGAATTTTGTCATTACCGCGCGGGATCACCCGCTCATAATCAGGGAACGTGCCGTCAATCAGCTTGCTGGTCAGCCGCATGGTGCCGATGGTGAATTGGATTCGCGTCTCTGACAGAGCCACCTCAATATCTCCGCTAATCTCATCAAGCAGCTTGCGCAATTCATTAACAGTTTTGCGCGGAATAATCACGCCAGGCATCCCGGCGGCACCTTCAGGAAGCGGCTCCTCTACCCGGGCCAGGCGGTGCCCGTCAGTCGCCACGGCGCGCAAAACCGGCTCACCGTCAGCTTCGGCGGCATGCAGATAGATACCGTTCAGGTAATAGCGGGTTTCCTCGGTGGAGATTGCGAACTTGGTCCGGTCAATCAACCCGCGCAAACTCAAAGCTGACAGGCTGAACGTATGTGACAACTTGCCGGCGTCGAGCTTCGGAAACTCATCAACACTCAGCGCCACCAAGCTGGTGGCATAACGCCCGGCGCGCAGGGCTAGCTGGGCATCACCACCTGGATGGTCCAGCTCGATTTCAGCATTTTCGGGCTGGCGGCGGACAATTTCGTACAAGGTTGCGGCAGGAACCGTAATGGCTCCGTTGCGGGTGGCCTGGGCTGGCACTTCCTCAACCAGGGCGATTTCAAGATCAGTGGCCGCAATCGTCAGCTTGCCCTCGCGCACCGCCAACAGCACATTGGCCAGAATGGGGATGGTATTACGCTTCTCGACGACGTTCTGCACATGGGCCAGAGACTTCATCAGGGTGGCGCGATCAGCCTTGAACTTCATAATATTGTTCCCAACGCCAGCTTTAGTGCCGCCGATTCGTACTACACTAGCAATAGGCCGGGTTTCGGGAAAGACCGTAGCGAAACACCCGGTTTAGGCCCATAATTGCCCCCATGAAACCATCCGCTGCCGCGCCGAATAGTTTGCCCTGGCCCCCGATGATCTACGGCGCGGCTGCCCTGGCGGCTTGGCTGCTGAACCGGCTCATTCCCTTCGGCATGGTCAGTTCGGCCCCGCTGCATTTGCTTGGCGGCGCGCTCATGCTGGCCGGCGCCATGCTTGACCTATCGGCGATGCTGTTGATGTATCGCCGCCGGGCCAATATCTTGCCTCATCGCGCCGCCACCGCTTTGGTGACTGCGTTTCCATTCTCCATTTCACGCAACCCAATTTACCTGGGCAATACCATCCTGCTCGCGGGTGCCGCCCTGGCATTTAACAATCTATGGCTCGCCGCCTTTGATATTGCGGCAGTACAGGCCGTAACAATCCTCGCCATCCAACGCGAGGAAGCCCATCTGGCGGTTTTATTCGGCTCTGCGTGGCAAAATTATGCCCAACGCGTACCGCGTTGGCTAGGTGTTTTAAGCAACAACACCCAAAATGCTAAAAACGATTAAGTAGCACTTTAACAGGGTTTAAGTGCGACTTGGGTTGCTGCGCGCCGTCTTGCCTATTATGGACAGCTTAATAAGGTTGGAACGAACAATACATGGCAAGCATAGATGATAATTCTGACAACAGCGCAGCATTAGCGCGCCAAGCGGCAATTTTGGCGCAGCCGGCAACGCCTGAGCGCGATATGGCAAACGCCATCCGCGCTTTGACAATTGACGCGATTGAGGCTGCCAAGTCCGGTCACCCGGGCATGCCCATGGGAATGGCTGACGCCGCTACGGCGCTCTGGACCAAGGCCATGAAGTTTGACGCCGCTGACCCAAAATGGCCAGACCGTGACCGTTTTGTTTTATCCGCCGGCCATGGCTCAATGCTGCTTTATGCCCTCCTGCATTTGACCGGCCATGAGGGCATGGCGATCAGTGATTTAAAAAATTTCCGCCAACTCCATGCCATCACCGCCGGGCATCCCGAATATCATGAGCATCCCGCCATTGAGATGACCACCGGCCCGCTTGGCCAGGGCCTGGCCACCGCTGTTGGCATGGCCATCGCCGAGAGGCTGCTGGCGGCGAAGTTTGGCAAAAGCCTGGTGGACCACCGTACCTACGTGATCGCGGGTGACGGCTGCCTGATGGAGGGTATCAGCCATGAGGCTGGCGCGCTGGCTGGCCACTTAAAACTCAATAAACTGATCGTTTTATGGGACGACAACAGCATCTCGATTGATGGCAGCACCGGCATCTCAACCTCCGAAGACCCGTTGAAGCGCTTTGCCGCGTATGGCTGGGCCACCCGCCGGGTGGATGGGCATGATTTTGCCGCCGTGCAGGCAGCTCTGAATTTTGCCGCCAAATCCTCCAAACCAACCATCATCGCCTGCAAAACCATCATCGGCTTTGGCGCGCCCACAAAAGCCGGCACCGCTGGCAGCCATGGTGCTGCGTTGGGCGGGGCCGAGGCTGAACAGGCCAAAGCAGCGCTGGGCTGGCCGCATTTGCCGTTTATTGTACCCGAAAGCGTTGCAACCCCCTGGAAGGCCGCCGGTAGCCGGGGGGCTGGCACGCGCCGCGCCTGGTTGAAGCGTTTGGCCAAACATCCTCAGCGCGCTGAATTTGAGCGTGTGATGGCTGGCAAACTGCCCGAGGGTTACGCTGATGCCATGCGTGACTATAAAGCCAGCCTGGCCGAACAAAAACCCAAATTAGCAACCCGCCAGGCCAGCCAAAAGGCGCTGGAAATGCTAGTGCCCACCATTCCTGAGCTGCTCGGTGGCTCAGCTGACCTTACCGGTTCAAACCTCACATTGGTAAAGGGCATGGCCGGTGCCACGCCAGACAATTTCGCCGCCCGCTATATGTATTACGGTGTGCGTGAGTTCGGCATGGCCGCGGCCATGAACGGCATTGCCTTGCACGGCGGCCTGATCCCATACGGTGGCACTTTTTTTGTATTCACTGATTATATGCGCGCTGCCATCCGCCTTGCCGCCCTGATGGGCACGCGGGTGATTCATGTGCTGACGCATGATTCCATCGGCCTGGGCGAAGATGGCCCGACCCACCAGCCTGTGGAGCATCTGGCCAGTTTGCGTGCGATGCCCAACGTGCTGGTGCTGCGCCCAGGGGATGCCATGGAAACCGCCGAATGCTGGGATCTGGCGATCCGCAACATGACCGGCCCTAGCTTGCTGGTACTCTCGCGCCAGGCTGTGCCGGCGTTGCGCATGGATTCCAACGGCAATAAATGCGCCCGCGGCGCCTATGTGCTGGCCGAGGCCGAAGGCAAACGCGCCGCCACGTTGATCGCCACCGGCACTGAAGTGGCGCTGGCCATGGCAGCGCGGTCCAGTTTGGCCGGGCAAGGCATCCAAGTGGCTGTCGTCTCCGCCCCCAGCTTTGAGCTATTCGAGGCGCAAGACGCAGCCTACAAGGCGCAAGTGCTGGGCGATGCCCCACGCATCGGCATCGAAGCGGCCGTCAGCTTTGGCTGGGACCGCTGGTTAGGGCCAAACGGCAGCTTCATCGGCATGAAGGGCTTTGGCGCCAGCGCACCGGCTGAAAAACTATATGAGTATTTTGGCATAACAGAAGCGGCGATCATCACCGCCGTGAAAAAACAGGGAGCTTAAGAATGACCGTTAAAATCGCTATCAACGGGTTTGGTCGCATTGGCCGTTTGGTACTGCGCGCCATGATCGAAAGTGGCCGCACTGACATCACCCCGGTGCTGATCAACGACCTTGGCAGCGTCGAGGACAACGCCCATATGTTCCGCTACGATTCCGTGCATGGCCGCTTTGGCGGCACCGTTGACGTGGTGAGTGATACCCTGGTGATCACCCATAATGGCCGCGCCTGTGCGCCCATTAAAGTAACCGCTGAACGCGATCCGGCAAAAGTGCCGCTGGCGGGCGTCGATGTGGCGATGGAATGCACCGGACTGTTCACCAAGCGCGATGATGCCGCCAAGTTAATTGCCGCAGGGGCGCGTAAAGTGCTGATCTCCGCCCCCGCAGACGGGGTTGATGCCACCATCGTCTATGGCGTGAATCACAAGACCATCACCAAAGACATGACCATCATCTCGAACGCCTCCTGCACCACCAATTGCCTGGCGCCCATGGTAAAAGTGCTGCACGAAAACTTCGGCATCGAGCGCGGCTATATGGTGACCATTCATTCCTACACCGGTGATCAAAAAACTGTTGATACGCTGCACAAGGATTTGCACCGCGCCCGCGCCGCCGCACTCTCCATGATCCCGACCAGCACCGGTGCCGCCAAGGCCGTTGGCCTGGTGTTTCCGGAATTGCTCGGCAAGCTAGATGGCACGTCAATTCGGGTTCCAACACCTAATGTCTCGCTCGTGTCGTTTGATATGAACCTGAAAACCCAGGCGACCAAGGAACAGATCAACGCCGCCATGAAAGCCGCAAGCGAAGGTGAGCTGAAGGGCATTCTGGATTACTCCACCGCGAAACTGGTCAGCATGGACTTCAACCATGTGCCGTTTTCTTGCAGCTTCGATGCCCCGCAGACCGCAGTGATTGATGGGGCTCTGGCCCGCGTAATGGGCTGGTATGATAATGAATGGGGTTTCTCAAGCCGCATGTCTGACACCGCCGCTCTGTTCGGGTCACTGTAATATGGCCGCGCGCACTTTGGATGATGTTGCCGTAAAGGGCCTACGCGTCCTGGTGCGCGCGGATTTGAACGTGCCGATGCAGGATGGCAAAATCTCTGACCTGACACGCCTGGAACGGCTCGCCCCTACGATCGAGGAATTATCCGCTGCTGGGGCCAAGGTGATTGTTTGCAGCCACTTTGACCGCCCGAAAGGCAAGCCTGTACCTGCCATGTCGCTGCGGCCGATCGCCAGCGCGCTTGGCACGGTGCTTGGGCATAACGTGGCGTTTGCAGATGATTGCATCGGGCCGGTCGCCGAGGCGGCGGTGGCCAAGTTGGCTGATGGCGATGTGCTGGTGCTAGAAAACACCCGCTTTCATGCCGGTGAGGAAACCAATGATGCAGCACTCTCCCAGAGCCTGGCAGACCTTGCCGATATTTATGTAAACGACGCTTTCTCCGCTGCCCACCGGGCGCACGCCAGTACCGAAGGGGTAGGGCGTTTGCTGCCGGCCTACGCGGGCCGCTTGATGCAGGCAGAGCTGGCAGCACTTTCAGCCGCTTTGGGCAACCCGCAACGGCCCGTGGCGGCCATTGTGGCCGGCTCAAAAGTCTCCACCAAGCTTGATCTGCTCACCAATCTGGTGGCCAAGGTGGATATTCTGGTCATCGGCGGCGCTATGGCCAACACCTTCCTGGCTGCGCAAGGCCATGATGTCGGTAAATCCTTGCAGGAAAAAGACCTGCACGCCACCGCGCTCAGCATCCTGGCTACCGCCAAGGAAAAAGGCTGCAAAATCATCCTCCCCATCGATTTAGTGGTGAGCGAGACCTTCTCGGCCAACCCGCCCACGCAGGTGGTTGGCGTGGATGGCGTGCCCGCCAATATGATGGCGCTGGATGTCGGCCCGGCGACGGTGGCGGGCATCATCGCCCAGTTGCCACATATCAAAACCCTGCTGTGGAACGGCCCGCTCGGCGCGTTTGAAACCCCACCTTTCCAGGCTGGCACCAACGCGCTGGCTGAGGCGGTTGCCAAGGCCACCGTGGATGGTAGCTTAATCTCAGTCGGCGGCGGCGGTGACACGGTTTCGGCCTTGCGTCTGGCTGGTGCGGCCGACTCAATGACGTATTTATCAAGCGCTGGTGGAGCATTCCTTGAATGGATGGAGGGCAAAATTCTGCCGGGTGTGGAAGTGTTGAGCGCGGGTCTCTCGAACCTGGGCTAAATATTGGCTCCAAACCCGGGTTAACCCCCGGGTTAGCTATTGCCGCCACCGTTCTGGCGGTCACGTTATGGGGGTTTTCCCCCATCGGCACGCGCTACATGGTGGGCTCCGGTTTTGCCAATGTGCCTGCCATGGCCTTTACCGGGTTGCGCTATACGCTGGCGGCACTGATTTTTTCACCTTTATTATGGCAGGCCCGGCATTGGAACCGGCGCGACTGGGCGCTTGGCTTGATTTGCGGGCTAGTTGGCGTGGCGGGGTATAATATACCGGCAGCCCTTGGGCAGCGCAGCGTCTCAGCGGGGTTAACCGGCTTGCTTGATGGGGTTGAGCCATTGTTTATCGTGCTATTCTCAGCCATCGCCCAGCGCCGCTTTCCGGCCCGGCTCACCATCATCGCCACATTGATAGGGCTGGCCGGGGTTGTGTTGCTCGCGCAAGGCAGCGGCCCCGCCCTGGGCGACCCAGCAGGTGACGCGCTGGTGTTATTGGCCGCCATTTTATGGGCCATTTACTGCGTGATTGTACCCGCCCTGATCAACCGGCGCGGGGCGTTACCCACCACCGCCGTCACCATGATGTTCGGCGCCATCCCCATGCTGCTCAGCGGCCTGCCGCAAATGCCGGACATGCTGGTGACCATGACAGGCTGGGAGTGGCTGGTAACAATCACCCTCACGCTGGGCACCTCGGTTATCGCCATGCTGGCCTGGAACGCCGGCAGCGCTGTTTTGGGCGCTGAAAAAGCCGGTTGGTATTTATACTTGCTGCCTGTGGTGAGCTTGATGGGCGGGGCGTTGCTGCTGGGCGAGCCGGTACGGTTATGGGAACTGGCTGGCGGGGCATTGGTATTGCTGGCGGTTTATCTCTCGCAAAGATAATGCGCCTGCGGCAAAGCGGCCTCATGCTGCATAATCCGCCGGGCCAATTTCAACGCCTCATAACATTGTTGCGCTTCAACCAGCACCATGATTTTATCCAATATACCCTTGGCGAGATCAGATTTCGATTGGAATTTAAACTGCGCAACCAATATGCGCGCTTCATCAATCGCTTTGTCGCGCTCATCAACATTGCCAATATACGCGGTTTGAACCGCCAGATAAATCAGCGCCGCCGGCGTATTGGCATCCTCAGGCAATAGAATTTGTTTGCCATATAAAAACTGCGCTTTACCGGTAATCTCAACACGCGATTTTGTCCGAAAGCGAATAGCGGCGCCATTGATGATGATCAGTTCATTTTGCTTTAGTTCGACGACAAGCCCCGCCATATTGCGCATCCTGTGCGTTCAAATTCTAAAAATCTCCTTATCGCTGCTATACTGCCCGACGCACCCGTTAGCTCCGATACTGGCTATAAATTCCGAAAGTTGCCTGCATTATACAAGCAATTTTAAACTATCATCGACTGGTTAAGGAACTATGACGCGGCAAGCGCTACATGAGAAAATTAATATGGCAAACTAGCTGTTGCAGATATTACCAGGGGATGGTCTTGCCGCGATAATCTAGATACTCATGCTTCCGGCTGCCCGCTTTTGCTTCCAGCACATCCACCATGCCCTTTACGCTGGTGGCAATATCAATATCAGCGCCAGCGCCGCCCATATCGGTTTTAACCCAGCCAGGATGCATCGAGAGTACCGTGATATCTTGCGTCATCCCCGCCACGAAACTACGGGTCAACTGGTTCAACGCGGCTTTGCTGGCGCAATAGAGCGGCGCATAACTGCCGCCACTCAATGTCACGCTCCCCAAAATTGACGTCATGAACGCCAAAATACCTGAACCTGGCTTAACATTGCGCAATAATTTTTCACCAAGTCTGACCGGAGAAATAGCATTGGTCATAAACAAATGTGTCATCTCCTCGGGCGTCACCGTTTCGGCCGTTTTGCCCTCTGGCCCGCCAACACCCGCGTTGATGAACACAACATCAAACATCTGATCCGCAATGTGATGCAAAAACGCCGCAACCGAAGCAAGATCGTTGATGTCCAAAATCTCAACCGCCACCCGCGCAGCAAGACGCTGTAACGCCGCCGGCGCTGGTTCATGACGGATTGTCGCGGTCACGCGCCAACCGCGCGCTGCGAACGTCTCCGCCAGCCCGAGGCCAAGGCCAAGGCCACGCGATGCGCCAATAACGAGAGCTGATCTATCCGATTGAGAAGCCGGCATGATAATCCCCCAGTGTTAGGCCACCTATAAGGTCACGCGACTTGCGCACGACAAGAGATATCAATGATCTAATGGCATGCAATCCGGCAAAAACCAGCCTAAAATTGCTGCCGCGCACCTTGATCAACATGCCGATGAAAAAAACGCACAAACCCAAACATCCTGGCAATCAGCCCCTTTCGGGCCGGTGCCGTCATACACGCCGGCTGCGTCCGCATCCAAGCCAACTCACGCGCCTGATTTATGGCCAGCATGGTGACCCGATATGCCGCGTCAGGGTTGCGGACGAACAAGGCACGGATAATCGCGTCCGCCTCGATGTCGACCGGCCCGCTATCAACACCCGAACCAGCCACCGCAATCTCAATAAAATTAATTATCTGCTTGTGTTCGTCACGGTTCATCGAGATGCCTTTTTCATCAAAAGACCCTATCAAACCTCAACCGGTATTAGGCAAGCTTATTGAACGATCATGGAGGGGATTTCACCCAGCGTTGCGGCAACGAGCAGATTGATAAACCAATAAAGTCACGCCATGCCTGACAAAATGCTCTGCCTGGGACATTCCAATGGCTCCCAGCACAATCCGCGAGGCAAAATTATCCTCACGTGCCACGGCGACAAGCTTCTCCAACCCCGCCGTCTCATGCGCGTAAACTAACGCCGCGTGGGCAGCCTCAGTGGCCAACCCTTCCCCGCGCGCCGCCGGCCAAAACGCGAACCGTAACGCAACCCCGCGGCCATCTGGGCGATGCATCAACCCCGTTACCCCAAGCAGCTTGTGCTTATCGCGCACCCGCACAGCCCACATGCCAAACCCAAACTCACCCCAGGCCTGAATATCCTCCGCCAACTCTTCCGCCGTCCGCTGGGCGGAGCGTACCCCACCCAACATTTGCGCAAACGCCCGGGGGTCAGCCTTCAAAGCCACTAACTCAGCCAAATCCTGCCCCCCCACCGGCGACATCAACAATCGCGCCGTCACCAAATGCCGGGCTTTGATCATGGCGGGGTGTTAGATAGGTGGCCAGGGGGGAGTCCCCTTGGCCTTAGTTGGCCACTCACCTCACACTCTACCGCGTCAAAGGCCGATATTTGATGCGATGCGGTTCGGTCGCGTCATGGCCCAGACGGCGACGTTTATCTTCCTCGTAAGCTTGGAAGTTACCTTCGAACCATTCGACGTGGGAGTCGCCTTCGAAGGCAAGAATATGAGTCGCCAGCCGGTCAAGGAACCAGCGATCATGCGAGATGATAACCGCGCAACCGGGGAACTCCATCAAAGCTTCTTCCAGGGCGCGCAGTGTATCGACGTCAAGATCGTTGGTGGGTTCGTCGAGCAGGATGACGTTAGCTTCAGACTTTAGCATTTTGGCAAGATGTACGCGGTTGCGCTCTCCGCCTGAGAGAATACCAACTTTTTTCTGCTGGTCAGAGCCTTTGAAGTTGAACGCGCCCACATACGCGCGAGACTGCACAGTGCGCTTACCAAGATGGATAACATCCGTGCCGCCGGAGATTTCCTCCCAGACGTTTTTATTGCCATCCAGCGAATCACGCGATTGGTCCACATAGCCGAGTTTGACGGTTTCGCCGATTTTCAGACTGCCAGAGTCAGGTTTATCAACGCCGGTGATCATTTTAAAGAGCGTGGTTTTACCTGCCCCATTGGGGCCGATGACCCCGACGATACCGCCGGGCGGCAATTTGAAGTTCAGTCCGTCGATGAGTTCGCGGTCACCGAAGCCTTTATGCAGGTCAATGGCTTCAATCACAGTGCCCCCCAAGCGCGGGCCAGGCGGGATGACAATTTCAGCCACACCACCTGAAAGCTCCTGCGACTTCGCCAGCATTTCCTCGTAGCGCTGAATACGGGCGCGTGACTTGGTCTGGCGGGCTTTGGGGGAGGAGGCAATCCAGTCCTGTTCCTCGGCCAAGGCGCGCTGGCGAGAAGACTCTTCCTTCTCCTCCTGGGCCAGACGCTTGCGCTTTTGCTCCAGCCAGGAGGAATAATTACCCTCATACGGGTAACCGCGGCCCCGCTCAATTTCAAGAATCCAATTGGTCACATTATCCAGGAAGTAGCGGTCATGGGTTACCAAAATCACGGTGCCGGTGTAATTTTCCAACGTGCGTTCCAACCATGAAACGGACTCCGCATCTAAATGGTTGGTTGGCTCATCAAGCAGCAGCAGGTCAGGTTTTTCCAGCAGCAGCCGGCAGAGTGCCACGCGGCGGCGTTCACCACCTGAAAGCGGGCCAACCAGGGCATCTGGCGGCGGGCAGCGCAAGGCATCAAGTGCAATTTCAATCCGGCGGTCAAGGTCCCAGCCGTCCTGGGCATCAATCACCTCCTGGAGCACTGCCTGCTCAGCCAGCAGCGCCTCCATTTTGCCATCATCCATCGGCTGCGCGAATTCTTCTGAAATTTCGTTAAAGCGCGCCAATGTCGCGCGCAACTCTGCAAATGCCTCGGCGACATTTTCCCCAACTGTTTTGGTGGGGTCCAGGTGCGGCTCCTGCGCCAAATACCCTACGCGCGCGCCCTCAGCCGCCCACGCCTCACCGCCATATTCCTTTTCAATCCCGGCAATAATCTTCAGCAGCGTGGATTTACCAGCGCCATTGCCGCCCAGCACACCAATTTTGACACCGGGGAGGAAGGAAAGCGTGATACCTTTAAACACCTCGCGCCCGCCCGGATAGGCTTTGGTGAGGTCTTTCATCACATAGACATACTGATAGCTGGCCATAA
>JAQNCT010000046.1 GCA_029077825.1 Acidocella sp. | reverse complement strand
GATAATGCGCAACCCCACCAGAATGGGCACAGCGGTACGCGCCTTTTCAACCGCAGCGCGCGCGGCCGCCGCATCGATCCCATCAATATCAAACGACGGGTCGGTTTCGGCATAGCCCAGCTTCTGCGCATCGGCCAGCACATCATGAAAATCGCGTTTTTCCTCGCGCATCACAGTCAGAATGTAATTGCAGGTGCCATTCAAAATCCCCGCCACACGAGAAATCCGGTTCCCCGCCATTCCTTCACGCAGCGCTTTAATCACCGGTATCCCGCCGGCCACCGCGGCTTCAAACCCCAGCGCCACGCCAGCAGCTTCCGCCGCCCGCGCCAGCATTGTGCCATGCACCGCCAGCAGCGCCTTGTTCGCCGTTACCAGCGGCTTGCCAGCTGCCAAAGCGGCTTCTGCCAGCTCGCGGGCTGGGCCTTCGGAGCCTCCGATCAACTCCACCACCACATCCACATGCGGGTCATTGGCCAGGCTCACCGCATCGCTATGCCAGCCCAACCCTTGCAGCGAAACGCCACGGTCGCGGGTTTTATCACGCGCTGAAACCGCCGTGACGGTAATTTTGCGCCCGGCCCGCGCCGCAATTAAATCCGCATTGTCATGCAGCAGTTTGACCACACCAGCACCCACCGTGCCGAGCCCGGCAATGCCGATTTGCAAGCTATGTTTCATACCAAAGCGCCATCCTGCGTTTCATCAACCGGCCCACCATTGTCAGCAAGCAGGAAACCTCTGATATTGCGAATGGCTTGGCGTAGCCTGTGGTTATTCTCCACAAACGCAATCCGCACATGGCCATCGCCATACTCGCCAAACCCAATCCCCGGTGCTACCGCCACCTTGGCTTTTTCAAGCAGCAGTTTACTAAATCCAACGCTGCCCAAATGCGCGAAGCGCGGCGGAATTGGCGCCCAAGCAAACATTGAACCCTGTGGGATCGGCAAATCCCAACCAGCCCCCATCAGCCCCTTCACCACAATATCGCGGCGCTCCTTATAAATTTCGCGCACCTCGGCCACGCAGTCCTGCGGGCCGTTTAACGCGGCCGTCGCCGCCACCTGAATCGGGGTAAACGCGCCGTAATCAAGATATGACTTCATCCGCGCCAGCGCTGAAATCAACCGTGGATTCCCCGCTGCAAACCCCATCCGCCAGCCCGGCATTGAATAGGTTTTTGACATCGAGGTAAATTCCACCGTGATGTCCTTGGCACCCGGCACCTGCAGCACTGAAGGCGGCGGTTTGCCGTCAAAATAAATTTCCGCATAAGCCAGATCCGAGATGATAAACAAATCATGCCGTTTCGCCAGCGCCACAAGCTCCACATAAAACGCCAGTTCCGCCATCTGGGCGGTCGGGTTGGAGGGGAAGTTCACAATCAACGCGGTGGGCTTGGGCACCGAATGGCGCACCGCCCGGTCGATCGCGGCGAGCATCTCATCACCCGGCTCAGCTGGAATTGAGCGTACCGAAGCCCCCGCGATGATGAAGCCGAACTGATGGATCGGGTAAGACGGGTTGGGCACCAAAATCGTATCGCCCGGGCTGGTAATGGCGGCGGAGAGATTGGCTAGCCCTTCTTTTGAACCCAAAGTCGCAATCACCTCGGTCTCGGGGTCCAGCTTCACGCCAAAGCGGCGCTCATAATAACCAGCCAAGGCCCGGCGCAGGCCTGGAATCCCCTTGCTGGTGGAGTAGCGATGGCTGCGCGGGTCCGCCACGGTCTCAACCAGCTTGGCCACAATATGCGGCGGCGTCGGGCTGTCGGGGTTACCCATGCCAAGGTCGATAATATCCTCGGCGGCCGCGCGCGCCTTGGCTTTGGCCTGATTGACCTCGGCAAACACATAAGGCGGCAGGCGGCGGATACGATGAAATTCTTCGGTCATGGACAACTCTCTAAGGCTAGGACAGGCGCAGACTAATAAACCAGTTGCACAAAGCCGCCAGACCCGGCGGCAGCGGCTTGCAAAACAATCGCCGCCGGCGGCACGCCATCGGCGGTCAGCGCATCGGCAATCGCCCTGGCACGGTTAAGCGCCAGATTGAGCGATCCTTCATCCGGCCCGTCCGCCGATTGCTCGCCAAACCCGCCGGCCAGCACTTTGGCTGAACCGCGCGGGGCGGTAAAATGCCGAATTTCCATAAGTGTTGCGGTGCTAAGAATCGCCGAGCCGGGCTGAAACCCAATAGCCAACGGTGGGGCCAGCGGCACGCCCTCATGCGGGCTGGGGGGCACCACCGGCGCAGGTGCTGGCATCGCTGGCGCGGCAGTGGACGACGGCGCTACCGAAGGCACACTGAGCCCCGGCAAATTCGGGACCGGCGGCGGGGCGACTGGTAGAGATAATCCGGCCAAAGCCGCCGCATTCGGCTCGGTCGCCGCAATTTCTGGGCTGTTTACATTTAAGCGAGCCGCCAGCGCCTCGTGCTGCGCGGTGCTCAGTGGCGCCGGAGCAACCGGCACCGAGGCGAGGTTAGGGTACGGCAAATCGGCCCCTGGCGGGGCTTGCCGGGGCTGGTCAATCGCGCCACCCTGAACATCATGGTAATAACCAACCGGAGAGCCGCAACCACCCAAGGTCAACGTCATCACCAACGAAACGCCGCCCAGCAACCTCATCTTGTTTAACAAAAACGCCTCGATCATGCAGTTTATCCCCTATCTGCCCCAGATCAGCGGCCACGGAAAGGATCGTCCATGCCCAACACGCCAACCCCCGCTGAGCCCGGCGATATTTTGTTGCCAGATCCGGCGCATCTGACCCGCTCGATGGCCGATGTCGCCGGCCGCTCACAACGCCTGGTGAACGACTGGATCAAGCGCCAGACCAAGGAGGGCATGGCGCTCGACCCGCTGAACATCGGCGGCGCCTTCACCGAAATGACCGCCCGGCTGATGGCCAACCCCGGCGCATTGTTTGAGGCGCAACTGCATCTCTGGCAGGATTATCTCACGCTCTGGCAGCACACCACCAAGCGCATCATGGGCGAGGACACCGCCCCGGTGATCGAGAGTGACCCGCGCGACAAGCGCTTTGCCGACTCCGCCTGGAAGCAAAATGAAATTTTTGACTTCATCAAGCAGTCATACCTGCTCTCAGCCCGCTACATTAATGATGTTGTCACCAAGGCTGAGGGCCTGAACCCGAAAACCGCCCAGAAAGTGGATTTTTACGCCCGCCAGTTCATCAGCGCGCTCAGCCCCTCCAACTTTGTTCTCACCAACCCCGAGGTGCTGCGCAAAACCCGTGAGACCGGCGGCGAAAACCTCATCAAAGGCCTGAACAACCTGCTGACTGACCTGGAGCGCGGCCATGGCAACCTGCGCATTAAAATGACCGATACTGAAGCCTTTGATGTGGGCGGCAACATCGCTGTCTCCGAAGGCCAGGTGGTGTTCCAAAATGAACTGATCCAACTGATCCAATACAGCCCCACCACCGAAACCGTCTTTACCCGGCCATTGGTGATTTTTCCGCCTTGGATTAATAAATTCTACATCCTTGACCTGCGCCCCAAAAACTCTCTGGTGCGCTATTTGGTCAACCAGGGCCACACGGTGTTCATGGTCAGCTGGGTCAACCCGGATGCCTCACTTGCTGACAAAAATTTTGATGATTACATGACCGATGGGGTGTTTGCCGCCCTCACCGCGATTGAAAAAGCCACCGGCCAGCGCGAGGTTAACGCCATTGGCTATTGCCTGGGCGGCACCTTATTGGCCGCCTCGCTCGCCTACATGAAAAACACCGGCGATGATCGTATCAAATCCGCTACCTATTTCGTCACATTAACTGACTTTACCGACGCTGGTGAGCTCAGCGTGTTCATCGATGAGGAACAAATCACCGCGCTCGAGGAAAAAATGTCGCGCCAAGGGTATCTCGAAGGCGGCGATATGGCAGCCAGCTTCAACATGTTGCGTGCCAATGATTTAATCTGGAGTTTTGTGGTCAATAATTACCTGCTCGGCAATGAACCATTCCCGTTTGATCTGCTGTATTGGAATTCTGATGCCACCCGCATGCCAAAAACCATGCATTCATTTTATTTGCGCAATATGTACCAAAAAAACCTGCTGACACAGCCGGGCGGCATTTCAATGAAGGGTGTTTCGATTGACCTGCGCGATATCGACATCCCCAGCTATTTTCTCTCCTGCCGGGAAGACCATATCGCACCTTGGAAGAGCACCTACCAAGGAGCGCTCACGCTGGGGGGCAAAAACCGCTTTGTGCTGGCGGCATCTGGCCATATTGCCGGCGTGGTAAACCCACCAGAGAGCGGCAAATACAACCATTTCATCAACAATAAGCTGCCCACCAACCCTGATGACTGGTTTGAAGGCGCCACCGAGGTTGCCGGCTCCTGGTGGCCAGATTGGCAGCATTGGGTGACCAGCTTCGATAAATCCCACCTCCCCGCCCGCATCCCCGGCAAAGGCAAGTTGAAAGCCATCGAACCGGCGCCTGGCAGTTACGTGAAGGTCCGCATCTAGCCCCGCATCCCCGAATATTTTTACCTCAGGCCACGCCAGTTTGGTAACCAGCACGTGCGACTTTTTTTCGTTACAGGTTTTCAGATGCTCATGAAACATTCGCGCCACACCGCCCTGCTCGCCACCTTGCTGGTGCCGTTTGGCCTGCTGCATGCCTTTGTGCTGGCGGAAATTTGTATTGCCGACACTGATATTTTGTTCCTCATAGAAAGTTGGCGTACCCGCAATTTTGCCTGGGCCCGCCAGACCTGGTTTATCATCGCGCTGGTTTGGTGGGGCTGGCTGGTATTATGCACAATTCCATGGCCGGGTGTTACCACCGCCGGTTTGGTGATGGGGGTGGTGCAGGCGCTTGTTATCATCCGGTTGCTGGTGTTCGCTGCCGCCTTGCAAAGCTGGGTGCTCACCACCCCAACCGCGCGGCGCGCCCTCTGGCTGGCGCTAGCGCTGTCAGTGCTGTGGATTGGCCTGGAAAGCTGGCAGCAATATTTCACGGGCCACAATATTTTCGGCAATCCGCGCTGGAGCGATGGCTCGCTGACCGGGCCGTTTTGGAAGCCCCGCGCTGGGGCGGTTTACGGCCATTTGGTCATGGTGGCGGCCTTGCTGCCGGTCATGGCGCTGCTTTCGCGCCCTGGCCGCGTCTGGCAAATCGCCGGCATGGGCTTAATGGCGCTGGCGGTGGTTACGTCTATTTTAATTGGCCAGCGCATGGGGGCTGCCTTTAGCCTGTTCAGCTTGGCGCTGGCCGGGCTGCTGCTCAAGCCGCTTCGCCGCGCCACCGCCATCGCATTCGCGGCGGCGGCGCTGGTGCTGCTGGCCACACCCATCATCTCACCAGCCACACACGGCAAGCTGGTTAACGAAACCGCCACCAACATGGGTCATTTCAGCCAAAGCCCCTATGGTGAACTTTACACCAGGGCCACCAATATGGGCTTGGCATCCCCTTGGCATGGCTGGGGCTATAATGGTTTCAGGGAATTTTGCCCGCAAAGCCGCTTTGATGGCGGTTTGCCTGCCTTAAACATTCCCACCACCCAAATAGCCTTGGGTGCTTGCAACCTGCACCCGCATAATTTTTATCTGCAAGCCCTTACTGACGCCGGCATTCCAGGCTTGATATTATTTATCACGCTCAATTTTGCCTGGTTATGGGCTTTATGGCGTGGCATCTGGCGCGGGCGTGATACATTGCGCATTGCCCTGTTTATCGGCGCGCTTACATTTATTTGGCCGGTCGCTTCAACTGACGAATTCCCCACCCTTTACACCTCAGGCTGGTTTTTTTTAATGCTTGGTCTTAGCCTCGCGGTTCCCTACATGTTGCCCAACACAACTGAATTAGAGACTGAACATGCCTGATCTTATTCCCGTTACCATCCTCACCGGCTATTTAGGGGCTGGCAAAACCACTTTGCTCAACCGCATTCTTACCGAGCAGCACGGCAAAAAATACGCCGTCATCATCAATGAATTCGGCGAACTTGGCGTTGATAATGACCTGGTGGTGGATTCCGACGAAGAAGTGTTTGAGATGAACAACGGCTGCATCTGCTGCACCGTGCGTGGCGATTTGATCCGCATCATCGGCGGGCTGATGAAACGCACCCAAAAATTTGATGGCATTATTGTTGAGACCACCGGCCTTGCCAACCCAGCCCCGGTGGCGCAAACTTTTTTCGTCGATGAGGATGTGAAGGCCAAAACCCGGCTGGATGCGATTGTAACGGTGGTGGATGCCAAGCATCTACAAGCAAGGCTTGCTGATTCCCCCGAAGCCGCTGACCAGATCGCCTTTGCTGATGTGATTGTGTTGAACAAATTGGATTTGGTGACGCCTGAGGAATTGGCGGCCATTGAAGTGCTGATCCGCAATATTAACCGTTACGCTGAAATTCACCACGCCACCCGCGGCAATGTGGATGTTACCAAATTGCTGGGGTTGAATGCGTTTGATTTAGGCCGCGTGCTGGAATCAGTGCCAGATTTTCTGGAAGAAGATTCCCACACCCATAATGAGCATTTAAACTCCATCAGCCTGGCGCTGGATGCCCCGCTGGACCCTGAGAAATTCAACGCCTGGATCGGCCATATTCTGCAAAGTCAGGGCCAGAATATTCTGCGCACCAAGGGCATATTATCCTATAAAAACGAGGACCGCCGCTTTGCCTTTCAGGCGGTGCACATGATTGCCGATGGCGATTTCGTAGCACCTTGGAAAGCCAGCGATAAACGCACCAGCCGTATCGTGTTCATTGGCCGCGATTTGAACCGCCCGCAATTGCGCCGCGGTTTTGAATCCTGCGCTGCCTGAGCCAGCCATGAGCGATTTTGATGCGTTGCTGAAAGCCCGTGGCGTTACTGAAAATCTCGGCGCGAACATCACCGCTGGGGTGTTTAACCGCGCCGGCAGACACGCGGCCTTCGCGCTGGGTGATGGTAATTTATGCCTGAGCGATGGTCATGGCTGGAGCCGCATGAAGGCCCATGTGGGCGCGATATTGGCCCTGGCAGCTGATAGCACGCCCAACGGTTTTTTGAGCGGCGGCGATGATGGTAAATTCCAACGCATCGCAATTGATGGTAGCCCCACCGAGATTGCCGGTTTCGGCATGAAATGGGTGGAAAACATCGCCTCGTTTGCGCACCCCAAATCCGGCCTGCTGGCCTGCACGGTTGGTAAATTTGTGCATCTGTTCCAGGCTGATGGTCGCAAGTTGCGCAGCCTTACTCACCCCTCCACGGTTTCGGGCATTGCCTTCGATGCCAAGGGCAAGCGCATCGCCGCCGCGCATTATAACGGCGCGTCATTATGGTTCACCGCATCAACCTCCGAGACGCCGCGGGTTTTTGAATGGAAAGGCAGCCATCTGGGCATCGCCATTCATCCGCTCGGCGAGGCGATTGTGACCGCGATGCAGGAAAATGCTCTGCATGGCTGGACCCTGCCGGAGGGCAAGCACATGCGCATGAGCGGCTATCCGAGCAAAACAGAGAGTTTTGGTTTCACCAAATCTGGTAAATATCTGGCCACAGGCGGCGCTGATGCCATTGTGTTGTGGCCATTTTTTGGCGGCGGGCCGATGGGCAAACCACCGCTGGAGCTGGGCATGAGCGACGGCGCCTTTATCAAACGCATTGCCTGCCATCCGGAATTCGAGGTGGTGGCGGCTGGGTTTGATGATGGCTCAGTGATTGTGGCCGATATTATGAAAGATAAAATCCTACCAGTGTGCGGGCCAGGGCGCGGCACGATTACAGCACTTGCGTGGAACGCCTCGGGCTCACACCTGGCGTTGGGAACTGAAGGTGGATTTGCAGCGTTGGTGGATTTTTCAAAGCAATCATGACGCGCAACCATGACGCGCAAAAATAAAGGGTACACGTGTAACCATTTCACGCTGAAAATGCCATAACACCATGTTAGTAAATCTATTTTTTGCCGATCAATCGTAAAAAACTATGCGCGCCACAAAGGGTCTTTCAGACGATCAACAAAAGCCGCATGAGCGTCTAATTCCACCTGGCTCACCACAATCGGCCGTGGCGTGCGGGTAGTTGCGCGTTCATACTGTGCAAAGGCCAGCGCCTGCTCGGTCTCTAGGGTCAGCCCGCGCTGGCGGCCACCGGTAAGCTCCACATACACTTCGGCCAGCAGCTTGCAATCTAACAGAGCGTTATGAGTGGTGCGGGCCGAGAGGTCAATTTCAAAGCGGCGGCACAGCGCATCAAGGCTGTTGGGCATGCCGGGGAAGCGTTTTTTGGCCAGCACCAGAGTGTCCACCATGCGCTCATAGCCCAAAGCCCGTTTGCCAATGCGGGCAAGCTCAGAATCAATAAAACCAAAGTCAAACGGGGCGTTATGTGCGACCAGTTTGGAATCACCAAAAAACGCCAGCATATCATTAGCAATATCAGCAAATTTTGGTTTGCCTTCGACATGAAAATTAGTAATGCCATGCACCCGGGTACTCTCACTGGGAATATCGCGCTCAGGGTCGAGCAGGGCATGAAACTGGTTGGCGGTTGGCAGATCATTGATCAACTCAATCGCGGCAATTTCAATCACGCGGTCACCGGTCAAGGGGTCAAGCCCGGTGGTTTCAGTATCGAACAGTACCGAACGGCTCATAGACCCAATGCCTTGAAAACATGGTGCACCGCCCGCACTGTGTTGAATTTTGACAGGCCGGTGTGAATGACAAAATCCGCCAAGGCGCGTTTTTGTTGATCAGGCATCTGGCGGGCGACCATTGCTTCAATGTGCGCCCTATCCATAACTCCGCGTGCGAGCACGCGCGCCATTTGCACATCTGGCGGGGCTGAAACAACAATGGTTTTGGCCACCCGCAGTTGTGCGCCAGTTTCAAATAATAACGGAATATCCAGCAACACCGCCTTAGCGCCTGCCCGCAACGCCTGCGCGCGAAACTGCGCTTCTGCACGGTGCACCAGCGGGTGCATAATTTGTTCCAGCTGGCGCATGGCGGCATCATCACGCAGCACAATTTTGCGCAAAGCGGCGCGGTTGAGCACGCCATTTTCCACCGTGCCAGGAAACGCCGCGTTCAGCAGCGGCATTGCTTTGCCACCGGGTGCTTGCAATTTATGCACGGCCTCATCAGCGTTAAAGCTTGGCACGCCCAGGCTTGCGAACATTTTTGCAACGGTGGATTTGCCCATGCCAATGCCGCCGGTAAGGCCAAGCACCAGCATCAGCTTAGCCCGCCTGCCACAATGGCGTATAATTCATCATCAACCACCGGCGTTACACCAAACCAGGCGGCAAAGCCTGGCACCGCCTGGTGCAGCAGCATGCCCAACCCGCTGACAATTTGCAGGCCACGGGCCTTTGCCTCAATCAATAGCGGGGTTTGCAGCGGCGCGTACACAATATCTGTCACCACCAGATGCGAAGCTGCCTTGGATAAATCCATTACCAGCGGTGGTTGCTTGGCCATGCCCAGGGCGGTGGTGTTCACCAGCAACGCGCAATCCGCGAGGGCGGCGGCGCGCTGTTCCCAGGCCAGGGTTTTCAAACCGGGCAGCTCACGCGCCAAGGCGGCGGCGCGCTCGGGCGTGCGGTTGCACACGCTCACGCTCATACCGGCATCCTGCAAAGCCGCGGCAATGGCGCGCGCGGCCCCGCCAGCCCCCAGCAGCAGCGCCTGCCCGGTAGGGTTGACGCCGTGGGCTCGCAAATTGGCCACAAACCCGGCGCCATCAGTATTGCTGCCTTTAATTTTGCCATGTTCAAACACCAGTGTGTTGACCGCCCCGGCGCGGGCGGCGCTGGGTTCCACCACATCACACAAGGCAAAAGCGGCTTCCTTATGCGGAATGGTGACATTAGCGCCCATAAACCCGGCTTTTACCAAAGCGCGCACCACGGCGGAAAAGTCAGCCGGGGCAACCGGCAGCGGCAGATAAGCGCCGTCAATATCATAGCGGGCCAGCCAGGTGCCGTGCAACCTGGGGGAGCGGGAGTGAGCCACCGGCCAGCCGATGACACCGGCAAGCCGGGCTGAGCCGGTTAGGAGTCGCATGGGGCAACCGGACCACGACGCAGCGCGCTTGCCAAGAGCAGCCCCAGAATAACCGGCACCGCAAAGCTCACCGGCGGTAGCCACAAAACCAGACCAGGGACCATCCAGGCGGCCAGAAACAACGGTTTTTCACCAGGCGCAAAGCCGCTGGCCAGGCGGTTTTGCACCAGCAACGCCACCGCCAAGCTGGCGCATAGCAGGTCATAACTATGCAAATACGGGCTGGCGAGCACCGCCAGAATCAGCACCGGTGCGGGGTTTTTCAAACTGGCCGCCAGAATGACGGCTGTCAGCGAAACCAGACCCTGGGCCAGCACAGCAGCCCCAATGCCAAGCGGGCGAAAGGCGGCAAACACGCTGACCAAGCCGTTGGCAAAATCCGCCGGCTGGCCGGTGCTGAGCACGGCTGTCATCGCCGGGCGGGTGATGTGCCAAAATTGCACCCAAGGCTGAACCCCAAATGCCCAAACCGCGGCAGCGCCCAGCAGCAGTGCTGCCAAAGTGGCGTAGAGCACCGCAATTGGGGCCTGCCTTGCCACATATAGCGGCAGCACCAGTCCCAGTTGCGGCTTGATGCTGGCCAGCCCCACCAGCGCCCCGCCCAGGCGCGGGCGGGTGGGTATTAATAAAATCCCGCCGCCGACCAATGTGGTAACCAGGGCCGCGTTCTGGCCGGCGAGCAGATTTTCCAGCGCCGCCGGGCTCAGCAGCACCGCCCCAATCAACCACCAGGATTGCTTGGCCAGACGCAGCACCAAAGCGAGGCCAAGCAGGCTGAACGCATCAAACGCCAATGTGGCGTGCCAGGGCGATAAACCGGCAAAGCCGCTCACCAGCAGCAAATAATTGGGCGCATAGCTCCACATATGCACCGGCAAGTCCCCAAAGGTGCCATGCAGAAAGGCGCGGTAGGCTATGGGGTCAAATAACAGGGTGGTCTCATTATGCCTGGCCAGGAACCCACCGGCCCAGAAATCCACCCCGTCACGCAGGGCTTTGCCCCAATAGCCCTGAGCGATGCCCCAGCCCAGCACGGCGGCCTCGCCCAGGGCGGGGATGATCGAGACCAAAACGATTCCCAGCAGGAGGATACGCGGCCCTTTGGGTGGCTTTGTTTGACTTTTCAGGCTCATATCCGCATAATTCCGTGCTTTCCCGCCTTGAAAGCACATCCATGATTTCTGCGCTAATGCCGAATTACAACCGGGCCGACCTTGCTTTTGAGCATGGTGAGGGTGCTTACCTGTTTGATACCGCCGGGCGACGGTTTTTGGATTTTGGCGCGGGCATCGCCACTTCCTCACTCGGCCATGGGCATCCGCATTTAACCGGCGAGATTGCCAAGCAGGCGGCCCGGGTGATGCATGTCTCTAACCTGTACCGGGTGCCGCAGGCGGAACATCTGGCGGCGCGCTATGTGGCGGCGACATTTGCGGATTCGGTGTTTTTTTGTAACTCCGGCGCTGAAGCCAATGAAGGTCTGGTGAAGGCTATGCGTAAAACCATGGCCGACGCAGGCGCACCAGAACGCACCCGCGTGATATGTTTTGAGGGTGCTTTCCATGGCCGCACGCTGGCGATGATCGCCGCCACCGGCAACGCCAAATATCTGGCCGGGTTTGGGCCCAAAATGGATGGGTTCGACCATGTGCCGTTTAACAATTTAAATGCGGTGCGTGCCGCGATTACCCCCCAAACCGCTGGCATTTTGGTGGAGCCGGTGCAAGGCGAAGGTGGCATTCGGCCCGCGCAATTGCAGTTTTTGCGCGATTTGCGCACCACCTGCGATGAATTTGGGATCCTGCTGGGCATGGACGAGGTACAAAGCGGCATGGGGCGGACCGGCAAATTCTTTGCCCATGAATGGGCCGGCATCGCGCCGGATGTAATGTCAATCGCGAAGGGAATCGGCGGCGGCTTCCCGATGGCGGCGGTGCTGGCGAATGAGCGGGTGGCGAAATCATTGGTGCCCGGCAGCCATGGCACCACCTATGGCGGCAGCCCGCTGGCCTGTGCGGCGGGCAATGCGGTGTTGGATGTTATTTTAGCACCTGGTTTTCTTGACGAGGTAGATGCCACTGCCCGCTATTTTTGGCGCGGCTTGCTGGCGCTATGTGAAAAATATCCAAGCGTGTTTACCGAGGCGCGGGGCGCTGGGTTAATTGTGGGGCTGAAATGCGCGGTTCCGAACGGTGAAGTGCAAAACACCGCGATGGCCGAAGGGCTGCTGACAGTGGCCGCCGGTGATAATGTGCTGCGTCTGGTACCGCCGTTGATTGTCCGGCAGGCCGAATGTGATGAGGCGTTAGCACTGCTGGCGCGCACGGCACAGCGCTGCATGCCCGTATTGGCGGCAGCGCAATGAGCGCGGTGTTGGAATACCCCCATATGGTGCCAAGGCATTTTTTAGATATCAAGGATTTTTCCAGCGCCGCGTTGCGCGAGCTTATCACCGAGGCGGCGCGGCTGAAGCGCAGCCGTGGTGCGGGTAAAAAGCCGCTGGCGGGTAAAACCTTGGCGATGATTTTTGAAAAACCCTCAACCCGCACCAGAATTTCTTTCGAGGTGGCGATGCGTGAGTTAGGCGGCGATGTGATTGTGCTGTCCTCGCGCGACATGCAGTTGGGCCGCGGCGAGACAGTTTATGATACAGCGCATGTGCTCTCACGCTATGTGCATGGGATTATGCTGCGCACCGATTCCGCTGCCAAACTGCATGATCTGGCCACCCACGCCAGCGTGCCGGTGATTAACGGGCTGACCGAATTAACCCACCCGTGCCAGGTGATGGCGGATGTTTTGACCTTTGAGGAGCATTGCGGGCCGATTGCCGGGCAGATTGTGGCCTGGGTTGGGGATGGCAATAATGTTGCTGCCTCCTGGATTGAGGCGGCGGCGAAATTTAACTTTACGCTGCGGCTGGCCTGCCCGGATGGGTACCAGCCGAATGCCAAAATTCTGGCCTGGGCTAAGCGAGAGGGTGCGGCTGTAAGCGTGACCACTGACCCGGTGGCGGCGGTGCAAGGGGCGCGGTGCGTGGTAACCGATGCCTGGCTGAGCATGGCCGATGCCGAAGAAGAAGCCATGGCCCGAGCGCTGGCCATGGCGCCATATCAGGTCACCCCGGCACTTATGGCCCAAGCCGCCAGCGGGGCGATTTTCATGCATTGCCTGCCGGCGCACCGTGGTGAGGAAATGACCGCTGATGTGATTGATGGCCCTGCCTCGGTGGTATTTGATGAAGCCGAGAACCGGCTACATGCGCAAAAGGCCATTTTGGCCTGGTGTCTAGGCTGATGCTTTGAGCCTGCATCTGTACGCCACGTTTGTGGCGGCGGTGGTGGTGTTAATGCTGATCCCTGGGCCGAATGTGGCGCTGATCACCTCCAACAGCATTGCGCATGGCATGCGGCATGGTTTTGTGACGGTGGCCGGAACCGCCTCGGCGATGGTGGTGCAACTGGCAATCACGGGGCTGGGGCTGGAGGCGGTGCTGGGCGTTGCCAGCGTTTGGCTGGGCTGGCTGCGCTGGCTGGGAGTGCTTTACCTGATATATCTGGGCGTGCGGCTGTGGCGCACACCGATAGTGGCGCTTAGCACTGGTGAGGCGCCAAAATCAGCCCCCGCGACGTTTGGGCGGGCCTTCGTTGTTTCATTGACCAACCCGAAAACATTGTTTTTCTACAGCGCGTTTTTCCCGCAGTTTATTGTGCCGGGCCACGGCATGGCGGCGGAAATAGCCCTACTGGCAGCAAGTTTCATGGCCGTAGCACTGCTGATTGATAGCGTCTGGGTGGTTAGCGCGCACCGGGCGCGGCAATTTTTGCTGCGGCGTGGCCATTGGCAGAACCGGATCAGCGGTGGGTTGCTGATGGGGGCTGGGCTGGGGTTGGCGATCGCGCGGCAGAAATAATGGAGGTGTCAGATGGTTGCACGGCTGACTGCGGCTGAATTAACCGCCCTGCCCGGCGGTTGGGTACTGGCGGCGGATGAAAAATCGATCCGGCATTCGTTTAAGTTCATGAATTTCCGGCAGGCTTGGGCGTTCATGTCGCAAGTAGCACTGCTGGCGGAGGCGATGGATCATCATCCGGAATGGTCGAATGTTTATAACAAGGTCGATATCACCCTCAGCACCCATGATGCCGGTGGGGTGACCAGGCTGGATTTGAAACTAGCGGCGGCGATTGATGACATTGCCGGTTAAAGTGTAATTCTTGAGAATTTCCTTGAACTGTCATGATGGTCATGCCACAAAACTAATCATGTTACAGTTGTCCACCTCGATTGCACGGTGTTTGCAGGCAGAAATGCTGCTTCTATGTGCACGAATTGGTTTCAGCCCGCCCGAATCTGATTTTTGATTATATACCGCATCGGATGATGCGGCGCGTTCGGATTCAAAGCAGAGCGGAGATGCAACATGTTAGACGAAATTGGCGGATCGGTGGACTGGCAGGGGTTGGACGCTGCGCATCATCTGCATCCCTTCACGGACCATAAATCCTTGGCAGAGAGCAAGGTGCGGGTGATTACCAGTGCCGAGGGGGTGTTTTTGCAAGCGGCGAGCGGGCATAAAATTCTCGATGGCATGGCTGGGCTTTGGTGCGTGGCCGCCGGCTATAGCCGCCGCGAATTGGTTGAGGCCGCGGCTACCCAGATGGCAAAACTGCCGTATTACAATACGTTTTTCAAAACCACCACGCAGCCGACCGTGGCACTGGCGCAGCGCTTGGCGCAGATTGCGCCGGAGGGTTTAAACCACGCGTTTTTTGCCTGCTCGGGTTCAGAGGCGGTGGATACCGCGTTGCGGATGGCGCGGGTATATTGGCAAACATTGGGCCAGCCGAACAAAAAAATCATCATTGGCCGGGAATATGGTTACCATGGTTCTACCACCCTGGGTGCCTCGGCGGGGGGGATGGTGGATATGCATCGCCAGGCTGGGGACATGCCGAATTTTGTGCAGGTGATGCCGCCTTATTGGTATGGTTATGGCGGCCAAATGTCACCGGCGGAATTTGGCACTTACGCAGCACTGCAGGTTGAAGCGAAAATCAAAGAGTTGGGGGCTGATAATATCGCGGCCTTTATTGGCGAGCCGTTGCAAGGTGCTGGCGGGGTGATTATTCCGCCAGAGACCTACTGGCCGGAGATTAACCGGATTTGCAAAGAACATGATATATTGTTGATTGCCGATGAGGTGATTTGCGGGTTTGGCCGCACCGGCAAAATGTTCGGCACTGACACATTTGCGATCAAGCCGGATATGATGACGATGGCGAAGGCCATAACCTCAGGGTATATTCCACTCTCGGCAGTGATGTTGCATGACCGGGTGGCGGACGTGCTGATTAATGAGACCGGTGAGTTTTACCATGGGTTTACCTACTCCGGGCACCCGGTGGCGTGCGCTGTGGCGCTGGCGAATTTAGATATTATCGCACGCG
Organism: Acidocella sp.; assembly: GCA_029077825.1. Classification (GTDB taxonomy): domain Bacteria; phylum Pseudomonadota; class Alphaproteobacteria; order Acetobacterales; family Acetobacteraceae; genus Acidocella. Next base: position 2,888 of record JAQNCT010000046.1, on the reverse strand, counting down.
AAAATTTAGTGGCGCGGGCTGAGGAATTGGGCGTTATTATACGCGAAAAACTGCATGCCGCCTTGGATGACCACCCGATGGTGGGAGAAATTCGCGGCGTGGGGTTGATTGGCGCGATTGAATTGACCGCCGATAAACGCACCCGCAAATTTTTTGATAAACGCGGGCGGGTGGGCGTGATCTGCCGAGATTATTGTTATGAAAATGAACTGATGATGCGGGCGGTGCGCGATACCATGGTGTATTCGCCGCCGCTGACCATAGCTATGGATGAGATTGACCTGCTGGTGGCGCGGTTGTGCAAAGCCATTGATCAGACCTACGAAAAAGTTAAGGCAGAGGTTGCGCTTTGAACACCATTTTGGCTGATAAAGCGGCTTTGATGGCGGACAGCGAGTTCATCGAAGCCTTCATCATCGATGTCAACGGCGTGCCACGCGGCAAGTGGTTGCAACGCGATAAGGCCAAGGCGCTGCTCGGCAGCGGCATTGCGATTCCACGTTCGGCATTTTTGCTGGATATTTGGGGGCGCGATATTGTTGAGGGCGGCATAGCCTATGACACTGGTGACCCGGATGGGCTGTGTGTGGCGGTGCCGCATTCCATAACCCGCATGGGCTGGGCTGAGGGCAATGCCTCGCAAGCATTGTTGACGATGCGCGAAGCTGACGGCGGGATTTTTTATCTTGACCCGCGCGGCGTGCTCTCACGCGTGTTGGCGCGCTACGATGCCGCGGGGTTGACGCCGGCTTTGGGGGTGGAGCTGGAATTTTATCTGGTGGACCCTGGCCAGACCGGCGGGCAGCCAATTGCACCGCGTGGAGCGGATGAATCTGGTTGGCGCGGCTGGCAGATTGATGCTGTGGGGCTTGGCGAAATTCATGATTATGAACCGATATTGCGGGAGATGATGGCCACCGCGAAGGCCCAGGAAATTACCCTGGAGACGCTGGTTTCAGAGAGCGGGCCGGGGCAATTTGAGGTGACGCTGAAATATAACACTGATGCATTACGGGTGGCGGACTCGGCGACGTTATTCAAACGCACCATCAAACATGTGGCGCGCAAACATAACCTTACCGCGACTTTCATGGCCAAGCCTTATGGGCAATGGGCGGGGTCGGGGATGCATGTGCATATGTCAGTGCTGGATAAGGCCGGTAAGAACATATTTGTTGGCACGCCCACGCGGGCGGCGGATGTGTTGTACCATGCGTTAGGTGGCGTGATTGCGGCGATGCCTGACACGATGTTGACATTGGCACCGCATGCTAATTCCTATCGGCGGTTTGCGCCTGGCGTGCACGCGCCGACCTATGGCGATTGGGGGCATGATAACCGCCTGGCCGCGGTGCGGGTGATAACCGCTGACCCGGCGGCATCACGCATTGAGCACCGTGTGGCGGGGGCTGATTGCAACCCGTACTTGGCGTTTGCAGCGTTTTTGGGTTCCGCCCTAGACGGGATTGAAAACAAGGCTGACCCTGGATTCGAGACTTTTGGCGATAAGCGCAGCCCACTGGCACCACCGCTGCCGATTGCGTGGTCAACTGCGGTGGATAGGTTTGCGGCATCAACGCACATCGCCGGGATATTTGGGGCGGATTTCCAGCGGGTGTTCACCGCCTGTAAGCGCCAGGAGATTAACGAATTCCGCCGCCGGATTTCCGATGTTGAGTATGACGCCTATTTGAAAAATGCGTGAGGAATACATGAGGAATGTAACCGTTGCGGCAACCCAAATGGCGTGCGGCGATGACCAAGCCGCCAATATAGCGCGGGCCGAGGCGTTGGTGCGCCAAGCCGCTGCCGCCGGGGCACAGGTAGTTTTGATTCAGGAATTATTCGAGACGCGGTATTTCTGCCAGGATGAAATTCACGCATTCTTCGCGCTGGCCAAACCAATGGCGCAGAACCCCGCGATTGCGCATTTTAGCAAGCTTGCCAAGGAGCTTGGTGTGGTGCTGCCGGTTTCAGTGTTTGAACAAGCGGGGCAGAGTTTTTTCAATTCAATTATGATCATCGATGCTGATGGCACGAAGTTGGGTGTTTATCGGAAGTCGCATATTCCTGATGGACCAGGGTATTCCGAGAAATTTTATTTCTCACCCGGCGATACCGGTTTTAAGGTGTGGGAAACGCGCTTCGGGCGGATTGGTGTTGGCATTTGTTGGGACCAATGGTTTCCTGAAACGGCGCGGGCGATGGCGCTGATGGGTGCGGAGTTGTTGTTGTTCCCCACCGCCATTGGGTCAGAGCCGCAGGATGCGACACTTGATTCACGTGACCATTGGCAGCGGACCATGCAAGGCCATGCGGCTGCGAATTTATTGCCGCTGATTGCTTCTAACCGCATTGGCACAGAGCCGGGGCGGCATGGCACGGCGCTGACATTCTATGGCTCTTCCTTCATCGCCGACCACACCGGGGCTAAGGTGGCGGAGGCGAACCGCACCGATGAGGCCGTGCTGACCGCGACATTTGATTTGGATGCGATTGCACATACCCGTGCCTCATGGGGCGTGTTTCGTGACCGCCGTCCGGAATTATACGGCGCTTTATTGACGCTCGACGGACAACTGAAACATCGCGGCGGAGCCTGAGCTTTATGAAGACGCCGCGCGAGGATGGGTTTTACATGCCGGCGGAATGGGCCTTGCATGATGGCTGCTGGATGATCTGGCCGGAGCGCACTGATAATTGGCGGCTGGGGGCAAAGCCAGCACAGGCGGCATTTGCCGCCGTGGCCGCAGCGATTGCGCGTTTCGAGCCGGTGACCATGATGGTAAGTGCGCGCCAGTGGCACGCTGCCAGGGCGGTGCTGCCGGAGAGCGTACGGGTGGTTGAGGTAAGCAGCAATGATGCCTGGGCGCGCGATGTAGGTGCTA
>JAQNCT010000045.1 GCA_029077825.1 Acidocella sp. | reverse complement strand
ATTACGTGGCCTGGGTGTTTCCCAGACCAAATTAACATAGGGCAAGGGGCCTTAGCCATCAATGCTTATCCGACGGTAGTTTAGGATGTTTTCGTAATCTTCGGATTGGGGAGAGGGAACAATCTGTGTGGGGGCGGGGGTTACCCTTATAAAAGCGACTCCACCAACCGGGCCCCGAACTCATTCAGCCGCTCCGCCAGCCCCCGATGCTTCCAGGCTGTCAGCGTAATCTCCTTGGAAGCGGCCAAATCCTTGGTGAACATCGTCTCCATCAGGCTGCCGAAGTCAGGCCCCATCACCACGGCATCGATTTCATTATTAAAAACCACGCTTCGCCAATCCAGGTTAGAAGACCCCACCAAGGACCATTGGCCGTCGATCACTGCGGTTTTGGCGTGCAGAACCACCCCGCGGCGCTCATAAACATGGACGCCAGCTTTCAATAAATCATCATAATGCGAGCGTCCCGCGGCGATGGTGGTGTCGCTATTGCTGATCGCGGGCACGATCACGCGCACATCCACGCCATGTCGTGCGGCACATTCCAGCGCCTCGATCATATCGGGCGGAGGGGCAAAAAAACCGGTGGTCAGATGAATGTAATGACGCGCCGCTGCCATTGCCACCAATAATGTTTTATAAATTGCCGGGTGGCCATCCACCGGTGAGCCATCAAGCGCCTGCACCACCGAAGTGCCCTCGATCGCCGGGTTTGGCGGCGTAGGCTGTAACGGTGGGCCTTTTTGTTGCAGCCAGGTCTGTACGAATAATTGGTCAAATATATTAACCACCGGACCCGAGACTTCAACATCCGTATCACGCCATGGCAGGGTGTCGGGGGCTTTGTCATGCTGGTAGCTGGTGTGGCGGTTCTCATACACCTGCGCGACATTCACCCCGCCGGTGAAGGCGGTTTCGCCGTCGATCACCAGTAGTTTTCGATGGTCGCGCTGGTTGATGTCCAGGGTTTTCATTTGCGTAGGGTCGAGCGGGTTATATTTCACCACTTGCACTCCGGCCTTGCGGAGCCGGTCGAACAAACCGGTCGGCGCGTTGGTGCCGAAATCATCATAGACGAGATGCACCTGGACGCCCTGTTCCTGCTTGACGATCATCATGCTGGCGAATTTTTCGGCCACGTCGCCATCAAACTCGTAGCTTTCCATGTCGATCCGGCTGGTTGCCGCTGCCATGGCGGCCAGCATGGCACTATAGGTGGCAGGGCCATTTTCCAACAGTGCCACCTTGTTGCCGGCCACAAATGGCGTGTGGGTCAGCGCTATGCTGCGCGCCTGCATCACCGCCAGCGCCTGGGTTTCGGTTTGGGGCGGGATAGAGCACGCCAAGTCGGGGTAAAATTCCGGCAATTGAACACAACCAGCGCAACCCAGGGCTAGCAGCCCCCCCAAGCTTTGCAGAATTTTCACCGGACGCCCTCCATGCTTCGAAACATAGTGAGTTGCGTCTCAGGAGCAATGCTGTGCCGTAATGGTAATGCTGTCCTGCGTTGCGGCCAAGCCGCACTCGGGGTAGGAGCCGCCATGACCTTCCCAATAGAAAATCCCGCTTTGCAGCGTGCGCTGGTCGCGCGCGGCTATACCGAACCCACCGCCGTGCAATTGGCTGTGCTTGAACATGACGCTGAAGACCGTGACTTGTTGGTCTCGGCCCAGACCGGTTCGGGCAAAACCGTTGCTTATGGCTTGGCCTTTGCTTCTACCATTTTAGGCGACGAGGAACGCTTACCCGCCGCCGGTGCGCCCTTGGTGCTGGTTATTGCCCCCACCCGTGAACTGGCAATTCAGGTGCATGGTGAACTTACCTGGCTGTATGCCCAAGCCGGCGGCCGGGTGGTTTCCTGCGTGGGCGGTATGGATGCGCGCGAGGAAGCCCGTGCGTTGAATGCCGGTGCGCATATTGTTGTTGGCACGCCAGGGCGCTTACAGGACCATATCAACCGCAAGCGCCTCAATCTTGCGGCCATTCAGGTGGTGGTGCTCGATGAAGCTGATGAGATGCTGGATTTAGGCTTCAAGGATGAGCTGGAATTTATCCTCAACGCCGCCCCAACCTCACGCCGTACCTTGTTATTTTCCGCCACCATCGCCAAGGACATTGCCGCCTTGGCCCGGCAATACCAGCAGGACGCGCTGCGGATTGATACCGTGGCCCGCAACCAGCCGCACGCTGATATTGAATATCGCGCCGTGCGGATTGCTGGGCATGAGATTGAGCTTGGGCTGGTGAATTTACTGCGTTTTTATGAGGCGCGCGGGACTCTGGTATTCTGTGCCACCCGCGAGGCGGTGCGCCGCTTGCAAGGTAGTTTGCTGGAACGCGGGTTTGATGCTGTGGCACTTTCAGGTGAGCTAAGCCAAAACGAGCGCAACAACGCTTTGCAATCACTGCGTGATGGCCGCGCCCGGGTGTGTATTGCCACTGACGTGGCAGCCCGTGGCTTGGATTTGCCGGACCTTGATTTGGTAATCCACGCTGATTTACCCACCAACAAAGCCACCATGTTACATCGTTCAGGCCGCACGGGCCGGGCCGGGCGCAAGGGCATGTGTATTTTGTTGGTTCCCAACAGCAAGCGCCGCCGTGCGGAAACGCTGCTTGCCTCTGCAAATATCAACGCCGCCTGGGCTGACCCCCCAGCCGCAGAAGACATTCGCGCACTTGACCAGGAACGCCTACTCTCTGACCCGGCTTTAACCGAAGCCCCGCTGCCTGAAGATGTCGCGCTGGCGCAGCAATTACTGGCGCGCCAAAGCCCGGAATTCATTGCCACCGCGTTGATCCGCCTTTACCGCGCCCGGTTGCCCTCACCCGAGGAGATTTCCGTACCATACCAGCCGCCCGCCGCTGGACCACGTGCACTGCGCGCGCCTTATGAGCGCAACGCCCAGGACCGCGCCCCGCGTGAACATGAGCGCGCACCGCGTGAAAGCGTGCCGTTTGAGAAGCGCCAGGATGGTGCCCCGATGACATGGTTTCGTGCCAGTGTGGGCCGCAAAAACAATGCCGACCCGAAGTGGTTGATCCCGTTGATCTGCCGGATGGGCGGCATTACGAAGGCGGAAATTGGCGTGATCCGGATTTTCGACAAGGAAACCAAGTTTGAAATCGCCCAAGCCGCGGCGGAGCGCTTTCAGGCTGCGGCCCATGGTGCAGCGAACGCTGATATGGTGATTGAAGCCAGCAGCCCGCCAGGGGCAGGCCCGGCGCGTGACCTAGGCCCACGCCCAGGCAAAGCCAAACCAGCACGCCCCGCCCGCCCGGAGCGTCCGGCCAATGCCAAACCCAATGAACAGGAACGCCGCCGTAAGAATAAAATTCTGAAACCGCGTTGAGGCTTAGCCGCCCGACTTGGGGCAATCTTGTATTTGGGGCCGAGTTTTACTACGCAGCCAAAGCAATTACTTTGCCCGCGCCAATTTAAGGAAACCAAGCTGCATGAATTTTCTTCGTAACTCCGTGTTTGTTTCCTGCATTCTGGCGAGCCTGGCACCGCTTAGCGCACTGGCGGCGGATCAACCCAATGCGCCGACTCCGCCAGCCGCACCGCCAGCCGCGCCGCCGGCCCAGCCTGTGGCTGTGGCGCCAAAATTATTTGCCCAGGTCTATGGCGATTGGGTTTACCGCTGCCTGTCGAATGCTGCTGAAGGGCAGCCTGCGACAATGGTTTGTTCGGTGCAGCAGCAGTTGGTGTTGAAGAAGGACGGTCATGTCACGCAATTGCTGACAGTTACCTTTGTGAAGGGTGACACCAAGGGGCACGATGTGAATATTCTTGCTCCGCTCGGCGTGGCGCTGAAGCCAGGTGTCGAGTTGTCGGTCAACACCTCGAAGCCGGTTGCCGCCGCGTATAGTTTTTGCAATGAAAACGGCTGCTTCGTGATCAACCAGCCGGCGGCGCATTTCACCAAGGATATCCACAGCAATCAGGCCAAAGGCCACGCCAAAATTGGCCTGATGAACGGCAAGCTGATCACGATCGATTTTTCGTTGAAAGGCTTGGTACCGGCGCTAGCGGCGCTTGATAGCGGCGTGCCGCCAGCGCGTGAAGTCAAGCCTGGTTAATGGGCTGGTAACAGACGGTCGGCTTCTAATATTTCCGTAGCAGGGCCACCAGGCGGCCCTGAATTTTTACCCGGTCCGGCGGTAGGATTTTGGTTTCAAACTTGGCGTTGGCGGGCTCCAGCGCAATTGAGTTACCCCGCCTGCGCAAGCGTTTCAGGGTAACCTCGTTGTCATCGACCAAAGCCACGATGATCTGGCCATTCTCGGCGGTATCGCCTCTACGGATGATGACCGTATCACCGCTTAAAATTCCGGCATCGATCATCGAGTCGCCTTCCACTTCCAGGGCGAAATGATCACCATTGCCGAGCAATGACACTGGCACATCAATCTCGTTGCTGTTGTCCTGTAGCGCCTCGATCGGCAGGCCGGCGGCGATTTTGCCGTACAGTGGCAGAGTGACCGCACCGGCTTCGTTGGCGGCGCGCAAGCTGGGGAATTTGCCGGAAAAATCCCCTCGAATCACTTTCGGAGCGAAGTGCTGGGCTTTCTGCGCGGCGGGCAGTAGGTCTTCCGACAGCCTCACCACCTCCAGTGCGCGCGCCCGGTGCTTGTGGCGGCGCAAAAAGCCACGCTCTTCCAGGGCGGTAATCAGCCGGTGGATGCCGGATTTTGACCGTAAATCGAGTGCGTCCTTCATTTCCTCGAAACTTGGCGAGCAGCCGGTTTTACGTAAGTGCTGGTCGATAAATACCAGCAGTTCGTGCTGTTTACTGGTTAACATAAAAAACCTCCGGGATCGGCAATGATCGAGAACAAAACGCCAACATCTGAATGTTCTAGTTAGGTTCTCGTCGCCGCGTCAAGCGTTATCAGAGGGCGTATCTGGGTGCGGATCAGGGCGGTTAGCCGGTCCACCTCGGCTACGGGGTGCTGTGCCGTGAAGGTGAAGCGCAGCCGCGAGGTGCCGGGCGCAACTGTGGGCGGGCGGATGGCGGCGACCAGGAAGCCCGCATCGGCCAACTTTTGTGAAGCCGCCAGTGCCGCCGCCGCCGGGCCCAGGATGAGCGGAACAATCGGGCTTTGTGCCTCGGGCAGGCCAAGCGCGCTGGTGAAACGGCGCGCCAGCGCCAGCGGGCGGGCGGCGTAATCAGGCTCGCGGGCGATCAGATCAAGTGACGCGATGGCAGCGCCAATCGTGCCGGGCGGCAGGCCGGTGGAGTATACAAAGCTGCGGGCGCGGTTGCGGATCAGATCAATAACGGGCCGCGAGGCGCAAAGATATCCGCCATATGCACCAATGGCCTTGGAGAGCGTGCCCATTTGCAATGGCACATCGTGTGAGCTGCTTTTAACCACGCCTAGCCCGTGCGCGTCGTCGGTCATCAGCCAGGCGTCATGCTGTGTTGCTAAATTTTGTAGCGCTGCGACCGGTGCCAGGTCGCCATCCATGGAAAACACATGGTCGGTGATGATCAGCGCGTGCTGGTGCTCAAGCCGATGCGCGGCCAGCAATTCGGCCGCGTGGGTCAGGCTGTTATGGGCAAAGCGCAGCACCCGCGCGCCGGACAATGTAGCACCCGCCCAGATACAGGCATGTGCCAGTTCATCGACCAGCAGCAGATCAGATTTTCCGGCCAGCGCTGGAATAATGCCGACGTTGGCGAGATAGCCAGAGCCGAACACGGTGGCGGCTTGCGTGCCTTTCAGTGCCGCAAGTTTGGTTTCCAGCGCGTCGAATAACACATGATTGCCGGTAACCAGCCGCGAGCCGCCTGAGCCGACGCCCCAGCGCTGGGTGGCCGCCACGGATGCCGCGATAATTTCCGGATGCTGGGTGAGGTTGAGGTAATCATTGCAACTGAACGAGAGCAGCCGTTTGCCGTTGCGGGTGATCCACATGGCCTCGTCGCGGCGGCTTTCTGTTAGTTGGCGCCGCAGGCTTTGCGCTTCCAACGCCGCCAGCTTGGCGCTGGCAAAAGCATTAAGTGACGCTATTGCGGGCATGCGGCGGCCTTACAGCCCCACGGCTCCCAACCGGATGATCTCGACAATATCGTCGGCACTTTTGGCTGGGTCATATGGCTGGCGTTTGATCAGCGCTTGCGCATTCGCCAGCGTGCGCAACATGCCAGAATCCTGTTTACCGAACGGCGTTGCCACCCATTCATAGCCATCGCGTTGCAAGTTTGCCCGCACATAATCCTCCCGGCTGTCATTGGGCGGCATGGCGGCACCGAGGCGGGCGGTTTCCAGTATTGGCGGTTTGGGGGGCATGCCAGACAGCGCCGCGATGGCGGGGCCAATAAACAGCAAGGCGCTGACATAGGCGGAAACCGGGTTGCCCGGCAGGCCGAGCACCGGCATCCCTTCCATATTGCCGAACATCAGCGGCTTGCCGGGGCGCATCGCGATTTTCCAGAAATCCAGAGTCAAGCCGCGGGCCTGCAAGGCGGGCTGCACCAGGTCATGGTCACCCACGCTGGCGCCACCGGTGGTGATCAACATGTCCGCGCCGCGCGCTGCTTCGGCCCCATTGGCGATGGCGGTGAGGTCATCAACCGCAATCGGCAATACCATTGGCTCACCGCCGCAAACCGAAATAAATGCCGCCAACATATGCGCGTTGGAGCTGACGATACCGCCCGCACTAATCGCTTCGCCGGGCAACGAAATTTCATCGCCGGTTGATAAAATGGCGATTTTTGGCCGCCGGTGCACAGTCACCCAAGGGTGGTTGCCCGCCGCCGCCAGCCCGATATCACGCGCGGTAATCATGTTTCCGACGGGGATCAGCACGTCGCCCAACTTGAAATCCTGCCCGGCGGGGCGGATGTTTTTGCCGGCCACGGCGGCTTCATTGATGTGGATATCCACACCCAAGGCCGTGACATTTTCCTGGATGACAACGCTGTCGGCACCCGAGGGCATGACGCTGCCGGTAAACAACCGTACCGTCTCGCCAGGACTGAGCTGCCGGGTGAATGGGTGACCCGCCGGTGCGGTGCCGATGAGTTTGAGCTTTGCATGTGCCGGCGCGTCAGCGGCCCGCACCGCGTAGCCATCCATGGCGGAAATATCGGCGGGCGGCTGGGTCAACCGCGCAGTGAGCGCTACCGCCAGCACCCGGCCATGTGAATTGGCCAGCGCGATCGTCTCGTAGCCGGTCGGCTTCATGGCGCTGAGGATTTTTGTCCGCGCCTCTGCAACGCTGAGCATCAGGCCTGCCTGAAATCGCCGGATTTACCGCCGGATTTGGCGACCAACCGGATATCCTCGATGCGCATCCCCCGGTCCACCGCTTTCACCATGTCATAGATGGTCAGGCACGCCACACTCACCGCCGTCAGCGCTTCCATCTCAACGCCGGTGCGCCCGGTGGTGCGAACGGTGGCGGCAATGTCCACGCAGGTTTCATTGTCATTCAGCGCAAGATCAAGGGTGACAGATGAAAGCGCCAGCGGGTGGCAAAGTGGAATTAAGTCCGAAGTTTTTTTAGCTGCCATAATGCCCGCCAGACGTGCTGCGGCCAGCACATCGCCTTTGGGGGCACGCGCGGAGCTAATCAGCGCCAAGGTTTCGGCCAGCATTTTCACCCGGCCTTTGGCGGTGGCTTCACGCACGGTTTCATCCTTGCCGGACACATCCACCATGCGGGCGTTGCCCGCAGCGTCAATGTGCGTAAGGCCGCTCATGCGGTTCCCAGTAATTGCTGTACGGCAAGTTTCACATCAGCCTGACGCATCAGAGATTCGCCAACCAGAAAGCCTTGCACGCAGATATTTTGCAGGCGGATAATATCATCATGGGTTTTGATGCCTGATTCTGACACCAGGAATTTGTCTGGCGGGGCCAATTTGCTCAACCGTTCGGTGGTTTCTAGCGTGGTAACCATGGTTTTCAAATTGCGATTGTTAATGCCAAGCAGCGTTGTTTGCAGCCCCAAGGCGCGGTCCAGTTCCGCCTCGTCATGCACTTCGGCCAGCACATCCATATCCAGGCTGCGGGCCAGCTCTTCCAAATCCCGCGCTTGGGAGTCTGTCAGTGCTGCCATGATCAGCAGAATGCAATCAGCGCCCATCGCGCGCGATTCGTAAACCTGCCAGGGGTCGAGAATAAAATCCTTGCGTAGGATCGGCAATTTCACCGCCGCTCGGGCGGTTTGCAAATGCGCGGGCGAGCCTTGGAAATATTGCTTGTCGGTCAGCACTGAAAGACAGACAGCACCACCCTCCATATAGGCAGTCGCGATGCTATGCGGGTCGAAATCTGAGCGGATCAACCCGCCCGATGGCGAGGCTTTCTTGATTTCGGTAATCAACCCAGGCCGGCCGGCGGCGGTCGCATCCATCAAAGCGCGGCCAAAGCCACGTGGCTTGCCGGCTTCCTTGGCCAGTCCTTTCACATCGTCCAGGCTGTAGCTGGTTTTGCGCGTGGCAATGCCAGCCAGCGTATCGGCGCAAATTTTGGCGAGAATATCCTCGTCCGTCGTCATCGGCCCATCCATCAAACAAATTCCTGTCGCGGCACAACGTCCGGGTTCATATTTGAAGCCACAACCAAAGCATCAAGCATAGCTTTCGCCTGCCCGTTATCAATGGCCGTTGCCGCCATCGCCACCCCCTCTGCCAGAGATTTGGTCTTGCCCGCAATCATCAGGGCGGCGGCGGCGTTGAACAAAATTGTAACGCGGTAGGCACTGGGGGCACCAGCCAGCATGGTCAGCATGGCGGCGGCGTTCTCGGCGGCGTCACCGCCTTTGATGGCGGTTTGCGGGGCGCTGGGTAGGCCTGCATCAGCGGCGCACAGAGTGAATTCCGAAATTTCACCGTTTTTCAGCGCGACGACGTGGTTAACGCCGTCCAGTGTCAGCTCATCCAAGCCATTGCCATACACCACCCAGGCGGCCTGACTGCCTAACTGCCTTAGTGTCTCCACCATAGGCCGCGCCCATTTGGGGTCATACACGCCGATCAACTGATGTTTGACGCCCGCCGGGTTGGCCATGGGGCCGGTGAGGTTGAAAATCGTGCGGGTGCCAAGCTCGGCGCGTACCGGGCCAGCGTGCCGCAGGGCGGCGTGATGTTTGGGCGCAAATAAAAACACACAACCGACATCGTGCAAAATCTGCTCCAGCCGGGCGGGCGGCGCTTCGATATTAACACCGAGCGCCATCAGCACATCGGCACCGCCAGAGCGTGAGGAGAGGGCGCGGTTGCCATGCTTGGCGACCGGTACACCGCAGGCCGCCACCACCAGCGAGACGGCGGTGGAGATATTCAGGCTGGCCGCGCCATCGCCGCCAGTGCCGCAAACATCCATCGCATCAGCAGGCGCGTTAATCGGGATCATGCGCGCCCGCATGGCGGTGACGGCGCCGGTCAGTTCGGCGACGGTTTCGCCGCGGACTCGCATCGCCATCAGCATCCCGCCGATTTGCGCCGGTGTGGCTTCGCCATCCATCACCACGCCGAAGGCGGCCTCCGCCTCGGTTTCGCTCAAGGAATGCCCAAGCGCCAGGCGCGCCAGGACTGGTTTCAAACCGGCGCTCATGCGGCCAGTTTGGGGGCGTTTTTGCCGCGCGTGATGTTCAGGAAGTTTTCCAAAATCGCGTGGCCGTGGCTGGTCGCGATGCTTTCGGGATGAAACTGCACGCCGAATATCGGCAAGGCTTTATGCCGCAGCCCCATGATGATCCCATCACCGGTCCAGGCGGTGACCTCCAGCGTGTCCGGTAAGCTGGCACGCTCAACAATCAGCGAATGGTAGCGCGTGGCGGTAAACGGGTCGGGCAGGCCGGCAAAAATATCGCTGTTGGCGTGATGCACCGGGCTGGTTTTGCCGTGCACGGGTTCTGGCGCGCGGATAACCTGCCCGCCAAACGCCTGGCCGATTGCCTGATGGCCCAGGCAAACGCCGAGCAGCGGCACTTTGCCAGCCGCGGCAATCACCATCTCCAGGCAGATGCCAGCTTCGTTAGGGGTGCAGGGCCCGGGCGAAAGAACCACCCCTTGCGGGTTCATCGCCAGCACTTCGGCGGGGGTTATTTTATCATTCCGGCGCACCACGCATTGCGCCCCTAAATCGCCCAGGAAATGCACCAGGTTGAAGGTAAAACTGTCGTAATTATCAATCAACAGGATCATGATACGCGGCCTTTATCAGCATAGCGCACGGCGTCCTCGGCGGCGCGGAACAAGGCGCGGGCTTTTTGCACGCTCTCGGCATATTCGGCTTGTGGGTCGGAATCCGCCACCACGCCGACACCAGCTTGCACATACATGGTGCCGTCTTTCACCAAAGCGGTGCGCAGCCCAATGCAGGTATCCATGGTGCCATTGGCGGCAAAATAGCCGATGCAACCGGCATACAGCCCGCGCCGGGAGGGTTCCAATTCGTCGATGATCTCCATCGCCCGCACTTTGGGGGCGCCCGAAAGTGTGCCCGCCGGAAACCCGGCCACCAGCGCATCAAGAGCGTCCAACCCGGGCTTGATGTGACCCTCAACGGTCGAGGAAATATGCATCACATGCGAAAACCGCTCGATCGCAAAACTCTCGACCACCCGCACTGAGCCGATTTCAGACACCCGGCCCACATCGTTGCGGCCTAAATCCAGCAGCATTAAATGCTCGGCCCGCTCCTTCGGGTCGGCCAGCAGTTCGGCCTCAAGCGCTGCGTCCTCAGCTTTATCAGCGCCCCGCTTACGGGTGCCTGCCAGTGGCCGCAAGGTAACAATACCGCCGCGTAACCGCACCAAAATTTCCGGCGATGAGCCAACGGCCTGGAAATTGCCGAAATCCAGATAGAACAGGAACGGTGCCGGGTTGATCCGGCGCAGGCTGCGGTACAGCGCAAACGGGGGCATTGTGAAGGGCGCCTCGAAGCGCTGGCTCGGCACAACCTGGAACACATCGCCGGCGCGGATATAGTCCTTGCCTTTTTCGACCATCGCCAGAAATTCGGCCTTGGTCATGTTGGATTTGGATATTGGCGCTGGAATCTGGGCCGGGCTGAGCAGTTTCGGCACGGGCTGTTCCAGCGCCGCCACCGCCGCCTTAATGCGCAATTCAGCAGCGGCGTAGGCGCTGGCGGCACTTATGCCCGCTTTCGGATATACCGGAGCCGCTAACGTGAGTTCGTCGGTTACGCCATCAAAAATCGCGAACAGGCTGGGCCGGACCAGAATGGCTTCGGGGATTCCCAGCACATCGGGGTTGGCGTTGGGGATCGTCTCCATCAGCCGCACCATGTCGTAGCCGAGATAGCCTGAGAGGCCGCCGGTCATCGGCGGCAGCCCTTCGGGCACGTCAAGTCTGGTTTCAGCGATCAGATCACGCAGACTATCAAGCGGCGGCTCGCCGACCGGCAAAAAATGATCTGGGTCATGCTGAGCGTCGCGATTCAGCAGCGCCACGCCGTTTTCACAGCGCCAGATTAAATCTGGTGCCATACCAATCACGGAATAGCGCCCGCGGGTGGCCCCGCCCTCGACACTTTCCAGCAAAAACGAGAATTTTTTGCCATGCGCCAGTTTTAAAAATGCCGCGACGGGGGTGAGCAGGTCCGCCACGTCATGCCGCCATACCAGCGAGCCGCGCCCAGATTCATAGGCGGCACGGAAGGCATCATAGGCAGGCGGGGCAGCGGCATTCATCTTCGAGGTCTGGCTTTCAGTCTATTGGTAAATGTGGGCGAATAATTTCGGGTCAACGCTTACCTTGTCACGGGTTTGCAGGCCGCCCAGGAAGCTCTCAGCCACGTCATTTTGCAAGGATTTCGTCAAAGATTGCTGGAGTTGCGCTACCAGCGTGGGGTCTTGTGTTGGCGTCGGCTGGTCGATCTTGGCCAGCACCGCGACCACGAATCCACTATCTGTAGGCTGCATCGTGGCTTGTCCCAGCTTCAGGCTGAATAGAATTTGCTCCATCTGCGACGTGATACCGTTGGGCTGCGCGACGCGGGTCTGCGGGGCTGACATTTCGACCGAATAACCATCCGCATTAGCCAGTTGGTCGAGCGATTTGCCGGTATTGACAGCATGGAACAGATCGGCAGCCTTCACTTCGGCCGCGCGGGTTTGAGTGTCCTTTGTCCAGGCGGTGACGACCTGAGCTTTCACCTGATCATATGGTTGCACCGCCGGTGGCGTGATGCTGTCCAGCGTGAAAGCGAAGTAGCCGCCGTCCGGGCCTGCCACGAGTTGCGCGGCGTCGCCGACATGGGCGGCAAAGATCGCCTTCACAATGGCGGCGCGCAATGTCTTGCCACCCGGAATCGGGGCCGGCGTACCATCGGTGGTGTTACCGTTGGCATCCAGCGTGCCCTGCACGGCGGCAAGGTCGAGATTGCCGGGCAATTGATCAAGCGGGGTCTGGCCGGCCAGTGCGTCCTGCACGTTATCGACATCTTTCGCCACTTGGTCCTGTGCTTCCTGCAACTGGATCTGCGGTTTCAGCTCGGGTGTCAGGGCGGCGAGGCTGGGTGCCCCTCCGGCTTGGGCGTCGGTCACTTTGAAAACAAAGTTACCCAGATCGCCCTGCACCGGCCCGGTGACGGCCCCAGGGGTGGCGGCAAATATGGCGGTCTCGAGCGCCGGAGAGGGGATTTGGTTGGTTTGTGCGTGGTCAAGCTCGACGGTTGAGGCACCCGCGGCTTTCGCGGCGGCCTGGATTTTTGTCCAGTCGGCGCCGGCCTGCCAGAGTGCCGCGAGCTTGGCGGCGGTGGCCGGGCTGTCACTGGTGATGACCTGCACGCTGCGGGTGGCGGGAGTCGACCGCTGGGCGGCGACGCGGGCATATAAGGCCTGCAATTTGGCATCGCTGACCGGTTCATTATGGGCCAGCACTTGCGGCGAGAGCACCACGATTTTGACGGTGCGGTATTGCGGTGCGGTGAATTGCGCCGGATGGTTTTTCCAGTAGCGCTGCAATTGGGCGTCAGTGGGCGTTGCGGGCACCGGTTGGGCGGCGATGGGGATTGTCACCATCTCGGCGGTACGTGATTGCGAGATGAAGCTGAAAATTTGGTTAACCAACTCCTGCGGAGGGCTGGCGCCGCTGACGATTGACGGGATTAACTGGTCGGTTTTCACGCTATCGGTCTCGAGGGCCAGAAACCTGTCCTGCGAATAGCCGTTTTGCTGCAGCACCGAGGCAAACTTCGCCTGGTCGAAGGTAGCGTTGGTCTGAAAGGCGGGAATCGCATAAATCCGCGATCGCACGGCGGAGTCAGGTGCTGCGATGCCTGCTGCTTGCTCTTCTAGCGTCATAGCGTGCTGGCGCAGCACCGTGGCAAGGGCCGATTGGGCGATTTGCTGACGGGTGGCCTGGTCGGGAGTGCCGTTTTGCTGAGCTTTGTTCAGCTCGGATTGGTATTCCGCCTGAACTTCACTGATATCAACGGGCTTGCCGCCGATATGCGCGATGGCGCTGGCCCCGCCGGTCATCAATGGCAGAGCGCTTGAGGCCCCCCAGGCAACGAACACCAGCATAAGCAGCACTGAGAACACCCGTGCGATCCAGCTGCCTTTTAGACTGCGTACCCAATAAAGCATGTTTTGCTGTAACCCCTGAAAGTCCGGTCTCTATAGTCCGGCTCGCTTGGCCCTCACAAGGCACCGGGGCACCAGCCGAGCACCTCGGGCATTTTTGGTGACGGGTTTTCATGTCATGTATAGGTGAATTGCGCCTGAAACATGCGCGGGCCATATAGACAAAGACCTCCGAAACCCTGTAAGGGTCCGCACTTCAAGGAACGTGGGAGGTTGGGCGAAGGGTCGCCTGGCCGGATGTACCGCGGTCCATTGGGCTGTTTGCCCAGGGATAGGAGCCAGAAATGGCAAAAAAGATTGTCGGCTATATCAAGCTGCAAATACCCGCCGGTAAGGCTAACCCGTCGCCGCCAGTGGGTCCGGCGCTCGGTCAGCGCGGTTTGAACATTATGCAGTTCGTCAAGGAATTCAACGCTGCGACGCAGGGCATGGAGCCCGGCATGCCGGTGCCGGTGGTGATCACCGCGTATGGTGACCGTACTTTTAACTTCATCATGAAGACCCCGCCGAACACCTACTTCCTCAAGAAGGCCGCCGGCATTACCAAGGGCACCACCACGCCAGGCAAAGGTGCCGCGGTGGGTAAAGTGACCATGTCGCAACTGCGCGAAATCGCCGCGACCAAGATGATTCATATGAATGCCAACGATGTTGACGGCGCTGTCCGTATGTTGATTGGCTCGGCCCGCTCAATGGGCGTGACCGTGGTGGAGGGCTAATCCGATGGCACATGATAAGCGCTTAACCAAAGCCTACACGAACTTCGACCGCAACAAAAATTATGCGCTGGTTGAAGCCGTGCAGCTGGCAAAATCCAATGCCAAGGCGAAGTTCGATGAAACGATTGAAATATCGCTGAACCTTGGCATTGACCCGCGCCATGCCGACCAAATGGTCCGTGGCCTGATCTCGCTGCCGAACGGCACCGGTAAAACCCTGCGCGTGGGCGTGTTCGCCCGAGGTGCCAAGGCTGACGAAGCGTTGGCCGCCGGCGCTGACGTGGTGGGCGCCGATGATCTGGCCGAAAAAATCCAGGCTGGCGAAATCGCGTTCGACCGCTGCATTGCCACCCCGGACATGATGGCTTTGGTTGGCCGTTTGGGTAAAATCCTCGGGCCGCGTGGCCTGATGCCCAATCCCAAGCTCGGCACCGTGACCATGGATGTGAAGGGCGCGGTGACGGCTGCCAAGTCTGGCCAGGTTGAATTCCGCGCTGAGAAGGCGGGGATCATCCACGCCGGTATCGGCAAGGCCAGCTTTGATGATGCCAAGCTGGTAGAAAACGCCAAGGCTCTGGTGGACGCGGTGCAGAAAGCCAAGCCAACCGGCGCCAAAGGCACCTACCTGCAGAAGGTAGCGGTCAGCTCCACCATGGGTCCGGGTGTGCGGGTCGATGTGGCGAGCATCAACGCTTAAAAGGTTTATTAACGAGATACGTGATGGCGAGAGCCAGCACGGGCAGGGGGGCCTTAAAAACCCCTCGATACCTGTCCGAGACCGTATGTATTCCCGAGGCTGTTTGAGGTTTCGGAATTTAATGGGTGAAAGCCCGCACATGGTAGACGAGGTGCCAGAGATTTTTAGGAATCTTTGGTGGTTCTGATGCGTAAGGACAGGCGATTGGTGTTGGGGGATGGTCCCCTTGCACCTTGGGTAACCAGATATTCCGGGATTTCTCCGGACATATCGCCAAGTTGGAGACGGATGTGGATCGCATAGAGAAGCGTGAATTCGTCGCGGAATTGTCTACGGTGTTTGCCGAGACATCCATGATTGTTGTGACCCGTAATGATGGCATGACAGTCGCGGATGTTACGGACTTGCGCCGGAAGATGCGCGCGGCGGGAGCGAGCTTCAAGGTTGCGAAGAATCGTCTGGCCCTCCTCGCTCTGGATGGAACCCGGTTCGACGGCTTGAAGCCCTTGATGAAAGGGCCAACGGCAATTTCCTGGTCAACTGACCCGGTTGCTGTTGCCAAAGCGGCTGTCGACTTCGCCAAAACCAATGACAAGTTTGTACTGGTCGGTGGCTCGCTCGGCACGCAGATGCTTGATGTATCTGGGGTCAAAGCGCTCGCCGAACTGCCGTCGCTTGATACGCTGCGCGCTAAGTTTCTGGGGCTTCTCAATACCCCGGCGACCCGCATTGCAGGCGTTGTTCAGGCACCGGCGGCACAGCTTGCCAGGGTTTTTGCGGCGTACGCCGATTCCAAGAGCGAGGCGGCCTGAAGGTCACTTCGATAATCTTGAAACGATTAGCAGGTCAGCGTGGTGCTGGCTTGCAGGGAACCAACCAAAGACTACTTATTAGGAATATATATCATGGCCGATCTTAACTCGCTCGTTGAAGAGCTGTCGAAACTGACCGTTCTGGAAGCTGCTGAGCTTTCGAAGCTTCTGGAAGAGAAATGGGGCGTTTCTGCTGCGGCACCGGTTGCCATGGCAGCAGCGCCTGCCGGCGGCGGCGCTGCTGCGGCGCCAGTTGAAGAACAGACCGAATTCACTGTGATCCTTGCCAATGCTGGCGAGAAGAAGATCAACGTGATTAAGGAAATCCGGACCATCACCGGTCTGGGTCTCAAGGAAGCTAAGGACCTTGTTGAAGGCGCTCCGAAGACCGTCAAGGAAAACGCGACGAAGGACGAAGCTGCAGCCATCAAGAAGACACTGGAAGAGCAGGGCGCGACTGTCGAAGTCAAGTAATTGTCTCCTCCGCGAGGGTTGTATGACCCTCGCAAACTGCGCCTAACAGGGCGGGCGATTACCATAGGGTAATCGCCCGCTATCTGCTGTTGTAACGTGCCTACCGGCTAAAACTGCTACTTATGTTGAAATGGGGTTTGTTGATGAACGCAATGAATGGTTTTGGTAAAGGCTCTTTCACCAGCCGGAAACGCATTCGCAAGAGCTTTGGGCGGATACCCGAAGTGGCCCCGATGCCTAACTTAATTGATGTGCAGCGTGCGAGTTATGACAGCTTCCTGCAAATGCACATCAAGCCGGACGCCCGCACCCATTCTGGCATCCAGGAAGTCTTCAAATCGGTTTTCCCGATTGACGATTTCGCTGGCCGTGGCCGCTTGGAATTCGTGCATTACGAGCTTGAAGACCCGAAATACGATGTTGAGGAATGTATTCAGCGCGGCATGACCTATGCGGCGCCGCTGAAGGTCATTCTCCGTCTGATCGTTTGGGATCTGGATGAGGACACCGGCGCCAAATCGATCCGCGATATTAAAGAACAGCCGGTTTACATGGGCGACATGCCGTTGATGACCGATAACGGCACGTTTGTCGTTAACGGCACCGAGCGCGTGATCGTCTCACAGATGCACCGCAGCCCCGGCGTGTTTTTTGACCATGACAAGGGTAAAACCCATTCGTCGGGCAAGTATTTGTTCACGGCCCGTGTCATCCCGTACCGTGGTTCCTGGCTCGATTTCGAATTCGACGCCAAGGACCTGGTGTATGTGCGTATCGACCGTAAGCGTAAGCTGCCGGTGACCACGCTTTTGTATGCCTTGCACAGCAAAGCCACCGAGGCTTTGAAGGTGGCGCGCGAAGCCAAAGGCGAGACCGTGGAGCTTGCCGAATTGAAGGGCATGGATGCCGAGGAAATCCTGGGTGATTTCTATGGCCAGGTTCTGTTTACCTGCACAAACAACCAGTGGGCCCGTCCGTTTGAAGCTGAGGCCTTCCGTAACCAGAAGCTCATCGAAGATTTGGTGGATGCTGATACTGGCGAAGTGGTCGCCAAAACGGAAGAAAAACTCACCGCCCGCGTGGTGCGTAAAATTGCTGAAAAGACCAAGCGCGTGCTGGTGGCCCGTAATGATCTGCTGGGCCGCTTTGTGGCGGTTGATATGTTTGACCCCGAGACCGGCGAAATTTTTGCTGAAGCTGGTGAAGAACTGATCGAAGCCAAGCTGGCGATGCTTGAGGAAAAAGGCATCGACGAGTTGCCAACACTGGCGGTTGACCAGAGCAATGGTCCGTGGATTCGCAACACCCTGGCGGTTGATAAAAACAGCAACCGTGAAGACGCGTTGATCGATATTTACCGCGTCATGCGGCCCGGCGAGCCGCCGACTTCGGAAACCGCTGAAGCGCTTTTTCGTGGCCTGTTCTTTGATGCTGACCGCTATGATCTCTCGGCCGTTGGCCGTGTGAAAATGAACATGCGCCTTGGCCTCGAGGCAGAGGATTCAATTCGTGTGCTCCGTAAGGAAGACATTATTCGCACCTTGAAGATCATGTGCGAGCTCAAGGATGGCCGTGGCGCCATCGATGACATCGATAATCTCGGCAATCGCCGGGTGCGTTCGGTGGGCGAGTTGATGGAAAACCAGTACCGCGTTGGCTTGCTGCGGATGGAGCGCGCCATTCGTGAGCGGATGGGCTCGGTTGATATTGATAGCGTGATGCCGCATGATTTGATCAACGCCAAGCCGGCTGCAGCCGCGGTGCGTGAGTTTTTTGGCTCCAGCCAGCTTTCACAATTTATGGATCAGACCAACCCGCTTTCGGAAGTGACGCATAAACGCCGTCTCTCCGCCCTCGGGCCAGGCGGTTTGACCCGTGAGCGTGCCGGCTTTGAAGTGCGTGACGTGCACCCAACCCATTATGGCCGTATCTGCCCGATTGAGACGCCTGAAGGCCCGAACATCGGTTTGATCAACTCCCTGGCCACCTATGCCAAGGTGAATAAATACGGGTTTATCGAAACCCCGTATCAGTTGGTGAAGGATGGTGTGGTGCAGCCTTCATGGAAGTACCTCTCCGCGATGGAAGAGGAGCGCCTCACTGTGGCGCAGGCCGATGCGAAAAAGGATAGTACAGGCAAATTCACCGCAGACCTCGTCTCGGTGCGCCGTAATGGGGACTTTCTTTTGGTCAAGCCAGATGAAGTGACCGCCATTGACGTTTCACCCAAGCAGGTGGTTTCAGTTGCTGCGGCGTTGATCCCGTTTTTGGAAAACGATGACGCCAACCGCGCGCTAATGGGCTCAAACATGCAGCGTCAGGCGGTGCCGCTGATCCAGTCAGACGCGCCACTTGTTGGCA
>JAQNCT010000044.1 GCA_029077825.1 Acidocella sp. | reverse complement strand
CAACATCAAGCTCCTGGCCGCATAGCCAGGCATTATCAACCGGCGGGATTCTATCTTAACACCAGCCAGTTCCTGTCCAAGCTTCGGGGACCACCTCACCTTCTTCAAGCCGATAAAACGAATCGAACAGCTTCGGTATTAATTCCGTTGGAATTGGCGTTCCGCTATTGTGAACAGAGACCTCGGCCTCGTCGCCTTTAATTTCAACCGTCAGCGTCACCGGAGAATTCACGGCCCCGTGTTGCACCGCATTTTTCACAAGATTGGATACTACCTGGACCAACTTTAGCTCGTCCCAATTTCCAGGCACTTCATCATCGCCACTGACGTGGAAGGCGCGATTTGGAAACGCAGTTTTCATTTCATCAGCAACTTCCTGGCAAATGCGACGCAAACAGGTCGGCGCTTGATGCAATGCGATCCCTGACCCTAAGCGCACCCTGGCCAGCTCCAGCAAATCATCAATCAAGTGGGACATACGCTGCGCGCTGACTAAAATCTGGGCCGATAATTGCGTTTGCCGCTCGGGTCGTTTGCCCTGCACGAGCAGTCCGGCGGCTCCATAAATCGCCGCAAGCGGATTACGCAAATCATGTCCTAACACACCAAGAAACAATTCTCGAGACCGGTCGATTTCATTGCCATAATTGATCGTGCCTTCGGTCAAAATCTGATCAATAGCTTCGTTGAATCGAATCATATCCTCGAACAAAACAACACCGATTTCTGTGACCTGCAACTGCCATAGGCGAAGGACCGTCGCGCGAAGTGCTCTGAATTCAGAAATAAACTGCCGGAAAGATAGCCCCATCGCTGTCCGCGCTATGACATGTTGGATAATGGCGCCTTCGGTGTAGTGGACGATATCCGGTTGTCCTTCTGATTTTGTGTGCCGCTGTCCCTCGCTTTGTACCTTGTCAATATTGTTCGCAATATCAACCAGCATGCCGGTAATATGGTTTCTCAACACCGACGAGGTGAAGAACTCATTTGGAAGAAGAGAACTAGCAAAATGCTCCCATTCAACCGAAATTGGCTCGATATTCGCCCGAATAAATGAGGCTAATCTCATAAAATGGTCCAATTCTCAAAGGTCTGGGTCGCTCTGGATAAGAAAGTGAAACCATTGTGCGCCTATTTGGTAAGAACGCATAGCTTTACTCTATCGCAGGGACCATTTCGCCGGATAACGGAAGTCTGCCTTCCACCAAAACCGGGCACTTGACGTAGCCGTGTTGGCGTCCGTTTTTTGGGATAATAATTCGCAGCTGTAATTGACCGGGTTGGGCGCAAAGCTGCCGATATAGCGCTATCGCAAGTACCTTCATTTCACCCCAAAACATCAAATCTTCTCACTTGCCTACCAAATATGTTCCCTATATGTTCCTTGTCTTCTCACCTCAATCGGAGTCGAGCGATGAACTATAGCGGGGGCAACACCATAGCGCGGGTTGTGTACGGCTCTTGTGGCCCAGTTATTGGAGCGGTTTACGATGCCGCTGTCCTTGTCGGTTTTCACGCATTGGCGCTGCACCAGCCAATCGAGAACAGGAATGAGCTTTGCGGCCTGCGGAGGTTGTTTCTCAAGGAGAAGTGTTAGGCTTCCATGCCGAGGCAAGGTTTTGCGCTTCAGCAAGTTCAGCGGGTGTCATCATTGCACCTACATTGTCACGTAAGGTTGTGGCGCGGCTTAAGCCTTTTGCTGCGGCAAGATCAAACCACAAATAAGCTTTGGCATAATCCTGCGGCACGTCTTGGCCTAAGTCATACGCTGGCCCGACTGCTGTTTGAGCAAGTGCTGAACCATTATTCGCCTGCGTTTAAATATCACTGAAGGTCTGCGCCTAAACCATCCGGGGAATACAGCCAGACACGAATGCAATCAAAATCAGCCACAGCCGGAATTTCATGCCACTCTCAACGCAAGCGCAACTAAAAGCCCATTTCTGGTTCAGTTGTTGCCATTCAATCATAAACGCCGCCACGTTGATAGTTTGCTATTTTTTTTGCTTTCGGCATTCTCGCCAACCCGAAGACAAGACAACGCTTATATGCCTTCCATCACTTGATGTGTAATCTCCACGAAGCACTCTGACCGCGTGGCCAACTCTCGACCGTCGATCGATACAAGCGGGCGCAACATCAAACTATTGACGAGTAAAATCGCATTAGAAGCCAATAAATCCTCAACCAGCAGGGGCGCTTCAATTGCGCCATATTTTTCCATAAAAATGCTACGCATAATCCCAGGGAGTGCGCCATGAGTCAGTGGCGGTGTAACAATTTGATCGCTACGAAAGACAATGATGTTGGATGCCGTGGCCTCTGCAACATAACCACGTGTATTTAGTAACAATGCGTCGTCAGCGCCTCGGTGATTTGCCTCCTGCCGAGCCAGAATACTGTCGAGATAGTTGAGGGATTTAATGCGACTAAGTGGCGACATTTCATTGCGTCTTGTGACTGTGCAGACAACCGCATTCACGGGGGTTATTGGGTCTGGTAACGGACTTGCCGCTATCAGCACCGTTGGAATTGCATCGATGGCCGGAATGATTCCCCGTGGTGAGGGGCCACGTGAGACGGTCAAACGAATTGCAGCATTATAGAGATGGTTTGCCTTCAGCACGAGAGAAATAGCTTCGGAAAGATCAACGTCTTTCATCTCAAAGGGGATGGCAAGTAGCGCTAAGCCCGTGCGTAAGCGCTGCAAATGTCGTTCAAAATGTTGAGGCTGCCGGTTGACGACACGTATCGTTTCAAACACACCATCACCAAGTGTAAAACCACGGTCCGTCGGGTCTATGCGACCCGTTTCGTTAGGCTTTATCAGGCCGTTGAGCCAGATTATCATGAATGTTTTCCAGTCTGGTTTCGGCCGAGCGCACGAAGCAATGGTCGTATTTTTTCTAATTGTTCCTGGTATTCATCGGTCGGATTAGAATCAGCCACGATTCCACCGCCGGCTTGTGCGATAACAAGTTCTGGTGTGATCACCAAAGTTCGGATGATGATATTGCTATCCATGGTGCCATCGAAGCCTATCCAAACGATCGACCCACAATACGGGCCGCGGCGTGCAACTTCAAGTTCGTTAATGATCTCTATAGCGCGTATTTTTGGTGCCCCTGTGACCGAACCGCCAGGAAATGTTGCTCGAAGGAGATCAACCGGCCCAAGGCCAGGACGCAATTTACCCTCAACCACGGATACCAGATGGTGTACCGACGCAAAACTCTCAACTTCAAAAAGTGATGGGACTTTCACGCTGCCAATTTCAGCGATTCGGCCTATGTCATTGCGTAATAAATCAACAATCATAAGATTTTCGGCACGATCTTTCTCACTTGTTGCTAGTTCCGTGGCTGCTGCGGCATCCATCTCCATATCAGCATAACGTGGGCGCGTGCCTTTAATTGGACGTGTTTCAATACGCCCTGCTGCATCAAGTTGCAAAAAACGCTCAGGCGAAGCGCTTGCTAAGCTAAGTCGGGGGCCGCAAGCAATGAAAGCCCCAAAGGGGGCTGGGCTTTGCATCCGTAAGTTCTTATAAATGTCTACAGCCTTTTGATTCGGAGATTTATTTGCCAAATGGCGCATCGTAAAATTAGCCTGAAATATATCGCCCGCTCGGATAAAATTGAGCACATGGTTAACTTTGGCCTCATACTCGTTCTGAGTCAGTTCCGGGTACCATGATAAATCATTATTTATACGACTCAATCTGGGCGACGTGGTGGTAGCGGCCTGTAAACGGCGCAGCACAGCGTCTGCGCGCGTTGCAGCTCGGTATCGTCGCAAAGAAGATACGGTTTCAGGAAAGCCCGACGATAAAATCCAGCAGCGCTGCTCTTCAGCATCAAACGCAATCACAATATCGTAAAAAGCCATAACCATATCTGGGATTCCCACTTGGTCTAGGTGACGTTGTGGTAGCCGCTCCAGATAACCGCCTAACTCATACCCCAAAAAACCAACCGCGCCCCCGACAAATGGGACAGGCCCAATTCCCGGCTCTAACCGCCACCGTGAAAGTTCACGCTGTAAAGCTTCAAAAGGATCACCTTCGATTGAGACGCCATTTACGGTGACGCAACTTCCTTGTACTTCCAAGACCTCGAAGGGCTCAATACAAAGATAGCTATACCGGCTTCGCATATCTTCTGTCGCTGCACTATCAAGCCAAGCTATGTGGGAGTCTTCTGAGAAAACATCAAAAATGCAGATCGGGTCTCTCCAAGCTATTTCATGAACATGAAGTCTCATTTGAGCATTAACATTTTTAAAATTCCCAGCCTAGAAATCGTCGCGAGGCTAACATCATAGTTGCGCGCTAGCTCCTTTAGTGTTGCCCCCTTAGCCCGGCGTTGCCTAGCCTTGATCTTCTGCTGGGGCAGGGGGATGCCCCATATGCTGTCAACGTGCTTTGGCTCGGCCGTGGCCTTCAGCTGTGCGGGTAGGAATCATATCGCGCTCTTCATCCGCCAATTCACCTAGTACAGCTAGCATCAGCCGGCCTGTAACTGAGCGATCAGGGCGGCCAGATAACGCGGCACAAGAGCGGCATCAAGCGTATCGCGGCCGGTCAAAAATCGTGAGAGGGTAAAAATGCGGCATCGTCGTCGGCAGATGCTGGTAATATCCAACTCCAGGAAGACCAGCCGGCGGTAGCAAGTGCGCCGACGAGACGTGCCCGGCGGGGGGTGAGCCAGCCGCCGGCTGCCAGTTCGATGGAAGATGAAGCAGAGTTGGAAACACTCATCTTAAAAACCTAACGGGCGGGATATTGCCTGTCAAAAATGATAAATGAGGCTGGATATGGCACTGGCCGGGCCGCCTCAGGCGCCAGGTTATAATTTAAACGCCAAGCCATTATGGCCGTGTATTGCAACATCGGGACCGAAGCCGAATGCTAGCAGGCCGGCACGGATGTTTGCTTCGCGTTTCAGCAATAATTTACGCGAGATCGAGAGGCGCGCGATCAGCATTTCATGGTGGGCGGCATCCCAGGTGTTCCCGCCATGGCTGATGTAAATGAAAAGATGCGGCATTGCTTGGATAGTTTTTACTAGGTTGCGCTGTTGCAGTTGGAGCAGGACATAAGTGTCTTCGCCTTTGGCGGCGGTATCACCACTTTCCGGGTAGCTGAGCGGCACAACGCGCCTGGCCATTAATGTTCCCGGGTGCGCACCGCACGGAGTGGCGTGCCAGTTGGTCCAATACATCGCACGCAGATGCGGCACATATTGCATGACGTCCTGCAACACCGCCGCTTCGTAAGGCCCTTCCATCAAGGCATTCAACTGCGCGGACAGGCGCAGCGGGTGATAGAGATCGTCGTCATCCCATTGGCAGATGACCTCGCCGGTGGCGGCCTCGCAGGCAATGTTACGCAACTGCCCGAGGGTCAGAAGCCCCGCCGGTTGAACGATTTTGATGTCGCTACGGTTGAGTGAGTGGAGATAAGCCACCAGTGCGTCCTGCGCCGCTGCCAGACCGCCGTTGATGACGACGATCAACTCCTTGCGCGGGTGAAGTTGGGCCAAATAAGCCGCGACACTTGTCTCAATGAAGCCGAAGCGTTCGGCGCGGCCAAGTGTTACCATCAGGCAACTGACCAGAATATGGTCGTGAATGCCAGGGGCTGGATTTTCGGCCGCGGTCATTTGAGGGGCCCGATCGATTGTGTTTGGCCTGGATATACGCACTCCATCCGGTCTTCGTAAATCAACGATCCGTCGCGCGCATCATGGTAGCTGCACGCGATGCCGTTGCCCTGCCGGCGTTGTACCAAATGCCAGGCAGGCGGCAGTTGCACGCTCGTCGGTCCGGTGAATTGTAATGGAAATATCTGCGTCACCATTCGTGCGTCGCAATGCCCGGCGAGAACATGCCGCCATGAAATATCGCGCCCAGCCGCTGAAAGATCCCAACTCAAAAGGTCGAAGGGCAGCCATCCGGCATCGTCGATCCAGAGTTCGGCCCAGTAATGATTGGTCGGGGCCAATGGGTAGAGGACATGGCCGCCGAGCAGCCGTGCCGGAATGCCATGCGCCCGGCAAAGAGCGACGAACAGAGCCGAGCCGAGCAGGCAGTCACACCAGCCATGGTTAAGCACCCAGCCGCCAGGGTCGTCAGCGGGGATGTCGCTATAGCGGATCATGCCCAGCATTAAGTGGTCCAGAATAAAGTCAAGGAACTTGATGGCGGCGGCGCGTTGGTCGGTGGTTTTGCCGGCCAAAGCGGCAGCTAGGTTGCGGATGCGCGGGGTGACGCGGATCAGGCTTTCGGCGGGGCGTAGGTATAAAGCCCATTCGTCCTTGGTGGGCCGCTGTTGGCTGCGTTTTGTTAATGCGGTGAAGTTAAATTCCGCTGCCAGCATGACCGGGTGTGAAGGTGCGGCTGGGATGCGGATATCGAGGCAGGCGTCGCGCTGCACGGGTTGGGCGGCGAGGCCGGGCACTGGATCTGGTGCGATTGCGCTGTCACGCACATACGAACACGCGATGGGAATTGGCATAGTGAGGCGCAGGCGGCGGCCGGGTTCGATGCCGCGCAGGCTGAATGTCCGACTGAATTTGATTTGAACCGGCAACGGCGCGGTGCCTGCCGTGGCGAGGCTTTGATAAAGCGCTCGGCCGGTTGGGATGAAATGATCACTCCAGATATAGCTGCGCCCTGCCAGACCTTCGCTTTTGATAAAATTGAGAACCTCCGCCGGGTCGAAGCAGCGTTCACCATCGGCGCGTACGCGATATGCGAGACCGGCACCGATTAGGCTCTCCATCGCGGCCTCGCATTGCATCAAAGCCGCCGTCTGGCCGCCGCGGGCGGCTTCAAACACCCAGCCTGAGAGCATGAGCATATCCAGAATGCGCGGCGCGGGGATGCTGCGGTGCCAGTCATTCGTCGGGGGCAGGATGCTGGCACGGTTCATACGGCCCGGTTTGTCTTTCGGCTGGAATCCGGTTAACTCGTTGGTAGTGTTAATAATTGTATTCCAATTCTGGGAACAGGCATAGATTGAACCAATATTTGCGACACTCCGGGGCTGGAATGCCGTGAAACGCCTTAATTTGTTTGTCAAAGGCAATGTTGACGTGCATGATTCGCTGCATTCCTGTGTGATTGGCGGCGTTGTACGCTGGAATGGCATTAATGAGGTTTTGCGTGAGCTTCATCCAGGCATGCTGGCACGTATCAAGCACGAGACCTGGACGCGGTCGGATGCTTTACTGGCGGCGGATGGGGCGGTGC
The DNA here is from genome assembly GCA_029077825.1 of Acidocella sp. Lineage (GTDB taxonomy): Bacteria > Pseudomonadota > Alphaproteobacteria > Acetobacterales > Acetobacteraceae > Acidocella. The sequence goes on along the minus strand of JAQNCT010000044.1, from coordinate 11,724 downwards.
CCGCCGAGCTCGCCGCCCGGTCCTTTAAGCTGGGGCCTTATCCGCTGACCAGCCAATTCAGTCTGGCATTGTTCGAGACCACGGCGGACGCCATTATTCTCACCGTTCAGCCGGATATGGCGACCCGGCTGCTCCGCCACCGTGCTTCCGGGCAGCTCTTTTATCCTTACGAAATGGCAGCGTTGGCGCCCGAGGATCGTGTATGGCTGGCGGCGCATTATGAGCCGGATGAGCTGCTGACCGTGGAACAATCGGTGGCGAATTTTGAAACGATCATCACGCGAGTTCGGGAACGAAACGACGCGCCGATCCTGATTTACAATGTTTCGGCGGCCATCCCCGGCGAAACCGTGCATTGTCTGCAGGGCCTCGGCGAGACTTTTACCACGCGGGCACGGCGGTTCACGCTCGGGCTGGCTGAATTATCGGAAAAAACTGGCATATCGGTGATCGATGTGGATAGCCTGTTGGCACGGTCCGGCGTGGACAGGGTGAAGCTGAATGCGCTTCACGTAACGCCTGAGGGGTATGAGCTGGTGGCACGCGAGGTTGTACGGGTGCTGGATGATTTGGGACTCATCAGGGCGCCGGCGCACTAACATGCATGCCAGCGTCGTCATCCGTTCCAAAGATGAAGCCGGCCGGTTGCGGTTGACGCTGGCGTCGCTGGCGCGCCAGACCGTGGCGGCGGAAATCATCGTGGTGAATGATGGTTCGGGTGACCATACCAGCGCTGTGGTAGCGCAGGCGCAATCGCCGAGCCCGCTGATTTACGTGACGCATAGAGAGCCTCAGGGACGCTCTGCTGCGTCCAATGCAGGAGCGGCGCGGGCCAGCGGGGATGTATTGATCTTCATGGATGGCGACACACTGGCGGCACCGGATTTGGTTGAACATCATCTGCAATCGCACCGGTTGCGCGCCGGGGTGGTTGTTCGTGGGCAGACGCGGCATTTGCGGTGCACACGCTATCTGGCGGACCCCGAAGCCGGCACGCCGATGCCGGACGAGGCGGCGCGAATTGCCCGGTTGCCGCCGCATGAGTTGGCCCGGATGCGGGTTACGCGGGCGGATATTTCAGATCATTTTGATGGAATTTTGGCGCGCTCTGTCGAGGGGATTTACCCTGGCGCCGGCCCCCGGCTACTCTATGAGCTGGAGATGGACGCGTTGCTGAACCACCCCGGCTGCGAGGTTTTATGGGCGGCGGCGGCGGGGGCGAATATGTCGGTGACGGCGGCAATGTTCCGGGAGGTGGGAGGCTTTGATGCGGCACTGAGCATTAATGAGCATCGCGAATTGGCGTTTCGGCTATGCCAGGCGGGCGGTCAAATGGTTGCGGCCATCGGCGCGCGCAGCTTTCATATGGTCCACCGGGCGGGTTGGCGCGACCCCCTGGTAGAACCAGGCTGGGAAGAGAATTTTTATCGAAAACATCCGGTGCCCGCGGTCGCACTGTTAACGCTGCTCTGGCGCAGTCTGGCACCATCGCCAGAGCTTCCAAAAGCGGCGAGGATCGGCTCGCTGCCGGCCTTGGCAGAGGCTGCGCGGCGTTGCGCTGGGATTTATGGGATTGAGGCCGTGCGTGCCGCGCACCTGCAATTCCTTATAATTGCGGATGCGAGATGATGGCAGAAGCAAACCGATTCAAGTTGCAAGCTTTAGTGACTGCCGAGGAACGTTTGGCTGTCTGCAACGCCACGGAATTGCTGGCGCGCGGCCTGACCATGGTGGCTAAAGTGCCTTGGACGCTGGAATACGCGTTCCCGAGTGCAATTGCCCGTCTCGATCAATCGCCAGGGTCTTCGATCGTCATTACGTCGCTCATTGAAGAAGTCGAGCGCATTGATGATGAAGCGTGGCCGGACTCTGAAGCACGTCTGCGGTTGAAATATCAGACGTTATGCAACGACCCCGGACGTTCCGTTTATATTTGTACGCTATTGCGTCATGTACCGTCGGATTTATCTTCGGCACCGGCGCGGATGACGCGTATTCGCAGATTGAATTTGCTGGCCTTGAATTTGTCACGCGAACTAGGTGTATTGGTTGCCGATGTCGACCGTGACCTCGCCGATATTGGCGCGCGGAATTTGCAGACGGATTACCGGTTGCAAGGGCCTTACGCGGCGCAGGCCGCAGGAAAATCGCTGGCCATGACAATGCTTTTGGTTGGTTTGGATGATCTGGTGCCATTTGAGATGCAGGAGGCGGCGCGGCATCTGGTAAAGACATTTAAACCTCCGCAATTGCCGGTGAGCAAGCATAAGCCGGATATTATCGGCAATTTTGGCTATCGCGTGACAGCCGGTGGGTTTAGTCAGATTGTCATGAAATGACGCGTCAGGAGATGCTGTATAACATGAAGCTGATCAGAGCGTTCGAAGACGCTCTTGCAGCACGCCGCGACCATGGGTTTCAATTGCTATCGTCCGGCGAGGAGGCTGTCGCCGTCGGGGTTTGCGCAGCGTTGGAGCCGCAAGATCAATTATTAACAGGCGGACGCTCCATTGGCTTTGCACTGGCACGCGGACTGGACCCGGCGCGTGTTATGGGAGAGTTGCTGGGTAAGGCAACTGGAACGAACAAGGGTAAAGGCGGACGTGGGCACCTGAGCGCACCGGCGCAAGGGTTTTTTGGTGCGCATGCAGTGGTGGCAGGAAATATCAGCATCGCGGCCGGCGTGGCGCTGGCGCGGCAGATGACCGGTGAGCCTGGCATTGTGGTGGTGGTGTTCGGCGATGGAGCGAGCGGTGCTGGCATTTTGCATGAAACATTGAACATCGCCGCTTTGTGGCGTTTGCCTATATTGTTTGTCTGCAACAACAACCAGCTGTCAGTTTCCACATCCAGGCAAGCGGCACTGGCGCTTAAGGCGATTTCTGACGTCGCTTTGGCCTACGGGATGAAAGCCAAAACACTCGACGGCATGGATGTTGATATCGTGGCTGAAGCGGTTGCGCAGGCGATTGGTGCCATCCGTTCTGGTTCTGGCCCGGCGTTTCTTGAATTCACATCATGCCGGTTTGCCGCGCACTCCACCACTGCGCGTGAGACACGCTCGCGGGAGGAATTACAGGTTCTTCGGACGCATTGTCCAATTGCGGCATTGACGGAAGCGCTTTTACAAACTGGCCAGTTAGGTGCTGAAGCTCTTACCAGAATGGAGGCAGAAATTTCGGATAAAATTGCCGGGACTCTGCGGTTTGCAGATGCCAGCCCCTACCCTGTGGAAACTGAAGCTTTGTGCGATGTCTTCTGAAAAACCTCGCATAAGCCAGCGGCTTTTCTACCGGGAAGCAATTGTCCGGGCACTGCGGGAAAAAATGACTGACGATAAGCGTGTGTTTGTGCTGGGTCAGGATGTCGGGGCATTTGGCGGCGCTTACCGCGAATTTGACGGGTTGTTTGCGGAATTTGGACCGGTGCGCGTGCGCGACACGCCGGTCGCGGAAGCGGCGATGATCGGGATCGGGGTGGGAGCCGCGGCGGCAGGGTTACGCCCGGTGGTCAGCATCACATACATGGATTTTTTGATGCTGGGCCTTGACCCGCTGGTGAATTACGGGGCCAAATTAAGCTACAAAACGGGGGGACAATTGCACGCCCCCGTGGTCATCAAAACCACCGCCGGCGCGAAAGGGCAGGGCGTTGCGCATTCGCAATGTATCGAGGCTTGGTTGATGGGCGTTCCCGGATTAAAACTTGTCTGCCCGTCGAATCCCGAGGACGCGTATGGATTGATGATGACGGCACTTGAGGAGCAAGGACCGGTGGTTTTTGTTGACCATAAAAAGCTGTTTCCGATTCCAGGAGACGTGCCGGTGGCGCCGTACCGGACGCCGCTTGGGGTGGCGAAAATCATTCGGGCCGGTAGCGATATTACGATTGCCACCCATTCCTATATGACACGGATCGCACTGCAAGCCGCCGAACTTTTAATGCGGCATGATATATCCTGTGAGATTATCGATTTGCGCAGTCTGATTCCGCTTGATGCTGAATTGGTCACGCAATCGGTGGCGCGCACTAAAAGCCTCCTCACGTTGGAAGAGGGTCAGGTGACGTGCGGCGTCGGCGCTGAGGTCGCAGCGCGGGTACAGCAGCTTCTTGGGCCGGTGCGCGTGCACCGGGTTGGTGCGTTGCCGGTGCCGATATCGTCGAACCCGGTGTTGGAAGCCGCTTGTATTCCCAGCGTTCATCGGCTTGTGGACGAAGTGAAATTCTTTATGAACATCGCGAGGCCGGAGCGTCCCGATCCGGTTATTACATGAGGTTTGATGAATGATTTATAAATTATCGGTGCCAGCCATTGCCGAGGATATTGAGGAGTTCCGTGTTTTGGAATGGTACGGTGGTGTTGGTACGCTATTCAATAGCGGGGATATGATTGTCGAGCTTGAGACCCATAAGGCGATTATCGAAATGCGGGCTGGGCAGACCGGCATTCTGCGGGTTATCGCTGTTCCTGACGGGGCTTGGTGCAAGATTGGCGTGCCCCTTGGCCTCTGCAGCGATACGCTGGATGAAACCTTGCTCGATCAAGCCGAGGCCGCGAGCGATATGCTGCTCGAATTTGAAGTCGCGTAATATAGCTAGCGCATAAGCCTTAAAATCTCGGCGCGCACTTGTGCCTGCATTAAGCCGCTTTGGTGGACGCCATCGGGCAGATGATGCGCGGCACCCATCTCAGCGGCCATGGCATCTGCATCGATCACTGAAATATCGTTTTCGGTTTGCAGTTCTTCCAGCATCAGATTCATCTCCTTGGCGGCGACATGTACGAGTGTGTTGCCCATTGGCGCATCGAATGGCATGTAAAATGCCAAGTCTTCGCGACCTGATGTCGACATTTGGTTCAGGATGATGAGCCGCGCATTGGTGTGAGAGCGGAATGCGTTCAGAAGCCGGATGTAGTCTGCTTTAATGTCGGCAATTGTACGGGGGACGATCTCGAAGGCCTGGTTTAGCCAAGCCCGACAAGCGGGCGCACCGGCTTGTTCAATGCGGAATGGGTAGATACGAATATGGTAACGAAGTTTTTTGTGCCGTAAAATCTGCAATGGCTCAGCGTTTGAAGATAGCAGGATGTAGGATGGCTGAAGGCTTTTTTGGTATCCGTCCTTGGCGATAATGTCAAACGTGCGGCGAACGGGTGAGTCTTGCAGAGCGGTTAACAAACATCCTGCAAAAAAATAATCTTCGGGTGTCGTTGTTACCGGACCGTGCAGGATATTCTGGCGTATATCGTCGGCGATCAGATTGAAATCCTGTTCGGTGCGGAAAAACTGTTCGATCAAATACGGAGCGCAGGGTACCAGAAGCTCGTTTGGGACGATGACGAGATGGCAGGCAAAATCCGCCTCTTCAAAAAACTCTAAAAATGCCGCATGGTCGCCGAGCACCGGGCCTTGCGCGTCGCAAATGCCGAGTGTCAAAAGGGTCTTTGGTGGTGATGCCGACCCCTTCCACCAGGCGCGCATATAGCTGTGCCATCCAGGCAGCAACGAGGTTCCATAATTTGCTAGGCCGGTCATTAATTTTCCTGCCAGCATCAAAAGATTGAGTTCCATCGGGTTTTTAAGCGGCCGGTCGCCAGTGGCCCCTGCGGGTGTCAAATAGGCGATGGGTGTGCGGGCATCCCAGATCTGGGCGCCAATAAAATTCAGGTACCCACCAAAGGATGTCTCATGGTCGATACGCAAATGACCAGCCACCGGTGATGCAAAAGCGACTTGTAGCTCGGCCTCACCCGCAAAAGGCGAGGTGTCCCCCTTGGCGTCAGGAAATGCCTCCAGGCTGATATTGCAAAAGCCGACCACTTGGTTTTTGCGGCATAAATAATTGTCGGGGTACAACCAGTATATGCCAGATTTTTTGACAACGTATCCAGGCACTAATAGCGGGCCGAGGATGAGCGGAATTTCGTTCAAGCGTGTGTCCCTGACCACATTTCAGGATGATAAACGATTCCTGCCGCCATGATCCGCGCGGGACGGGCGATGGTGGCGTTCAGACTTTCGGTCGGCTCGTTGCTTAACAATGCGATACAGGCATCAGGCTCCCAATACTCCCCGGGTTTTGCCAACGGCGTTCGCAGCCAGAGTTTTTCACGCAGAACGACGCGATGATACGAGATGGGCGGGCAATTCTGTGCAAATGAACTGGAAAGATCGATGCTGATATCGAAAAGTTTGCCGCCAAGCGCCAACTGGTTGTTTGGCTTGGCATAAATAATCTCAATCCGTGCGGATCTCATGTGCTCGTTTAGTTTTGGAAGTATAAGACTGAAAAGCAAGACATAAACTCCCCCCGACAAGATGAAATAGTATTTTAGTGGCTTCCGTCACGGGCCGTAGGATAGAATAAGTGTCTTGGGTGTCAAACGGCATGCCCTATCGGCGTGCAAAAAGGGCCGTCGATTATGGCTGGAAGGGCTTGCCAAAGTAGGGCGGTGGAGTGTTTGTGGTTGCGCGTTCAGTCAGGCGCGGTTTTTGAACCGCCAGCTTTCGTTACCAGTTTCGATGATATTACAATGATGCGTCAGTCGATCGCGTTAAGCGGTGGTTATTTTGGCATCGCCGAACACGCTCGGCCATTCGCCGAAGGCGAGATTTGCGGTGATGAGGACCAAAATACACAAACTCCCCACTCCATCCATCCGAACAGTGTCGACTGCGGCATCGAATTATGCCGCAGCCGACACTGAGTAAACGTTGAAAATTTTAGTTTAGAACAACCTCCACCCTACGGTTTTGCGGCTCCCGCACCCCCGGGCCGGTTGGAACTAGCAAATGGGTCTCGCCAAACGAATGAATTGCAATTTCGGAAGCCGGAACTCCATCGGCGACCAGTTTTGCAGCGACTGATTTCGCCCGACGCTCAGAAAGTCCTTGGTTGTACGTGGGTGTGCCCGAAGTATCGGTATAACCGGAAACATCCAGCGTGGTCACACTGTTAGTCTTACTGTCTGATGTTGCCTGAGCGATAATCTGTGTAGCTCGCGGTGTGAGATTGTATTTATTCCAATCGAAAAACACTAAATAAGTCTTCGCTGGGGCTGGCGCGGGAGCAGCCATCGGTGCCGCTGCTGGAATGGGTGCGGCCACTGGCGGCGTAAATAATTGATAGCGTAGTCCCAGTAAGAAGGTATGAGATGATTCTTGCCCAATTGTTTCTTTATAAGATGTGCCGAGATATGTCTCTACGTACGAACGGGTCGCCACAAGTTGTTCAAAACGATACTCGGCTGTTAATGACAAGCCTGGGATTGCTGCTAATGGATATGCCAAACCACCGATAAATTGATAAGCGAAGCTACCCTTTGATCCAGAAATTGTACCATTATAAGCGTCGTAAAAATGCCGATTTAAACTCGCAATTTCATAGCCAACTCCGGCACCAACATATGGAAATACCGGCAAACCTAAATTCATGTCATATAAAACATTTACTAGGCCGCCATACGTTCTCTGGGCGCCAGTAATTCTGTAAATGCCATGTGGAGCATTTGCTAACTAAGCATCATCGCTATGCACGGTGTTTCCTGAGTAATTTGCTTCGATTTCAACCCTAAAGCCGTTTTTGAAACCATAGCCTGCGCTAGCTTCAAAAGCGGATGATGGTCGAAACTGATAACGACCTGAATAGGTGGAGTTGTAAACCGCATTATAGCCATCAAGATTGTAATTTGTTGGATACAATATACTTGTCCCGGCGCCTAAGCTCACATAAGGACCAGTCACAGGCTGCGCCTGCGCCATCACGGGCAATGCCAAACAAATCGCCGCTGTTAAAGACGTACGTAATTTCATTATTACCTCACTGTTGAAATAACATCAGATATGCGAGGTTTTTTAATCGCTTAAATTGAGGGAATAACAGGGATATTTGTAACTTGGCAGACTAAAATCGGCTCTTGTGATATTTATGTCACATAGTGCGATTGAGCTGGTCCCACTTGATCGGACAGTTTGGCGGCTTGTTTAAGCTATACCCTGGATGCATTTACGCCGCCGGTTTGTTGTTCAGCCTTGCCGGGACTAGCCACGGCAATGCTGAAATTTTGATGTCATAATACGTCTCGTCCGGTGTGCGGTCTGGCCGTGTTGTAGAAGCCGATCCTGCGTGCCAGCCCGGCGCACAGGTCCGAAGGCGATTGGGTTGGCTTAGGCGTCAGAAACGTTTTTTTGCCGACCACCATCTGGTAGGCTGAGGTATAAGTAGCCTTGCCAGCTTTGCGCCGTGGCAACCGGTGGCTCTGGATATTCGCTGCGTGCCAGAATGTTGATGCTGACATCGAGCGAATGAACGCCCTGGCTCGGAATGGCTGGATACTTGATAGAATATATTTCAAACACAAGTACATCCCATGCTTGGATATCACTCGCTGTGCTGCAAGAAGGGTTACATGACAAGGGTACTGATTATCGGCGCCAGCAAGGGGATTGGGCTGGAGACAACGCGCCAAGTGCTGGCGGTTGGTCATCAGCCTCGCGCACTGGCGCGATCCCCGACTGGGATGGCGCTATTACATCCTAATTTGGCCGACTGAAACATGACCATCGCGATCTTCTGGTTCAGAAACGACCTTAGGCTGGCAGACAATGTGGCGCTTGCTGCAGCCTGCGCCAATGCCGACGAGCTGTTGCTCATCTATGTCAAGTCACCAGATGAAACCATGATGACGCCGTGGGGTTTTCCGCGATGGGGCGCACATCGTCTTAGGTTTCGAGACCAGGCGCTGGAGGGCCTCAGGCTTGAGGTCGACAGCCGGGGCGGATCGCTCCTTGTGCAGCACGGTTATGCGGAAGCGGTCCTTCCCGTTATAGCGAGACAGATCGGTGCCGCGAAGGTCTTCTGCGAAACCATCAGCGCGCCGGAGGAAACTGCTCAGGTGGCCGCCCTGCGCGAAGCCGGGCTAGAGGTCCATGAGGTCTGGCAGTCCAGCCTGCTGAACCCGGAAGACTTGCCGTTTGACATCAGCGGGCTGCCAGATGTGTTCTCCAATTTCCGGCAGGCAGTCGAACGCGCTAATGTATCGCCGCGCGCTGCCTTGGCCGCGCCAGAAAAGCTGCCACCAACGCCGCAACCGCCGCTACGTCCACATGGACCGACTCAAAAAGCGGCCACGCCACAGCAGCACCTGGCGTTTTCCGACTTGGCTCTTGATGGATCTGCGGCCAGTGCCCTGTTGCACGTTGAGCGGTATTTTGGATCATCCGCGCCACAGTCCTATAAGCAGACCCGCAACGGGCTGACCGGGTCCGGGTATTCAACGAAGCTCTCACCCTGGTTGGCGGTCGGCGCTTTGTCGCCCCGTACGGTGTTTCAATACCTAAAAGCGCACGAGGCGCGACGGGGTGCTAATGATAGCACCTATTGGATTTGGTTTGAGCTTCTGTGGCGCGACTATTTTCGCTTCTGGAGCCTGAAGCATGGCGTACGGCTTTTCCGGGCCAGCGGGCTTAGCAAACTGCCACCGCCGGGGCATGATCCCGATTTATTTTCCGCCTGGTGCGCGGGAATGACCGGCCATGGGTTCGTGGATGCTGGCTTGCGTGACCTGTCCGCCACAGGCTTTTTATCCAATCGGATGCGCCAGGTGGTGGCCAGTTATCTTATCCATGATCTCGCCTGCGATTGGCGGGCTGGCGCAGCCTGGTTCGAGTCACAACTGATCGATTATGATGTCTGCAGCAATCACGGAAACTGGCTCTATATAGCCGGTCGCGGTGCCGACCCGCGGCAAGGCCGACGGTTCAATCCAGATAAGCAGGCGTCGGACTATGATCCGGATGGCGCCTACCGGGCACTTTGGGGCGATCCACAAATCATGCAGGCAACATGATCCAGGTTGTTTGGTTCAAGCGTGACTTGCGCATTGAAGACCATGCGCCCCTCGCTGCAGCAGCTTCCGCCGGACCAGTGCTGCCCCTTTATGTCGCGGAACCTGAATACTGGCACTTACCTGACGTATCGGCACGCCAATGGATTACCCAACGCGCGGCACTGGATGAATTGTCGCAAAGTCTGGCGGTGCTGGGGGCTCCGTTGATTGTGCGGGTTGGGAATATTGTTGAAATACTTGAGCGAATTTATTCAACCGTCGGGATCGCAAGGTTGCTGGCGCATGAAGAAACAGGAAATCTTTGGACCTTCAAGCGCGATATTGCCGTTCGGGCATTTTGCAAGCGTTGCAAAATTCCGTTTCAGGAATTCAGCCAGACCGGCGTGCTCCGTGGCACTGGCGCACGCGACCAATGGGCGGCGCATTTTGGCCGGTTTACATCAGCGCCTCTTACCAAAATGCCCGAGCGGCTTGTTGCTGTCCCGCAAGCAAAAATTGCTGCTCTGCCAATGCTTGAAACACTTGGCCTGCAAGAGGATGGCTGCTTAGAGCCACAGTTGGGTACGCGTCAGGCGGCGCTTGGGCTGCTCGACAGCTTTCTCGATGGTCGCGGGGCGAATTACCGCCGGGGAATGTCGAGCCCGCTGAGCGGGGCCACGGCTTGCTCACGACTATCAGTTCCTTTGGCCACGGGCGCGGTTTCTGTGCGCGAGGTTTTGCAGCGGCTTTACGCCGCGCGGCGGCCACTGGTTGATGCTCCGCCTACGGCCCGCGCTGTGCCGGTTACGGCGCTGGACAGCCTGATTGCCCGCCTGCATTGGAGAAGTCATTTCACGCAAAAGCTGGAGAGCGAGCCGGAGCTTGAGGTCCGCTCGTTCCATCCGGCTCATCAAGGGGCCAGAACAACAACCGCGCCTGATGACCCCATGCTCAACGCGTGGGCAACTGGGCAGAGCGGCATTCCGTTTATTGATGCGTGCATGCGTAGTTTGATTGCGACCGGCTGGCTGAATTTTCGTATGCGCGCCATGGTTCAGTCCTTTGCCAGCTATCATTTGGGGCTCGACTGGCGTGTCAGCGGTGAGCGTCTCGCGCGGTTGTTCAGTGATTACGAACCCGGCATTCATTGGCCGCAGGTGCAAATGCAGTCCGGCCAGACCGGCATCAATACGCCGCGTATTTATAACCCGGTAAAGCAAGGGCGAGACCAAGACCCTGATGGCCGCTTTACCCGGCAGTGGGTGCCTGAATTGGCGCGCGTCCCGCTAGCCGTTCTGCAGACGCCATGGCTCGCAACCGGTGCTGAGCTTGCAAGCTATCCCCAGCCGATCGTCGAGCCTGAAACGGCGGCCCGGTTGGCGAAGGACAGGCTGACGGCATTGCGTCGGTCGGCCGGCTATCGCGAGGCAGCACTTGAGGTTTTAAAGAAGCACGGCAGCCGTAAGCGTCAAAGCGATCGCAAGGCCCCCTCTGGCCGGCTAGTGCGGCGGATAGTCCCGCCGCTGCCGTCCGACCAGTTGAGTCTACAGTTTGCCGACCAGGAATCGTCGACTAATTGATGTCGCAAGGATTGCGGGCGGCGATTTGTCTCTGAAACACGGCACCGCCGCCCGCAAAGGTAAGGATCGCGTCACTCACCGGATGCACACGCTCGACACGAGAACGGACGGTTGTTTTTTTATCTCTCTCTCGCCTGGTCACGTTGACCCCACCGCGGTGCTGGTAAGGCCGGTGTGGCACTGGTTTTCCCGTTTGATGAATTGCAAAAAAATCGATTTGAATGGCTGATGAATATCAATTTTTGTGAGGGCGTGCATCTCAGCCGCGCTTCGATGCTATGGCTTACGAAAGCGCCGATTATACAACAGGCCAAA